>NZ_JBWPJQ010000020.1:0-555 GCF_056583915.1 Fannyhessea sp. C0108B2 | reverse complement strand
AGCGTCTGCCTTATATACAGTCTTAAACTTAATAGGCGCAGTTGTTTTCTTAACGTTTCCAACCTTCACAACCTTATTAGTTGCCTTTTGAATTATTTCACTATTTGAAGCATCTAAGGTTCCAATCACACCAGTAGTGCTGTCTACGCCATAAAATTTTTCTATTTTGCGCGTTCCTTTGGTACCCGCGGTCTCTTTTGTGGTGTTATACGCAAGCGAGCTATCAGCTTCATAGGTTGTACCAGGCGTAATGTCTTCATACGTTGTCTCTTTGTTGCCAACCTCTGTGACACCATCTGTTGCTGGGGTATTGAGGGTTACCTTACCATTACCGTCGGTTACTTTCTTGCCGTCGACAGGGTCGCTTGTCTTCATGGTGGTGTTGAAGGCAAGATCTGGACTTCCTTTATACGTCATTTTTCCAATAAGCACTTCAGTTTTGGTGGGGTGCTCATCTTTTTTAAATACCGCATACACAGTTGTGTCTGCAGAAATAGCTTTGGTGCTCGAAAAATCCGCGTCAGTAGCATTTTTCTGGGTACTCCAACCTACAAA
>NZ_JBWPJQ010000019.1:0-576 GCF_056583915.1 Fannyhessea sp. C0108B2 | reverse complement strand
AGCATCAAGCGCAGGACTCCACTTGTCAAACTTATAGCCATCTTTTGCTATTGTGGCTGGAGCGCTGTCTTTTAAGTCTGCAAGTGTCTTATTAGCTGACTTCAAGACATATATCGTGTTTTTAGCATCTACGGTGCCTTTAGCGGTGTCTTCTGACTCAAATGTTACTGTCCAATATTTGCTTGTGTCTGGGTTCTTTCCATCTGGCTTTGTTGGGTCTTTTGGACCTACCACGCCATCTAGAGCAACAAAGTTTGCCGTAATGGTCATATTTTTATCGATAGCGGTAGCAGCATCAAGCGCAGGACTCCACTTGTCAAACTTATAGCCATCTTTTGCTATTGTGGCTGGAGCGCTGTCTTTTAAGTCTGCAAGTGTCTTATTAGCTGACTTCAAGACATATATCGTGTTTTTAGCATCTACGGTGCCTTTAGCGGTGTCTTCTGACTCAAATGTTACTGTCCAATATTTGCTTGTGTCTGGGTTCTTTCCATCTGGCTTTGTTGGGTCTTTTGGACCTACCACGCCATCTAGAGCAACAAAGTTTGCCGTAATGGTCATATTTTTATCGATAGC
>NZ_JBWPJQ010000018.1:0-633 GCF_056583915.1 Fannyhessea sp. C0108B2 | reverse complement strand
TCGTTTGGCCGTTGGCCGCATTGACTTACAGAGTAATAAAAGCGGTGCTCAAAGCGTGGAGGCTCGGAAAGAAATAAATGGCTTTCGGCGTTGATTTTGTGGCGAATACATGGCATGTATCGAGTATCAAACTGTCCAAGTTTTTGTCCGCACCCCCTTATGTAGATTAAGTTTCGCGATGACATTATGAAAGCTCAAAAGACTAGTATGGTTCTAATTTTAAAGACTTGCATATTAAAAATAAGGAGCACGTATGAGATTAATTAGACCAGATAAGAAATATATCCAAAGTTATATAGAAGCAAATGAAGAAGATGAACGCTTTAGGCCACATGCAGAAAGACGCTTTAAAAACTATGAGACAATCATAGAGAGTTCTTATAATGTGGAGCATGGTATAAATTTGCCTGCAAATTATGTGAGAGCTACTACATTTTGGCTGATAGATAATGAAAAGTTTATTGGTGAAATTAATATTAGGCATGAATTAAATTCTTTTTTAATTAACTATGGTGGTCACATAGGGTACGAAATCAGGCAATCTGAATGTATGAAGGGCTATGGAACAAAAATGCTTTCTATGGCACTTACATATTGTAAAGAGACTTTGCACCTACAGAAAGTTTTGATTAC
>NZ_JBWPJQ010000017.1:0-794 GCF_056583915.1 Fannyhessea sp. C0108B2 | reverse complement strand
TCCAAGCGTTCTTTGAGCACACTGTCAACACCGTAAGCCGTTTCAAAGTCCTCTTTTTCCAAATATTGATAACGCTTTCCGTGGAAACTCTGAATAATAAAAATAGCTACAGCTACGGTAACAATCGCAACGCTAAAGGCTAAGCCCAAAGTTTTACCGACTTGCGCATTTACTGTGGGAGAAAGCAAAAGCTCGCTGCCGATCATGGGGATTGCCGCCAGAATACAAAGAAGAACACCTAGAGCAACATAGGCGGCAAATGATATTCTGTGAGTAATATAAGCGGTGGCTTCTTCCAGCTTAATTACCCGCATGCGAACACCGGCTTCTTCTTGGCAGGCATTTTCATCTGCGTCGACGTTGTTCCCCATAACATCAATTTCATCTTTTACCAGAAGATCAGTACTAACACCAAACAAACGGCTCAATGCAATTATCCGCTCCATATCCGGGATACTTTGTGCGCCTTCCCATTTGGAAACAGATTGGCGACTGACGCCCAATTTGTCCGCCAATTCCTCCTGCGACCAACCGTTTTGTTTACGCAGCTCCAATATTTTATCTGCTAAAATCATAAAAATATCTCCATTTCAAACTTGAATTCATCATTATGATTATGGCGAAATTATAGATGAAACAGCAGTTGCATACTAGCAAGTGCGGTTGGCAATTGCCCCTGAAAGCGCAATTTCTGCCGACAAATGAGCGCAACCGACCACCAATTCAAATTTTCAGAACAGTTTCCAGACATAATTGCAAAGCGGGTGCGATTGAATCTTCACCCCAACTGCGTC
>NZ_JBWPJQ010000016.1:0-956 GCF_056583915.1 Fannyhessea sp. C0108B2 | reverse complement strand
GTCATAACGTGAAATACGTGTTACCAAGGCACAAAGGACAACAAAATATTTAGTGTACGTGAAGCAATTTTTTGCTGCGTGCCTTTTCCGTGCAAAAGTGCCAGTTAACCATTTTGGGCGTAAATTCCAACTCCAACTTGAATTTAACGCCCAAACGAGGATGCATGCCGTAGCGTGTATGAAACCACCTCGTAGCACGGTCGTTTTGATACTACGTTCGCTATGCTCTTGTGATGTTCACGGCTGCGTTCTTGTTCCCGTTTTTGTTCCCCGTTTCCTTTGCGTAGGTTGTTAGAGATCTCTTCTCCAGTTATTCGCCACCAAATTCGCCAAATTAGCTTTATTGTCTTTGTTGACTCTTCCCCAGAAGTTAACTTCATATCCCATGTTTTTACCAAGATGCAAGAAACGAATGACCTTATGCGCCCACCATGGTTTAAGGCTCAATTCTTCAATTTCATGCCACGGCATTAGAACAAAATCGCTCTTTAGCGGCGTGCCCAGTTCTTTTTCGTAAATGCCTTTCGGGCTAAAATGCACAATGAATTGGCGACTGCTATCTGTTGCGTAGTACAGTGAATTGATGAAGAGTTTGATGATGTCGCTTTGCCAGTTGTTGTGCTTCACGACCACCAAATAATGTTCCGTGTCGCCAAAAGCCTCTTGTACCTGCGATCTAAGTTCGTCCATGTCATACATAAAAAGGCTCATAATTCACTCCAATCACTGAGTATGAATACTTCTTTGATGTCTTTTCCTAACACGAGAGAAATTTTGTACGCTGTTTCTAAGGTGGGGCTGATGATGTTGTTCTCGTACGCCATAATTGACCTGCGCTTTAGACCGACAGCTTTTGCCAGGCGGTGTTGCGACAGCCCTTTTTCTTTGCGGAATACCGCTATCCTATTTGTGATGACAACTTCCATATGAACGCCTTTTGGTTACATTTATAGTAC
>NZ_JBWPJQ010000015.1:0-1468 GCF_056583915.1 Fannyhessea sp. C0108B2 | reverse complement strand
GATGATATGTACCCCTTTTACTGGACAAAACCAGTGAAAGGGGTTTTGTATGAAATACGATTATGTTTTTAAACTTAATGCTGTAGAACTATATCGCTCTGGTCAGTGGATTGAGACACCGGAAGGTATAAGTCAAAAGAATTTTAGAAAAAGAATTGTACAATGGTCAAGAATTGCAGATATATATGGCCTTGATTCTCTTCGGCATCCAACTACATGTAAAGAACGTTCGGCTGAATGTAGATATCAGTTAGTAGCTCGTGTACTTGCTGGTGAATCACAAAAATCTGTTGCTATTAGTGCAGGAATTGATAGTGGATTATTGTCTAAATGGGTTCAGACATATAAAGTTAAAGGGTATGAAGGATTAAATCTCAAAAAAGGCAGAAAAAGTAAGAAGGAAGCAAACGTGAGCAAGAAATCCAAACCCACTGATTTAACCCCATCAGAACGTGAAGAATTAATTCGTCTTAGAGCAGAAACTGAATACTTAAAAACGGAGAATGAAGCAATAAAAAAATTAATCGCCTTGAGACGCGAAAAATGGGCTGCGGAACTCAAGGCGAAAAAGCAGCAATCATCAAAGAACTCCGAGAAAAAGGATACCAATTAAAATATCTCTTAAAAGCTATTGGCATGTCTAAATCAACTTATTATTTTGAGATTAACAAATCAGATGTAGTTGCTGATCGCAATGAAGAATTACTGATTGTTATTAGAGAAATATTTGAAAAAAACAAGCATAGATATGGTGTTCGTAGAATTTATCATGAATTACTAAATCGTGGATATCATATAAATCATAAGCGAGTTCAACGCCTTATGCATGAAGCAGGATTAGCTGGTAAGCGTCCAAAGGAAAAATATCATTCTTATAAGGGCAAAGTAGGTAAGATTGCTGATAATGTAATAAATAGGGATTTCAGTACAACAGCACCATTGCAGAAATGGACAACAGATGTCTCTCAGTTTAACTTTTCATGGGGGAAATGCTATATCTCTCCAGTACTGGATATGAATACGAATGAAATCATTTCATATAATTTATCAACAAGCCCAAATCTTGAGCAGGTATCAAGAATGCTGGATAGAGCTTTTGAAAAATTCCCATCTGTTGAAGGGCTTATATTTCATTCAGACCAAGGCTGGCAGTATCAACATGCCTATTTTAGAAATACATTAAAAGAACGTGGGATCATTCAGTCTATGTCACGTAAAGGAAACTGCTATGACAACTGCATCATGGAGACATTCTTTGGGAGATTAAAGAACGAGATGTATTATGGATATGAGAAAGGCTATTCTTCCTTTGAAGAATTCTCAAAAGCAGTTGAAGAATATATAGATTACTATAATAACAAAAGAATTCAGGCAAAAACAAAATGGATGCCACCTGTAAAGTACAGAATAGCATCCATGTGTCCAGCCTAGTTCATAAATATGTGTCCAGTATTCTGGGTACATATCA
>NZ_JBWPJQ010000014.1:0-4520 GCF_056583915.1 Fannyhessea sp. C0108B2 | reverse complement strand
AACCGTTTTTTGCTTCCTACGGATAATTTGGCAACATTTCATTCCAGTACTTGTCCGGTTTGCATTCATGCATTTGGCGGCTTGTGAACCAAGTGTTTGGCGGCATTTTAGCTGGATCTTTGGGGATTTGAATGCGCTAACATCACCTGCAGCTTATTTTTGCATTCTATCTTTGTTATAAGACGTTGGTATCTAGCGGCTGCTTTTTATAGGTTGGCAAGTACATCTTTTGTGTACAACTGAATGTCTCGAGGAGAATTCATACCGTAATGCTTTTTGATTCCCAGAAAATAATTGCCAATCATGCGTTTATTGATAATTATTTCCGTTTCGGAACTTAATCTAAGTACATTGTGAAGGATAAGCTTGTGTGATTCAGCTCTATTTAGAAATAATTCCATAACGGGCATATTTTGAAGTCGGATATACAAAATGAATTTACACCAACGTGAGAGCTTGATCACTCAACGCGGGTGATTGCCTGTTTATTGTTTGACAACGTATACCAAATGTATCATAATCGTCTTAAAAGGAGCTGATACTATGGCAACAAGTCCCACTCAAATTCGTATTGATAGTACTGTCAAAACAGAAGCAAATGAACTGTTTAGCGAACTTGGCATCGATATGTCAAGTGCCGTAAACATCTTCTTACGCCAATGCATTTTACACAGCGGCCTTCCATTTAAAGTAGAAGTCCCAAAGTATAATGCCGAAACACTGGCCGCGATGCAAGAAGCCAGAAGAATTTCCAGAGACCCTAACGTACCATCATATTCTTCTATGGAAGACCTTAAGAAAGCGTTGTTACAAGATGATGTATAACGTTAAGTTCACAAACGCATATAAGAAAAGTTATAAGCGTATGGCTAAACGCGGAACTGATCTTTCTATTTTAGATGAAGTAGTAGATAACCTAAGACAAGGTATTGCACTTGATCCTAAATACAAAGACCATATGCTTAAAGGAAAATTCAACGGTTTTCACGAATGTCACATTAAGCCAGACTGGTTGCTTGTTTATCTGCTAGAGGATGATATTCTCACCCTCACTCTTATTGATACTGGCAGTCATACAGACCTATTCGACATGTAAGTGCAAGATACTCTTTCGTCTGACGAGTAACTTTTATCTTATACTCATCCATTAAAGACCCTGTTCAAGCTCTTCAAAAACCTCATCTATTGGATAACTATCGCCACAAACCGCCCGATCATAGTCTTTAGACATCAAAGCATATATCATGGGTGGATGCCAAGATTTTCAAGAACTACATGGTTTCTGGCTATAGCACAAAGTACTGGAATAGTCTCGTGTCCAATGTCCGTAGCGATTTCATTGCTGAAGGCTTCACAAGCGATGTTACTATAAAATCATATGGGCTTCATCTACGCCGAGAGTGGTGGATAGTTACGGGTTGCCCAACATACCAGAAGCCACCTTGATTGGGATGGTGGATGGCCAGACTCAAATAGCAAGGGAACATACTATCATGTATGCTGTTAAAGGGAATAAGCTACTGCTAGTACCAGTGCGTACAGATTATGAAAACATTCTAATAGAACCAGAGCACGTATTTAATAGAACCAGCGTACGAACGAATTCGTTGAGACAGAAAACTGATGTGTAATCCTTTTGTACTAACCCACTGCAATTTTTAACGTGTTAACAAAAGGTTCAAGTAGCGTGATGCTTGTGAAACATACAACACAGAAAGCAAACAGTTTCAGAGTACAAAAGGAAAAGTTTCAGTTTTCGTCCAAATTGCATTGTATCCAAGAGTTAAGAAACTAGAGCATATACTTTCTAACGCTCGGCAACTTCAAACGATAGCATGACATTTCCAACACTAATACAATACCGTAGGAAATTTTATAGCCTAAAGAATTTTACAGTCTAAACTAATTGCAAACTGAAGGTAATATGAAAAATAACAAAAAATGATAGAATTTTAAATGTACACATTGAGATAGAGAGTTTTGTGACCAGTGTTGGCAAAACTTGTCATAGCATTCTCTCTATTTATTTGTTAAAAGGTTCATTAAAGATTAGGGAAAACTAAGGAGATTGTTATGGCAACGGTTAACCCTTCAAAACATACATCATCAAAATCTTCCAGAAAACATTCTGCGTACAAAGTACACACGCTGCCGCTAGCAACAACGGCTGCTTTACTGACAGCGGCAACCTGCTTAGGCGGCCAGCCTGCCTTGGCTGCTCAAGCAACCACAAATGTTACACCAACACAGACTGCACCAGCTAAAAAGCCTACGAATGGCACGGTTACTAAGTATCAAGATCGCGAATATGTTCCACTAGGCGACAAGAAACCTTGGTTGCAGCATCCAAATATTCTTGAATTTAGAAGATTACGCGGTAGAAACAGCGATGCAACAGAAATAAAATCAGACGTGGAAGGATCTGATACCAATTGGAAAGCTGTTAATGATAAAACAGCTATGTATGCGCATGTGGAAACACGTGACAACTCTGACTATCTTGTTTTCGATGTTTTCTTCAACAATAATGCTAAGTCAATGATATCTAAATCTGACAGGCAATGGTACTTATGGCAGGTACCATATGCGATTGCAGACTTGGATTCAAATGGGTTATATAAATCTGATACGGTTACTAATCTTAGATACGATGCGTACAGACCGAAAAAAGAAGGTCACATTCTTTCGCAAGATCCGGAAGCCTTTCAGAAAGATGATTCCCTATCATTTTCGGTACCTGACATGAGACAAAAAGATGTGCATTTTGGAAAAGATAAATATGCTCTTTATCAGGTAGGTATAGGACTTAATCCTAATAAAGTTAATGACGATTTAGATCAAATCTTCCATAAAAACGGAAATGACCCTCTTATTAGCCGAATGGCTGGAGATCAAACAACGTATGCTTTTTATAATCCGCAGTATAACAAAAATTACGGTTTGGGTATAACAGTTGCTAAACCGTATGACAATGTTGCGTATCATATGCATGCAGAATTAAAGCTTCGTCCAGGAGCTATTAATAAAAACGCAGACAATTATAACGACAAGTATGCAAACATTCAAAACGCATGGACATGGGCAAATAGCGGTTCTTATGGAGCAACTACAAGTTCTGCATACACAGTTATTTCTGGTAGAGACCCAGAAAACGATGAAGACAAAGATGGTAAATTAAAGCGCAATAAAACCGACAGCATAGCGCCAAAAATTTATTACAATGGCAATGAAATAACCGACGACAATCAGACCATTAATCTTTATAAAGGCGATACACTAAGCTTCACTACCACCGATGACAAGGGTTATATTGAGAAGTTTAGTATTTCTGGTTTAACGGACACTCCTATAACCAAGCAAGGCCCTGGAAGCGAAAACACACCGCTTTCATCAGGCGACATCACTGTTACTAAAAACATGAAAAAAAAGGAAGTAACCATTACTTCCGAGGATGGCTCTGGCAACGTTACCACACGCAAAGTTAAAGTCACAGTTACTACAAGGCCAAAACTTGCTAAAGTACATCCTCTTACCGGTAAAACCATTAATACTACCGTTGGTGAAAAATTACCGCCATTGACAGACATTGACAAATTTGTTGATATTAAAGACAAAGCCAATCTTAAAGAGAAGCCAACATTAACGTGGAATGGCCGCGATTCTGTTCCAAAAACTGATAAAGATGGTGCATTTGATACAGTTGGAGTATTTAAACATAGTATTAAGGGAGAATACTCTGATAAGTCCACGAGTATAGCAAAACCAGTTGTAACCATCAATGTTAAACCACAGAAGCCAGTTATCGACACTGATCTGACTAATCTTGCTGGAAAGAAAGGGCAGAAAGTAACAGTATCTGTTGGAAGCGGTATTCCTAAGGATGATAAGATTACTACAACAGTTAAACTGTTTGATAAAGATAACAATGAAATCGGCTCTACTACAACGATTAACGGCGATAAAGCGGAGATTACTGTTAAGGATGGAATTCCTGAAGGCGACGTGTATGCAACAACGACTGTCACGAAGCCTGAAGAAAAGACTCTTAAAGTAACAATTTCAGGATTTGAACTAACTTCAGAAAACAGTGATAAAAAACAAGCTACTGCGCCTAAGGATGCTCAAGACCCAACAATTACTGCTACTTCATCGCCTGTAACAGTTGGGCAAGATCTGAAGATTCACATTGTTGCTACAGATGATGTGAAGGTTGAAAAAATCAACTATATAGACGCGCTAATGGGCGCCAATCTGCTTCAACAAGCTGATATCCTTAGTGGTCGTGCGAGTGTTTCAAAAACCACTGACACTGATCAGGAACAAGTGTTGGATCTCACTGTTACGAAGATGCTGCCGAAGGAAGTTGGTACACATACTATAACCTTCACGGTAACCGACTCGGCAGGAAAAACCGGTAACGTAACTCTAACCATAACCGTGAAACCAGCTGTTAGCGAGCAGAAAGCTGAAAACAAGACTGGTAAAGACAAGACAACCGTGAGCGGTAAAACCACTCCAGG
>NZ_JBWPJQ010000013.1:0-4781 GCF_056583915.1 Fannyhessea sp. C0108B2 | reverse complement strand
CAATTCAGTTTATTTCATTTTGAATGGAGAGTTCGATCCTGGCTCAGGATGAACGCTGGCGGCGCGCCTAACACATGCAAGTCGAACGGTTAAAGCATCTTCGGATGTGTATAAAGTGGCGAACGGCTGAGTAACACGTGGGCAACCTGCCCTTTGCACTGGGATAGCCTCGGGAAACCGAGGTTAATACCGGATACTCCATATTTGTCGCATGGCGAATATGGGAAAGCTCCGGCGGCAAAGGATGGGCCCGCGGCCTGTTAGCTAGTTGGTGGGGTAGTGGCCTACCAAGGCAATGATGGGTAGCCGGGTTGAGAGACCGACCGGCCAGATTGGGACTGAGACACGGCCCAGACTCCTACGGGAGGCAGCAGTGGGGAATCTTGCACAATGGGCGAAAGCCTGATGCAGCGACGCCGCGTGCGGGATGAAGGCCTTCGGGTTGTAAACCGCTTTCAGCAGGGACGAGGCCGCAAGGTGACGGTACCTGCAGAAGAAGCCCCGGCTAACTACGTGCCAGCAGCCGCGGTAATACGTAGGGGGCAAGCGTTATCCGGATTCATTGGGCGTAAAGCGCGCGTAGGCGGTCTGTTAGGTCAGGAGTTAAATCTGGGGGCTCAACCCCTATCCGCTCCTGATACCGGCAGGCTTGAGTCTGGTAGGGGAAGATGGAATTCCAAGTGTAGCGGTGAAATGCGCAGATATTTGGAAGAACACCGGTGGCGAAGGCGGTCTTCTGGGCCATGACTGACGCTGAGGCGCGAAAGCTAGGGGAGCGAACAGGATTAGATACCCTGGTAGTCCTAGCTGTAAACGATGGACACTAGGTGTGGGGAGATTATACTTTCCGTGCCGCAGCTAACGCATTAAGTGTCCCGCCTGGGGAGTACGGTCGCAAGACTAAAACTCAAAGGAATTGACGGGGGCCCGCACAAGCAGCGGAGCATGTGGCTTAATTCGAAGCAACGCGAAGAACCTTACCAGGGCTTGACATTTAGGTGAAGCAGTGGAAACACTGTGGCCGAAAGGAGCCTAAACAGGTGGTGCATGGCTGTCGTCAGCTCGTGTCGTGAGATGTTGGGTTAAGTCCCGCAACGAGCGCAACCCTTGTCGCATGTTGCCAGCGGTTCGGCCGGGCACCCATGCGAGACCGCCGGCGTTAAGCCGGAGGAAGGTGGGGACGACGTCAAGTCATCATGCCCCTTATGTCCTGGGCTGCACACGTGCTACAATGGCCGGCACAGAGGGCTGCTACTGCGCGAGCAGGAGCGAATCCCTAAAGCCGGTCCCAGTTCGGATTGGAGGCTGCAACTCGCCTCCATGAAGTCGGAGTTGCTAGTAATCGCGGATCAGCACGCCGCGGTGAATGCGTTCCCGGGCCTTGTACACACCGCCCGTCACACCACCCGAGTCGTCTGCACCCGAAGTCGTCGGCCTAACCCGCAAGGGAGGGAGGCGCCGAAGGTGTGGAGGGTAAGGGGGGTGAAGTCGTAACAAGGTAGCCGTACCGGAAGGTGCGGCTGGATCACCTCCTTTCTAGGGAGAATAAGCTCTACTAGATTGTTATTACCTTTTATACAGTGTGTCTTGCCGTTAAATTTCGCTGATCATCTTTTATCTTCAATTACAGTGTTCAGTCTTCAGGGCTCAATGCCTTGTGTGTACCTTGAGAGCTGTATAGCGTAACAAACGATAATTTTCTTATTTAAGAAGAAGATCGCATCTGATCGCATCAATGAGAAATCATTGATAGTGTATGTATGTACCAAACCATTGATAGATAAGATGGTAAGGGCACACGGTGGATGCCTTGGCACAGGAAGCCGATGAAGGACGTGACAAGCTGCGATAAGCTACGGTTAGGGGCACATACCCGCTTGATCCGTAGATTTCCGAATGGGTAAACCTAATAAGAGTCATTTCTTATTACAGTGCGTTGAACACATAGACGCATCTGAGACAACCTGGGGAACTGAAACATCTAAGTACCCAGAGGAAAATAAATCAAACGAGATTCCGCTAGTAGTGGCGAGCGAACGCGGACAAGGGCCAAACCACAGGTCGCGAAAGCTCTTGTGGGGTTGTAGGGTCACAAATTGTACAGTAAGAAAATTTCTTAGAAGCAAAACGGTCTGGGAAGGCCGGCAAGATAGGGTAAAAGCCCCGTACGCGAATCTAAGAAATCTGTCTTGTGATACCTGAGTACTGCCGGACACGTGAAACCCGGTGGGAATCTGGGGGGACCACCCTCCAAGCCTAAATACTCTCCTGTGACCGATAGTGAACCAGTACCGTGAGGGAAAGGTGAAAAGCACCCCGGAAGGGGAGTGAAATAGTACCTGAAACCGTGTGCTTACAAGCAGTTGGAGCAAGATTTTTCTTGTGACAGCGTGCCTTTTGTAGAATGAGCCAGCGAGTTACGGTGTGTGGCAAGGTTAAGCTAAAAAGCGAGCCGAAGCGACAGCGAGTCTTAATTGGGCGTTTTAGTCGCACATCGTAGACGCGAAGCCAAGTGATCTATCCATGAGCAGGCTGAAGCGGGGGTAAGACCCCGTGGAGGGCCGAACCCACCTAGGTTGAAAACTGGGGGGATGACTTGTGGATAGGGGTGAAAGGCCAATCAAACTTGGAGATATCTCGTTCTCCTCGAAATAGCTTTAGGGCTAGCCTCGGATGTTTACCTGCGGAGGTAGAGCACTGGATGATTGCGGGGGCTTCACCGCCTACCAACATCAACCAAACTCCGAATGCCGTATGGTCTAGAATCCGGGAGTCAGAACATGTGGGCTAAGCCGTGTGTTCGAAAGGGAAACAGCCCAGACCGTCCGCTAAGGTCCCCAAATTTATGCTAAGTGGCAAAGGATGTGCGTTTGCTCAGACAACCAGGATGTTGGCTTAGAAGCAGCCATTCATTTAAAGAGTGCGTAATAGCTCACTGGTCGAGTGAACATGCGCCGACAATATACGGGGCTAAGCATAGTACCGAAGCGACGGACTAGTTTTACTAGTGGTAGAGGAGCTTTCCGTCTGGAGTGAAGCTGTGGGGTAACCCATGGTGGACCGGCCGGAAGTGAGAATGCTGGCATGAGTAACGAGAGAGATGTGAAAAACATCTCCGCCGTAAACCCAAGGTTTCCTGGGCAAGGCTAATCCTCCCAGGGTCAGTCGGGAGCTAAGGCAAGGCCGGAAGGCGTAGTCGATGCACAGCAGGTAGATATTCCTGCACCTCCGACGCAACATTATTACCAATGGGGTGACGAAGAAGGGTAGCTCAGCGGGGTTCTGGATGTCCCCGTGAGATCACGTAGGCTACAAGGTAGTGAAATGCGCCTTGTATTAAAGCTGAGGTGAAGGACGAAACGATTGAGCGAAGTGAGTGAGCCCATACTTCCGAGAAAAACCTCTAGGGAGTTGCTAGGAGCCCGTACCGCAAACCGACACAGGTGGGTGGGTAGAACATACCAAGGCGATCGGGAGAACTATGGTTAAGGAACTCGGCAAAATAACCCCGTAACTTCGGGATAAGGGGTGCCGTCTTAGGTGATAAGATTTACTCTTTGAGCTTTTGGCGGTCACAGTAAAGAGGTCCAAACGACTGTTTATCAAAAACACAGGACTCTGCTGAAGTCGTAAGACGACGTATAGGGTCTGACGCCTGCCCGGTGCCGGAAGGTCACGAGGAGTTGTTAGCATTAGCGAAGCAGCGAATCTAAGCCCCGGTAAACGGCGGCCGTAACTATAACGGTCCTAAGGTAGCGAAATTCCTTGTCGGGTAAGTTCCGACCTGCACGAAAGGCGTAACGATTTGGACACTGTCTCAACCATAGACCCGGTGAAATTGCACTAGTCGTGAAGATGCGACTTACCCGCGGAAGGACGGAAAGACCCCGTGAACCTTTACTGCAGCTTGACATTGGCTGCCGGTTCGTCGTGTAGAGGATAGGTGGGAGACTGTGAACTGGAGACGCCAGTCTTCAGGGAGTCACCCTTGGAATACCACCCTCGACGTTTCGGCATCCTAACCCTTCGCCGTAATCCGGGAAGGGGACCGTGTCAGGTGGGTAGTTTGACTGGGGCGGTCGCCTCCTAAAATGTAACGGAGGCGCACGTAAGGTCTGCTCAGGATGGTCGGCAATCATCCTTTTGAGTGCAAGAGCATAAGCAGGCTTAACTGCGAGACAAACAAGTCGAGCAGATGGGAAACCAGGTTCTAGTGATCCGGCGGCTCAGAGTGGAATGGCCGTCGCTCAACGGATAAAAGGTACTCCGGGGATAACAGGCTGATCTTCCCCAAGAGTCCACATCGACGGGAAGGTTTGGCACCTCGATGTCGGCTCATCGCATCCTGGGGCTGGAGCAGGTCCCAAGGGTATGGCTGTTCGCCATTTAAAGCGGTACGCGAGCTGGGTTCAGAACGTCGTGAGACAGTTCGGTCCCTATCCTCCGTGGGCGTAGGAAAATTGAGGGAGGCTGCCCCTAGTACGAGAGGACCGGGGTGGACGGACCTCCGGTGTACGGGTTGTTAACCAATAGCATTGCCCGGTAGCTGAGTCCGGTTGGGATAACCGCTGAAAGCATCTAAGCGGGAAGCCCATCCCAAGATGAGTTTTCCTTTTGGTAAGACCCCTTGTAGACAACAAGGTGATAGGCTTCAGGTGTACGTGTGGTAACGCACTTAGCCGAGAAGTACTAATCGGTCGAGCTCTTTTCTATTCAATGTAGATCATATGCGTCTTCTAATCAATTGTTATGCTGTATAGCTCTCAGAGTACATACTCATG
>NZ_JBWPJQ010000012.1:0-11347 GCF_056583915.1 Fannyhessea sp. C0108B2 | reverse complement strand
TGGTGCTCGAAAAATCCGCGTCAGTAGCATTTTTCTGGGTACTCCAACCTACAAACTTATAGCCACTTTTACTAGGATCAGTTGGCATATCGGCATCAGTGACAGTTTTCTGATCTTCCACTTGAACGGTTTTGATCCACGCGCCATCGCTTTCGAACACAACATCATGGCTCGTTTCGTATGGATTGGCTTTAAACACAGCGTATACGGTTGTGTCTGCAGAAATAGCTTTGGTGCTCGAAAAATCCGCGTCAGTAGCATTTTTCTGGGTACTCCAACCTACAAACTTATAGCCACTTTTACTAGGACTAGCTGGAAATTTACTGCTGTCTAATGTTTCATTTTGTTTAACATAATAGGTGCTCAGCCATGCATCGTCATTCTTAAAGGTGACATCACACATCACAGGTTCAAATACGGCAAAAACGTATGTATCCCTATGAATTGGTGTACTCGATGTAAAATCAACGTCATCTTTACTTGTCCAATGACCGTTTGTACTCCACCCTAGGAATTTATATCCTTCAAGAGAAGGATTTGATGGCATTTCACTATTAACTCCTTGCCCATTTACTACATGTACATCAGAATATCTAGCACCCTCAACAGTAAAATGAACAATATACTCCCGTTGTGAATCATCATCGGGATCCTCCGGCTCGTCTGGATAAGGAAGCGGATCATCTGGATCCGGAATATGGCCACCAGGATTAGGTGGCAAAATAGGACGATCAGGTGGAATTGGATCTGGAACAATGTCAATTACACCAGGTTCTGTCTTGAAAATAGCATAAACTGTTATGTCTTGTGTAATTCTCTTCGTGAAGTCAAATTTAGGACCTGTACCATCTTGCTTTGCACTCCATCCAACAAACCTATAACCGTCTGGAGCAACCGCGCTTGGAGTTGAAGTTACTTTTTCTCCTTTTTCAACTTGGATAACACTGCTATCATTATTGCTTTTAAAAGTAACCGTTTGCATAACAATCTGACGTTTAAACACAGCATACACAGTGGTATTGGCAGAAACGGTTGTTGCGGATGTGAAGTTCACCTGGGTCTTTTCACTTGCACCCTCGGTTGTACTCCACCCGAGGAAATCATAGCCAGTTTTAGTGGGTTGAGCTGGCATCCTATTGCCCAGCGTTTTTCCTTTTTCAACGCGCATGGTATTGACGTTCGCGCCATCAATGTTGAATGTTACACTCGCTTTCTGAGCAGGGTCATCTTTGTCCTTCTTAAATACTGCATACACAGTTGTATTGGTAGTAACAGGTGTTTTATCCCAAAAATTCGCGGCAGTAGCATTGTTTTCAGTGCTCCACCCGAGGAAGATGTGACCCGTATCTTTTATGTCTGAAGGAGTGTCGGAACCAGTGGAATTGCCCTTTTTAACTTGTACCGTGGCGATCGTGGAGTCGCCATTTTTAAAGGTAACAGTAGGATATGCGGCTGCTGGCGCTTGCGTATCCTTGGGTGTACCGCTTGTCTTCTGGGCATTGCTTTGCGTTTGGCTGCCTATAGCGCTTGCCGCATATGCAGATGTTGGAGTAGTTGCTGCAACCGCTGCGCCTACGGTGGTTGCACACATACCAACACTTAAAATAACAGGTAAAACAGCACTGGATTTTTTATTTTTTTGAGACATAAATCCTCCTATACGGTTAGTGCATAGTGGAGTATATAGGGGATTATGATGTCTTATAAAGTAGGCTACAATATACACCTTCAACTTGGCAAAATAACCGCTATAATGCTCATTTTCCGTGAGTATATTGTAAGATAAAGTTCTTTTGTACTCAATATATTTTATGTATATTATATTCTAATTTTACATACAGCTTTGCTGATGTCCTTGTGATCCAATTAAGATGATTGAAGGTAATTCCAATTTAAGTGCTGCTTTTTAAAGGAGCGCCCAGTTCTAAGAATACTTTCTTAATGTTTTTGCTGCCCTGTCCTCGTTGGACATAATTTGTGCTCCTGAGAGGAACCCTGGTGTTCATTGACCTTAAAATTGGGTCCAAAGGAGACGCTGCATGGTAAAACTGCACTGAAATTCGTGTGATTTGCCGCCAAGAGATGCTCTTGCGCCCCTATTTAAAAAAATTTTGAGAAAAATTCGAAAAATACCCCGTTTGACACGAGTTCTGAAGCCAAAAATTGCCCTTCGCGCCGCTTTTGAGAGGTTTTCAAAACTGTACCAATGCGCTTACCTGGTCAAATGCAAATACGTTTTTTGGTTCTGTGGCGCAGCGTCACAAAAACTCGTGTCAAACAAGGATTTTTTCGAATATTAAGCGAAATGTTTTGTAAAAGCTTGTTCGAAAACGCCGCCGCAAAATCTTGAGCTAAAACGCTTCCCGCGTCGTTCTAACCAAATTTGTGTGCAATATTAGAAAATTCCACTTTGACACGTGTTTGGGAGCCGAAAATTGCTCTTTGAGACAATTTTGAGAAATGCGCCAAAAAGCCCCGCGCGACTACCTGGGAAAATGCAAAATGCGCTTTTCGTGCCGTGCACGCTAGCAGGCCATATGCGGTTGTGGGTTGCAGGCAGTGTCACGCCTTGCCTCAGCAACAACCCCAACGCAGCTCCAACAGACGCAGTGTATGCGTAGCTCACACCCCGCTGCGACTCCAACCCACAATCAGCGATAACAAAAAGAACTACTCGGTGCGCCCATAGGCCGCCACTTCAAATGAGCATGTTTCTCGAATATAAAGCGATTAAGCTGCTCATATGTCGCCATCTTAGCCGCGATGCTTAGTCGTGATGCCTGGATGTTTCTGGTTTTCAACTTAAAATCTTTGATGCAACATGGGGATGCGCACATAACAAGGCGGGCGCTCAGTTAGCAAGCGCCCGCCTTACGCCTAAATGCATGGGAATTATGCGCCGTTATTAGTGAGTGTCGTTATGTCTTGTGCCTTTACGATTCTTTTTGCGCTTAAGAAACGGGAACAAGAAGAAAAATCCGCCCACAACTGCTGCAATAGCAATAAGAATTCTCACGATAGAAGCAATCAAATTAGTGTTATCGCTGGCCGTATCTACGGCACTGCTTTTTGTAGAAGTACTGTTTAGGCTGGTAGTCGAGTCATTGTCATTATTGTGCCCGCCTTTAGCATCGCTGTTCGAATTATCGTTCGAGCTAGTTTCGGAACCGTTACTTGAGCTATTGTTTGGATCGCTATTGCTTCGAGCATTCGCAGAGTTGCTATTCGAACTGCTATTTGGAGTGTTTTTAGCCCTGTTCTTCGAGTCAATGCCTAGGCGTCCGCCGTCTGAATCAGTACCGTCTGTCTTGCCATCGCCTAGATTGGTACCGCTTGGATTATCATCAGGCTTATTTTCTGAATCATTATCAGAATCATTCATGTTAGGATGAAGATCTCCATCTGGGGTATCACCTGTATCGCTTCCTCCAGGTTGCGGCGTGGGGCTCGGCTGCGGATTAGGCTGCGGCTTCGGATCTGGCTCAGGCTGCGGCTCAGGAGCTGGCTCAGGCTTAGGCTCAGGAGCTGGCTCAGGCTTAGGCTCTGGCTCTGGCTGCGGTGACGGATTTGGATCTGGTGTGGGCGGTTGCGGCTGCGGCTGCGGTTCAGGCTCTGGCTCAGGCTGCGGCTCAGGAGCTGGCTCAGGCTTAGGCTCAGGCTCAGGATCTGGCTCTACAGGAATGGCATTATTCTTAATCTCTTCCCAAGGCATTGATGTATGAACCTTAGGATTCTTCAGGTCTCCCGTATCGGGATCAACATCATACGTAGTGGTAATAGTTTTGTTACCTTCATGCTCAACCTTAACATTGCCAACCTTAGTTGAACCATCATTAAAAGCCTCAAGCACCTCTTCGTCGGTAGCAGTATCGCTCCAAGCTCCATTAACTACTTTTCCTGTTTTAACTTTCTTTTTACCATCTTTAAAATCTTTTATTTTCTTTTTCTCATTAAATGCAAGCTCCCCGTCAGCCTCATACTTCATCTTTCCTTTAACATCAACAGTCTCAATTTTTGCAAGATGGTATTCCATATCAAAAACGGAAAATGCATCTTTAGGCTGATCAGAACTAAAAGGCACGAACTCAAAATCCTCAGGCAAATTAGCATTAGTATATGCTTGTCTTAATTCATTCAGCGCCTTTTTCATTGCGTTTTGAACGTGATACTTCATTATTGCCACAGGATCAGTTGATACACTGCCATTAATGCGCGAATCATACGCTGCAGGCAAATACAGTTTAATTTCCTTGCCCTGATAGTTCACGATGACCGGTTTTTCGTAATAAACGGCATCTTTCATACCATTTAGCAACACATCGTTATCGGTAAAGAATAGGCATTTGTGCGTGTAGTACTCTTCGCCGAAAGTGTCTGTAGCTATTGTTCCGTCAGAAAGAGGATTTGTTTTAAGATTATTACTTACTTTAGGATCGCCCGGTTTCTTGCTAAAAGTCCAGTTGTTGGCAATAACAATACCCTTAAAGTTCTTGAACATATCTGAATCATTAAAAGATGAAGCCCATGCTAGCAACAGATTGCCGGCTGGAAGATCACTTTTAAACTTTTTATTACTTACATCCAATACTAGGTCTTTGCTGCCTGCGGATTCAAACATTGACTGAAGAAATGTGAGTGATTTCGTATTCCATGTATTGGAAGTGTTATCTGACATAGTATTTAGTTTGTTGCTTCCGGTTAAAGATGTGCAGCCTGAAAACATGTACTTTACGCTTTTAAGTGTGTCCGTTTTCCAATTCGCTAGAGGCGTAATGTTTTTTAAGTTCTTACAATTAAAAAACATTTTGTCCATATACGCTGCGTTCGGTGTATTCCAAGTGCTCAGCGCATCAAGAGTCTCCAAGCTTTCGCATCCAGAAAATACCTCAGACATAAATCTAGCTGTTGAAACATTCCATTGGCGCAATCCCTGTATGTCTTTTAGTTTTTTGCAATCCTTGAACGCGCTATCCATTTCAAAAACTTTGCTAGTATCCCAGTTTTGCAATGCGTTTAAATTTGTGATTTGTTCGCAACCCTCAAACATTCCCTTCATCTCAGTAACGTTCTTTATGTTCCAGTTTTCCAAACCGTCTAAGCTTTCCAGATTCGTGCAACCTTTAAATAACTTAGTTGTCTTGGTAACGTTACTTACATCAAATGTATCTATATTGCCTAGCGATTTTATTTTCGAATTGCTAAATAGCGAAATATTTTTTATCACATCAGAAGGATCTTGCCATAGATGTAGATCGTGATAGCCATATACTTTGCCTTCAAATTTTAGAGTGGCACCAGAAGCTTCATCGCTTATAAGCTTATTGTGAAGAGTTTCAAATTCTTCTGGTCTATAACTAGCGCTGATAATGCCAGATCCGGCAGCATTTTTTGGCTTGATTACAAGGTATTTAACGCCTTTTATTGTTTGAACTTCTGCTTCACAGCCAGCCATTTTCCTGGCTGTTGCATCATCGATAATATGAGCCGGTGCAGGTTGAATGGGGGTTGAAGCAGGTTGAGTAGGAGTTAAAGTTGGTTGAATTTGAGTTGGTGCCGGTTGAATGGGGGAGCGATTGGAACTTGCTATACCCCTCCCCTCAACGGAACTATGTGTTTTAGCTTCTTTAACAGCAGATGTAACAGTAGATGACGTAACAGCACCAGAAGAAATATCGCTCGCACGAGAAGCGGCGTAAGCATTGGTTACGACCCCGTCAGTTAAAGCCAACGTGCTTGCGCAAAAACCAGCACTAAGTAGGGCAAAAATTCTACGATTAGGAGTGTTATTTTTCTTCATTGTCATCCTTTTCGGTGGAACAGCATATGTGCAAAAAATATGCAGTTAAGAGGCTTTATACATTAAATTTATGATTATTATACACCTAAACTCATGAATGTAGCATCGGTGTTTTCAAAGCGCAGACGAACTCTGAAGTGAATATGGCGTCACAGTTACCCATAGCAGCAGCAATATGGTAGTACTGCACTGCATCGGCATAATTGGACATTGTGTAAAACTGTGCGCCCTTTTGGTTGATGTACCCAACGTTCTTATTCATAATGGCAGTATAATCTGCAGACGATAGAGTGCAGGGTTCTTTACTTTGAGAATCACAGTCTTGAGCAGCCATTATGTTGCCCCCATTGTTGAAAGTAGTTGCCGCTGGCAGCTACGGTGCCAAATGTGCGCATGTATTGCAGGCGTGCATGTATATGTGCGCGAACGTGTACATATACGCGCAAGCTGTGCACGCGCTCGCGAACGTGCGCTTGCACGTGCTTTTGCATGTATTATACGCTTCGAGTGTATTTTCAGATAATGCTTTGTTTGGATTTTTCCATATGTCTTGTTTTCGTATGCTTGCGGTTAGAACTCAACAGATAAAGCAAAATCTTGCTCAATATGGCCTGTTCAAGACTTGATTACAAAGGCTCATACACATGAATTACTGATATATAATATTTGGATCCAGAAGAAAATCCAGTAACCCTGCGATAAGAACACCCTCTTCTGTATGCCAGGGTTTTACGCTCCCGCCGACTAGAATGATTTTCTGGAAAGCATCGCCTATATTCATCAAGGACTTTTCTTCCTGCAGAGTCTTTTCTCTGGTAGGAAGTGACAGGGCAGATTGAATATAAAATCGTTGATCCGCTTTATTTACGACAAAATCTACTTCCGTCTGTTTTCGAATATAATCACCATTTTTGTTTGTTTCCGACACCTGAACTCTACCGACATCAACTTGATATGCAAGTCGCTTCAGTTCATTGAATATGATGTTTTCCATGATATGAGTTTCTTCCATCTGTCGAAAACCAAGTACGGCATTTCTTACTCCGATATCCGTAAAATAATATTTCACGGGACTGCCAATATATTTTTTTCCTTTTATGTCATATCGAACTACTTGTTCCATAAGAAAAGAATCAGTTAGAAATGCAATATATTTTTCTAGCGTTGCTCTTGTAATAGAAACTTGTGATACAGACTTAAAGGTCTGGGCAAGTTTTCTGGTGCTTGTTAGTGACCCAATAGATGAGGCAATAACTTTGAGGACATCGCTGAATTCGCTCTGCTTCCGTATACTGTGTCGCTCTAAAATGTCTCTCTTATATGTGTTTTCAAATACTGATAGAAGGAAGGAACGTTTTTGCTCCTCGCTTTTCATCAGCACCACCTGAGGAAGGCCGCCGAACCGCCAATATTCCTCCCATCCATCTCTTTTGTCACCTTCATAAACAGACAAAAATTCAGAAAAAGAAAGCGGATATATCTGAATTTGGTCACTTCTTCCTCTGAACTCGGTAACAATATCCGAGGATAAGAACTTCGAATTACTGCCACTGACATATACGTCCAGATTTTCCATATGTAGAAAGCTGTTAAGAACATCAACGAAGTTATCCATCATCTGAATTTCGTCAATGAAAACATAATGTATTTTGCTGTCCTTCACGTGTGAATCAATAAAAGCAAGCATCATATCTGGATTGCGCAACTCTTTATTTCTTCTGTCATCCAGTGCTACTCGCAGAATGTGATCATCATTGACACCATTTTCAATCAGGTAGTCGTAGAAGAGTTTCATGAGAATATAAGTTTTTCCGCACCTACGCATACCAGAGATCACCTTGATCAGTCCGTTATTCTTTGATGCAATAAGTCTTTGAATATAGTGATCTCTCTTTATTTCTTTTCCGAACATATTTGTGCCTTCCATCATATGGAATATTTCGTTAATGACATATCAATGCGAATTTGCACCTAATGGCTACTTTATTATGAACGATTAATTGTGGCTTTTCAAGGACTCTAATGACCAAAAAGATATAATTTGCACCTAATGGCTACTTTATTATGAAAAAAGAATTGGTGTCTTAAAGTAAAACTAAAGCCCAAAGGCTTAATAAAGCTTTTCGGCTAGACTCATTCCATTGAGGATGGCTTGCACGATGCTTATAAAATAGCTTTCCTTATGGTTGCCAATTAAAATAGAGTCAATAGATATCCGTCAAGCATTGCAACAAAGACATACAGAATCAGCGCTCTCACAAAAGCGCTCACGTGTTTGTTAGGATTTTGGTAGATCTCCTTTTGTGGTATTTTGAGCAATCTGATTCGTTTTGTATTTCTCCACCACAATAAATCGATAACGATAAGGTCAAAAATATTTAACGTTTCACCTAAAATTAGCAAACTAATAAAATTATGAATATAATCCGTTTGTCGGACAGGAATACCCATCAACAAAAATAACGCGGTAAATAGTAAAAAATTTATAATGAACGCGGTGAATCTGCTCGTTGTTGCATATTTGCCCTGGTACGCTTTGATTGTTTTGATGCGCTTTTGAACTTCATTGGGGTACGACATATAATTTCTTAAATTTTTTTCGTCAGTGCCCGTGTTGACAAAACAGAGCACAAAAAACGCAGCGCATAATACGACAGTTTCAATTACAAGCAAGGATTATCCAACCTCCTCTTTTCAGTGTTACATTGACGGTCTATCCATAACAAATAATTCGGGATAATTTGCATTTCATTATCTTTTTTGCATTATCTTTTTGTAAGCAATAATCCTAATTCCTCGCGGCTTTATGTGCCTCTGTTTCATTTCTATATTAAATTTTATACTAAACTGGCATTGCGCCATATACAAGCACAACGCGCGGCTCTAGCTCGTCTAACATTGCCTGTAAGCCTTCTCGAAAATATCGCTTAGATTCAGCTGTTTTTATTTGTCCGTAGGTTCCAATCGAAACAATGCTGTGCTTATCAGCACCTTGAAAAGCTACTTTTTCGCCAAAAAGTTCATTGGCATAAGTTCTCTCATCACCCCAACGTGTCGCGCAAATCTAATATTAGAGCTGGTGCTTGCTTACATTGGAGCGTGCGGTATAAACTCAAACAATTGAAAAGTAATAATTAAATTCCTGTCAATAGATTCAAGAAAATAGTATAAAATAATAGCAATATAACCACATAAGGCAAGATTTCGATCATGTCTGATGAAGGGAGGTCCAATTATGAACCGCTCTATGAAACGTCGACTTTTAGCAGTGATTGCCTGCGCGGTGGTTTGCAGCGCATTGTTTGCTCTCTACTATTTCTTTAAGCCAGCTCCCACTATAAGCGCTCGAGATTTTACTACAAAAGATCAAGCGCTTGCCATACGCCTAACTAGTGTTTATATTGCTGGTGATACAAGCCTCATTCCAAAAACTGGATATACGGTGCTTGCTGATCCTTCTGGTAATATCCGCGCGTTTCAATGTGGCAAGATGGATTCTGCAAAACTCGTCTGGACACATGCTGGTGTTTTTTATGGCGGCCCTGATCAGGAATTCTTTACCAATGAAGAAGGAACAAAAGTTCTTTCTCGCGACATCAAGCTGGCAATAGAATATGCTCGTTATCCGCGTAATAACGTGCAAGGGTTTATGGCATTCTATGGAGCGGGAGGATCTCCCGATGGCTATAAACAACCTGTTATTTTAGGGGATTCAGAAAAAACCGAAATCATTGATGTCCGTGGCGGATATATGAGCATGGGAGCGTGTGATGATACGCTTTATGCTATAACGCAAACTATACACGCGCCCAATCTTTTTGATCAAGCCAAAGAGGTCTATCAAAAGCATTCAGGTGTATCAGATGAAGAACTTGCACAGATAGAAAACTTCGACGTTTTAGTTCAGGCGTATCCAGCAAATCATCCTCAAAACCCGCAGGTGCTTGAAAGTATTCCTTACCGTAGGGGCGTTGTGCATGCACATACATGTTATCAGCGCTTAGGTGACTGTATCTATCTTTTAAGTTTTAAACTTGATTATCCCGATGGTGAGCCAGGTGACGGCAAGGATCATCGTGCGGGGCATGGCGTGTTAGAAGAGTGGAACCTCAAAGATCACACGTATCGTATTATTGATGTAGTAGATGAAAAAGGCAATTTTGTTGGTTCTAATTTAGGAGTTTGCAGAGCCAGAGGCGTTATACAGGGCACCAGCTGCTATTATCTTACGAGTGGTAAGGTGTTTTCAATTGACATGACAACAGGAGCTGCCAAACAGCTTTATGAGTTTGAAGATCTCCCTGACGGAAAAGAGTATGTTAGGTTTAAAATAACACCGTCTGCAGTATATTGCCTTATCAGAGGGAAGGACACAGATGATCCTCTTGAGTTCTCTCGTTATGTATTTAAGACCGGCACATACGAACATCTATTTGATGTAAGTAGCTTAGCTGAATATCGCAAAAATAATGTAGGCATTAGTGATATTGCCATAAATCCCGCTTGGGAGGAATCGCTGAATAGCGAATAAGTTCTAAGCCGATGTGTGTTTTCGAGGGCAGAGTAAAGAAAACACGCACAGTATAGGGCTGTAACTTATATAAGATGGCTTTCTCGCAATGGGAGAGCCATCTTACTTTTTACCTGCTTATTGTGAGGTTGCTTATAGCGGCTTTTTAACCAAAATTGTAGCCACGCAGACCTGTTTAACCTGTAAATAACCATTCCACTTAACGCGGATTTTTGTTATGCTCTAGATACATTTTGGTATGCTCTAGATATCTTCCGTGAGCTAAAACGTATGAGTTACGCGAGTACATGGTAAGGAGGTTGTAATGAAGAAATCTATGTATCAAGCTATACGATTATTCCTTTTTTCATTATTGCTCCCTCTTTTAAGTTTGATTCTTAAATGGCTTATATCAATCGATCCAGAAATTGTTTATGACTCACCTGTTTTATTCATCGTTATACTCCACGCACTTGGTTTAACAAACCTTGTTCTTTATTCAATCGTTGTTAATCCAAAAACACTCGAAAACTTAGGAGTCTGTAAAACCATCGCTATCGCGCTCATCGCACCAGCCATTGATTTATTGATAGCACAACAGTCTCCTCAACAATTGGGTAGTAGCTGGACTTACCTGTACATTACATTTTTCTTAACCACTGAATGTGTCCCAACTATAATTCCGATTATTGTTAAAGAGTTTTTACGAAGAAGAAAACAAAAGCGCAAAGCCTAAAACATGCTTGGCTATTTAGCCCGTAGCGCCATTACGTCGTTCTTTACGTGGATTAAGCGGGGAGTACAGATACAATTAATCCCTTTCAAAAACTTCGTATGTGGGGATATGCCAATTAGTCTAACTATTGCACGGGTTACCTGGATATTTTTCCTATAGAGTAATCCAATACCTTCTTGTTGTAACATTTCCTCTTGATACGCTATTTTTACTTTGTTTTCCAAAATTCCGCCATTATTTTCTATAACTTTTATTGATCCGATATTGTCATCATCGCATGTAATCAAAACTTTCTGTAGGTGCA
>NZ_JBWPJQ010000011.1:0-15769 GCF_056583915.1 Fannyhessea sp. C0108B2 | reverse complement strand
GCTCCAAAACAGACAAGGCGTGAGGCGGTCGCGTATGAGGTTTGATTACCAGTCAAAATGACACTGCTCCAAAACAGGACAGAGAAGGGAAAGCCTATACCATAGGTTTGATTACCAGTCAAAATGACACTGCTCCAAAACATAGTTCACGACTATTGCACCACAAGGCGAGTTTGATTACCAGTCAAAATGACACTGCTCCAAAACTGATATATCCACTTGAGATATGCCAGCCGAGTTTGATTACCAGTCAAAATGACACTGCTCCAAAACAGATAGCGTACAAGACGCGCGTCTGCACATGTTTGATTACCAGTCAAAATGACACTGCTCCAAAACAGCAGATGATTGACGCAGGGCAAAACGTTAGTTTGATTACCAGTCAAAATGACACTGCTCCAAAACGTCATCTTCGCGCCGTCTACAGTCAAATCAGTTTGATTACCAGTCAAAATGACACTGCTCCAAAACGCTGGCACTTGTACCAGCCTTTTTGCTGCTGTTTGATTACCAGTCAAAATGACACTGCTCCAAAACTAAGTAGCTCCTGATCGTAATTAGTAATTTGTTTGATTACCAGTCAAAATGACACTGCTCCAAAACCTTGAAGCAAATTTCCCACTGCAAAGGAACGGTCATCTTAACTGGTTTTTTCTACTTAACTCTCAAGAAAGTCAAGGTCAAGAAGTATATGTTCTTCTTCGTACAAAGTATCAAAATGCATTCGGTTTTCAAAAAACAGTACGCTTAAATCAGATTTTTTTATCTCTTCTAACAACAATTTTAGCTCTTTATCAGTTAAAAAAGAACAAATACCTACGAAAATAATTGGCTTAGTCAGCGAAACGTCTCTAGCAATGTGAATAAAATTTATAAGCTCTTCAATAAAATTATTGTTACCAGAGAAGTCTGGAGAAAAACTCATAAGTTTAAGTATTTTATGTATATCGATGTCGGGAGAAATGGCGTAATTGTCCTTTATTGATAGATTTCTAATGAAAAAAGCTTGTATAATTGTCTTGTTAGATCTTCAAATTCTTCTTGCATTTCACAGTTTTCAATAAAATTATTTGCGATTCTATTTAACGCTTCACCCATTAAAAGCTTATTTTCATAAGGAAGATGAAAGGGATCGGTAACCCACAGAAAGTTGTTTTTAGGTTTTAACTTTTCATCGCTATCACTCCATAAGGTATATGGCTCGGGTGCTTCTTCGCCTGACTCAGATAAAAGTGAACATATAAGTCTGGTATATAGATGATGATTTTCTATACAGACAAAATAGGGGTTTCCTTTATTCAGATTAATTATTTTAGATAATCCACTAAAACGTATTTTCATAATATAAGTAAGCTTTCCAAAGTATCAATTACATTATTTGAGTTAGAGTTACCGCTAATATATTCTATGTTGGTATATTGCTTTTCAGTAACTTTAAGTAGCTGAACCAAACCATAATGCGGCTTGTTAAGTTTTAAACGAGCTATAGCTGCTGAAGCATTTTGATCATTGATGACAAGCTTAGTGTAAACTGATTTTTGCATCATGAGATATCCATCATGTATTAAAAATCTTCTAAAGTTAATATAAGACCTTTTTTGATCATAGGTCTCCATAGGTAGATCAAAAAATACAATCAATCTCATAAACCTTATCCTTGTTGCGGTCATAGTATTAACTTATACGGCTTAATTTCAGCAGGAAGTTTCTCTTTATTAAGCGCGGACAAACAATCGTCTACATACATTTTTATTACTGATTCTACCTTGTACACGCCATCGTTATATATCAATTTATGGTCGGTAAACGCACAAAGTATATGTCGGATAGTAGCATCAAAAACATGATTGAAGTTTTCATATACAATTTTGTCTATAACAGGACGAAATGACTCCATAAAATCGCAGGACAAGTTGAAATGATTATATTCGTTATGATGAAATATTCCGATTTGCGTTAGATATCCATGTGAAACAATCTCTCTATTAATGGCTGACAGTAAAATTGAATATCCATAGTTTAATGACGCATTGAGTGGAGTATCTAAATCTCGCGTAAATTCAGAACCAAAGAGTGTGCGAAAATATAGCCGTGCAGCGATTGCCTCTCGGTTGGTGCCATCACCCGCTTTTATGTGTAATGCATACTCTGTAAGTGTTTTTGATTCATTTGCACAATCGAAAAAGGACAATACCGCAGCCTGTTGCAAAATTTTATGATGCACAATGCTCCGCCATACCTGTTTCTTTATCACTTCGCCCCATGCGAGCTGCTCAAGCATACATTTTGAGCAGTTATGCGCTCCATAGAGGGGTAGGTATTCACCCACAGGATTGTGCTTTTCGTCAGTAACAATTACAGGAATCTTAAGTTTTGCAAGCTCAGCGAGTAAATATGCACTGAGGAATATTTGCTCGGTACCAAGCATGATAGACGAAATCTCACCAAGGTGAACCCGTGTCTGCTTGTCCTCCTGGCGAACAACCAGATATCCACCTTGATAAGTGCATCTACAGGGTGTATCAAGGACAACGGTTCTAAACCCCAATGTGAATCCTTTTCTCAAACATACCCGTTACTGATTGTTCAATAATGTCAAACTTTTTAGGCCAATCAGAAATTACTCCAAAATGTTTACTTCCCTCTATAGCCGTCAAGTCAATCTGGTTTTCCTGTGCATTTGCATTGCTGATTATCTTAAATAAAACACGTTTCTTGGTATCTTTGTCGCTAATGGCCGCAAATTTCTGTTCGATACGTGCATAGTCATCCACATCAGCACCTACAATATTTAGCAATTTGTTATGTAACGCAGGAGCACAGTGATCCGTCTTTTCTAATATTAAATCAAACATCTCGTTTAGTTGAGCATCTTCATCGATGACTTCTGTAGTCTTATGACCCTCCTCTTGAATATCATCGTTCCACTTCTTAAGCAAACGCATATGTTGTTGTTTAAATGCGAGCTCCTTAGCATTCCTACGTTCCTTTAGGCCTGTAATTATTTCTCGTCTCTTACCAAATTCGATTATCTGGTTCTTAAAGACGATTGGTTGTAGTATCTGAATAGATGTACCACGGGCTGCAACGAGTTGTTCTTCAAGTTTAATGAGTCGATGCATGTCGATTTTGCCTGTTGCGTTATCAGTGGCTACCGCAAGTTTTGCTATAAGCAGTCCCGACAGATGACATTCCTTGACGCCCTTACTATTTTGCGATGCATACACAAAGAAAATTGCATATTTTTTGCTTGAATACCCGCCGTATTTATTTGTGTCAAGATGTTTCTTGAGAGGTATCAAATCTTTTGCTTTCTCATTATGAGGTGAATAAATCGTTTGTTTCCAAAACGCACCCGTTTCTATGTATGCCATGCGTGTGACAAAACAATCGGGATAGTCAACATACTTTAATAGTCGATTTTTCTCAGCCTCACAATTCCACTTAGCGGTCTTTCCATGCACAAAACTATAGGTAAGCCACATCGAGTCACCTGGCAGTCTATATCTACCATTCCCTTCGCTCGCACTGTGTATAATATTTGACTTTATAAGACCACGCACTTCCTTATTGTATGCCGTTGGATTGCTATAAATTTTTGGATAATGAAGCTGTATAAAACGCCCCACCTCACACGCTAAATATGCATCGTGTGCATGGTGGTAATCATTTGCTTCACGACACTTAGCAATATTCCATGTTTTGCGTATACCAGAAGATATACCCGCCTTAACAGGTATGACTTCGCAATGGGGGTACTTCTCTTTAAACAGCTGCATGGCATACTTACAAATTTGGCTTGTTTCTACCAACTGCCGATTGATGAACGATTTTAGGCGTCGGTCCGTAATATTTGAACACTTCAAATTGTTAAGTTTCTTTTCACTCATAAGACCTGATTTACAGAGTGCATTCCAAGTATTACTCATTTTTCTGCGGATGCTATCCTCTAGGAGTAAGCTGTCACTCTTACGTTGATTTTCGCTTGCTAGTACAAGCGCTTTGTTGTCTATACTGTCATCTTTTATATATGATTGTGGAATTATATGATCTACCTGATAATGCGAAAGCTCGTTAATATCCAGTGGAGTGCCCGAATACAGCGATTTTCCATTTTGCGCGAAGTATAACGTGAGTTTTTCGTCCGAATTTTCATGAGCCTCAAGCTTGGTTTTATGCTTTTTGAGCTCGTCAAGAATGGCTTTAGTATCTTCGTGGTCACGAAGCTTTTTGAGCCCCATTTCGAGCTTTGAAGTGCGCTTGTCTGTACGTTTTCCTTTATTTTTTGTATCATTTTCCCGAGTAACCTCAATAAAGATTCGCGACGGTGCACAACTGGCAATAGATGCAATTTCTTCTACCACGCGAAGTGCCTGATTGACTGTGCGTTTGTCTGCAGGCGAACAAGGTAAGTCGTCTATATCAATTATGCATTTCGAAAGTGCTTCTTCGTTTGTTTTTAATATTGCTTCCTTAAATTGATTCATAGTAACAATCTCTTGGAAGATAAGTGCGCGTCCTTTGCGACCATCTGTTACATCACCGTTTATCAGTAAATCGAGAATAGTGAGACGCTCACCATCTATATCTACAGACAAACCGGTAAGCAGCTTTTTAGAAAGTTTACCCCAGCCAGTGAACCGCTTTTTACAAATTTTTTGTATTTGATCTGCTGTTAGAGGGTTGTTAAATGCAGCTGTAAATTCCATTTGAAATGACCGACTGTTAAGTTTTTCATTCAAAATAGTTCTATCTTCAAAGATGGTGTTCCACAAGATAATCTTTTCGATTATTTGTCTTTGCGGTGCTGTTAGTGCATTAAATTCAAATAATTCTTTAAAGAAATGATACGACGAAAGCCTACTTTCAAGCCCGTTCTCTCCCTGGCCTCCTTTTACATGAGGGTGCAATTCACCTTGCTGTTCGAGCCAGTTTTCTATCTTTTTGTACGTAATTTTTCCTTTACTTATAACAAAAAGATCTTTATAAATACCCTCTCTGTAGTCGGCACTAAAGCGATTACACTGGTCATTATCTGTTGTCCAGCGTGTACCATTTAGTTCGTTATACGCACAAAACTCCTCGTATAGAAGTGAACACTTTGGAAGTACGTCTTCCGCATACAAATAAGTACATTTACCAGTCATTCTTCTAATAAACGCTTCGGCCGTTGCATGTTTATCAACAACATTCTCCCAGTTCCATGGTAGTATGCGCGTGTGAGCTTCTTTCTCTTTCTTTTGTATCCATGCAAAGCGAGTTTTACCATAAGCATCGCGCGCAGCATTTTTTAGAGTAAGAGGGCCCACATAGTAGGGAATCCTAAACGTTATAAGCGACTCAATTTTGCCTTTTTCTTTGAGCAAGAACGGATAATATTTACCCTGATTTTTAATAATTGCATCCATCTCTTCAAGATGTAGCTGAAAAGGAATACTACCATTATCGGTTGTTCTAAGTTTCCTGAGAAAATCTTCGTTATCCAAACGAGCAGGAATTTGCTTTATCCATGCAGCATCTTCAGCGCTCAAACCCTCGCTGTTTTCGAGTTTTTCAATCAACTTTTTAAGTTCTTTTGCGAAATTATCGTAGCTTAGTTTACCTAGATCGTAAGCAGTATATCCTTCTGCTTTTTGCTTGTTATACAGTTTGGTATTCTTGTAATATGAACCCTGAAAGAACGCATTGTATTCATCCTTGCCCAATGTGCGTTTCACGATCTCTTTAAGCTTTGAAAGATCGGTGTGATATGCATTGTATTGAGCAATTTTAGCGTTTGAAATTGTGCCTCCGTTGGTGTTTTTTATAATGGTTGTTAGAAGATATGCAGAATGCATTGCTTTAAGTGCGTTAAACAAGGGTAGAAATTCTGTGGGGCAAAGCCCTTCGAACGCCGTAACCTTTTCTTCTTGAGATAATTTAAACGTTGAGTCGTTTTTATCGGTTCCGAACAAAGCTGAGAAATCAGCTTTATATCCAAATATTGCAAGACCGATGCATTTAGTTATGACTTTTGCCTGTTTTTCAGGAATGTCGTCGCTTGCCTCACACACAAACAGATTTTGCCATTCATCACAGTTTTGTGTACGCGTTGGCTTTAAATTATCCAAAAATTGAATAATATCTGCGTTATTATAAGCAAAACTTATACGCCGTTCATCCTCAAAGTGCTCAATACTCGTAAAAAAATTGCTACACTGCTTGGATAAACCAGCGTCTTTTGCAGATAGATGGGCGTATTCCTGATACAAAAAGTTACCGCGATATTTAACAATGTTATGCAGTGCTAGATAAACTAGGCGCAAATCCATTTTCTGGTTTGCTTTCATAAGAGCGGCGCGCAGGTGGTAAATCGTTGGATATGTTTTGTAGTACTCTTTTTCATCCGCAACAGTTTTAAAAAGTGGGCATGCATATTCCTTACATGTCTCATCTCTGTCTTCTTTGAGCAATTGCGATTGATTCAAACGGATGAAAAAATCGGGGTCTACATGGTACATTTCCTCTGAAAACAGTTCTTGTAATAGATTGAGTCTCTGACGTCTTCTGTTATAACGTCTGCGCAATGCGCGAAACTGACGTGCAGCAGCTGCATGTACTGCGCTATCATAAATTCTACTTCCCCAGGTAGGCTTACGCTTAAATGAATAAAGATAACCATTGTTGTCTACAGCACACCAACCCACAGAACCAGTCCCGAGGTCAAGCCCTACACTATAGTCAGAGGCTTTACGTAAATTCATCTTGTTTCACGCTCCTAAATGTATTACAATAACCTTGCTTTGATACCAGTCAAAGTGACACTGCAAGTCAAAATAAAGGTTTAACCTTAAAAGTCACATTTTTGTGACGGTACGTAGGTACTGCTTGTATATAAAGAAGTTCTCGTCTGAGAGCTTCTTTTTTTATATGATATCAATAACTAAAAATATGCAAAGATTTTTTCGGTGTATGAGCTTTTCGTTTTTAATTATATTAAGTGTAATTTTAAGTTAAAGGGCATGTGCACAATCGTTCTCGCAATTTTAACGGCGATTTTAACAGCAGCAGCCGAAGAAATACGAGAACGATTAAAAAATAAAAAGCCTAAAAAATAAAAAGGCTTGAAGTTCAAGGGGCGTTTCGGTCTCTGCGCTCCTTGAACTCCTATAGTAGCAAGGAGGATATAAATATGCAAGAAGCAATCATTATATGTGTAACAGCATTTATAACGCACATCATGTATCGAGCCTATAAACAATATAAGGGGGTAAACCATGGCAACCACTGAAGCACAAAGACGCGCTAATTCAAACTATCGTAAACGCAATGTTAAAACGCATACGCTTTCATTTTACCCAGATGACGCGTATAAGCATCGTTTTGTAGGCAAGACAATAAAACGGCTTACTTGCGTGACCTCATCAGAAAAGACATGCAGGCTCACAATCAAAATGAGCAGTGTACGCGCTTGGCATAACTATGTTGTAGCGTATAATACAAAGTGTTAAATTGAACTGTTAAGTATCGTTACAATGGGTTTGTCAAATTAGCAGCCCTTAATTTGGAAGTATTCACCTCACCTAAAAATAATTCTGGACGATAGGGGAATCATGATTTCTTTTGAGCAAGCCAAACGAAAAGCACAAGGCAGTGTGAGCAATTTTCACGAATTTGATTTGTGCGTAGAACGCGATAATGCTTTCGTTTTTTACAGTGGCAGCGATTGTGAAGATGAAGAACCTGTTATCGGTGGTTACATGTCGCCTTTTATTGTTTGGAAAAAGGATGGGTCTATCGATTACAGTTTTGCAGCAGCGACGTTTGATGATACGTTAGGCGCCGAATTAAAAGAGATGAAGCTTTAACATTTAATCTTTTGTAAGCGTTTAACCGAGAATTCGTTCTAAGTTTTAGGAGGTAACCATGGTTCATTATGAGCAGGCTCTATCTATTGCAAAAGACCTTTTAGGGAAAGTCGATAAATGTTGTGAATATAAAGACTATTATGTGTTTTCCTATCACACCCCAGTGATTGAAGACTCCTCCTCAAATCTTGTTGCGATAGAGAAAAAGACTGGGAAAGCCTATAACTTTATTGCAGTAATTACAGAGCTTGGGAAAATGCTTCGTGAAGGCAAGGTAAAATAAGTAGTCGTTCTTTTTCATCATCTGCAAGCCTCAAATTCATTAGACCGCCCGCGTGGCGGTTTTTGCGGTAACCTTAAAGCTCAAGCTCGCATTAAAAGAGAGGATTAGCACAATAATTACAGGTCATATTTTGATAACACATATAAAAAGACTTAAACTGCTTCATGATTTGGGTAGAAAATAAAAGCGGTCGCCCCAAGCATCCGCCCGGGGGAACCGCTTTTATTAATTTCACTATACACTAACTAATTTTGTTTATCAAAAGTACATCTGAATGTCTTTTTGAAAAAGCGTGATATAGGTGTTAAAACCATAATCGCGCGCACGACAGCTATTGCTAATAGGAAGCATTTTTTAGTGAGCTTAAACTTTGCGATAGCCAATGACTGCTTACAGGCAAGGTGCCTGAAGTTGATTACAGTGAAAACCCTGGAGAAATTTACGGCATACGACAAGTTGAGAATAGCGACTATTCAAAAGAGAACTTCAAAAAGCGTGGTAATGAATGGCGCGACCTCTTTGTACATGACACGCTTACAAAAAATGGGTTTCAAGTTCATGACCAAGGTTGCTCAGATATGCCTACGTATAAACGCGCAACTCTGTGAGGTAAAAAGCACGATACACACGCGCAACTTTAATCCTGGCTCCATGCGATGTGCCGAAAATGCAGCATAAAGTACAATGGATAGTGTTTATCGATAAAACAGGGAATGTAAGAAGATTGATATGCGTAGGAGGCAGCTCCTCCCATTAGCGGAGCAGCGTACCTCCTATACAAGTAAAATATACCATAAGAAAGAGAACGCATGCAAAAAAGAACGCTCTCCTTAATAGCAGAACAGCGCCCTTTTACATGCATTATACCACGATTTACCTCGGCGCCTAAAGATACGCGCATACACGCTTTAATTTCACGCTGCACTGGGCATGGTGGCCTTCGGTACAATTGATACTCGTTATTGAATTCAGGATTTAGTGCTATTTGAGTTATTTGATTTTTGACTATTGCCTGAACTTGTAAATAGCGGGTTAAGCAGCTGCGGAAATGCCCGCCGCCGTTAACCCGCTATTGACACTATACCACCAAGAAGAACCACATGCAGGGCTAGTAGTTACTCGTGATGTTATATGAAGAAAAATAAAAGAGACTGCGATAGGGCTGAACCCCGAAGCAGCCTCTTTTATTACATCCAATATAGCAAAAATTAATGTGTTTATAAAGCAAGGTATCAAGTGCGTCTTTCAAGTTGATAAAGAAATAGTTTAGAAAACTAGAAGTCAAGCGCCTCAAAACGTTATTGGTAAAGCAGGTTTGGCAAGTGCTATCGAATTGAAATATACACAATAACAAGCATTTGAGTAGAAACATCGAAAAAACCTTAAGCTTTGCGCGTAATAAAAAATGAGAAAAAAAGATGAACGGTTCGCCGATTGCGCGCTCCATATACTACACCACAGATAATAGTAACGAGGTTAATGGAGAGTCTACAAAAAATAGAGGCAGCCTCCTCAGGCATCCGCCCGAAGATTCTGCCTCTATCTCTTCTCACTATAGACTAACTTCATTCGCTTATCAAAGGTACTCGTCTGGGCGCCTTTAATATCAACGCTGTACAGAGCGTATTTGAGCCATCAGTACAACTGACACTCTTTCTTACCGGTGGAGGTTGTAATAACCGACCAGTATTTGGTTTATTAGCGAATTCCTTATAATTCACACGGGTATTCCTGGAAGCTCTATTGGCAAAATTTATTTGGAATCAACGCATTGTCCGTGTTACTATACTGAGTAATTCTTGTAAAAGTAATATTTTAAAGGGGTTTAAGAGTATGATTAAGCGTCTGCAGAATATAAGTGTAACGCTCGGTCGCTTTTTTAGCGCTGCTGTACTGTGGTGTTCTGTAGTATTTTTCATGTTACTGTCATTGCTTAATCTGGTTATTTCGGCTCATCTTTTGCCTGGATATTACACTCTTGAATTCCTCTGGTTTCAATCACCATTCGTGATTGTTATAAGCGCCGCAATATTCTTTACTATTGCGCTTTTAAAAAAGCGTGGGATTCTTAGCGAAATTCTTAATAAAGTACGCATACGCTACATTGCTGCCGCTGTTTTTGCTTACGTGATTGTTGCAGGTTTGATTTGGGTGCGTGTCGCGCACGCATGGCTTGAGTGGGATCCAGCCTACCTGTTTAGTGCAGCTCAATATTATGCAGATCCTAATCGAGCTTCTGTAGTTTGGGGAGTTGACAATTCGGAATTATCTTGGATTGTGTGCCCGGGTGGCTACTTAACTCGATTTCCATTCCAATTTCCGCTTCTTTATCTTATGCGCTTTTTGGTAATCGTTTTTGGTTCTAAAGCATACGCTGCTTTTAAAGTGTTGAATGTACTCTGTGCTGCTGTTACTGGCGTTCTTATTGCATATTATTCCAACCTACTATTCCGCAATAAAACCGCAACTCTTCTTTCTTTGCTTTTTTACGTAGCATTTTTGCCTATGATTTTCTACGCGACTTTTGCGTATGGTAATACGCTTTGCTTGCCTTTTGTGTTTGCTGCGCTTATTTTTCACGCAAAAAATATTCGTAGCGGCTGTTGGCGTGATGCTGTGCAATCTTTAATGTGCATGTTATTTGCCATATTGCTTAAGTCAACTATGATTTATTGCTTGCTTGGAATGATTGTTGTGTGGATTGTGTCGGCTTTGCGCTCTAAAAAGTGGCAGCATGCTGTTTGTGTATTGTTTGCGATTGCGTGCATTTGTGTAAGCAATATTGTTGTAACGCAGGTGGCTAATTCTTTTGGTCACAGCGCAAAAGATGGTTTGCCTTCTACAGTTTGGCTTGCAATGGCAACGGATCCTGCTAGAAAATGTGGTCCGAATAATCCTGGATGGTATAACGGATACCCAACTAGCTTTGATGTTGCAACCTATAATAAGGACGCTATAAAGAAGGAATCTACGGAATTTTTACGCAAAAATATTACTTTCTTCTTAAAAAACCCTAAGCAAATGGCGACTTTCTTTACGAAAAAATTTATGGGAGAGTGGCTTGAGCCAACTTACGAATCTTTACTTGCAAGTAGCTGGAAGCTCCACGGACCAGGTAGGGAGAATTTATTTGATCGCAAAATGAATCCTGCTGTGCGCTCACTTTATGCTGGAAAGTTACATATGGTTGTTTTTACTTTCTTGGATGCTCTTCAATTTATGCTTGCTTTCTTTACTACAGTCTTCTTATGTATTACTTTGCGTAAGAAAAAGTTGGTAAATAATAAAAAGTTGTCAAATATTAAAGATTCTCTAAATAATAGCGCGTTACTAGATGTTGAATGTTTAACGCCTTTAGTTATTGTGCTTGGTATGTCTGTGCTTTATATGATTTGGGAAGCGCAATCGCAGTATATTTTGCCAGCGTATTTGCTTATGATTCCGTTTGCATCTTGCGGATTTGACATGTTATTGACGTGCTACGAAAACCGTGCTGCACATAGTCGTAATGCAACAAATCCAAAATAGAACTGACGGCATTGTGTATGAGCCGGTTGCTCTGCTGGTTATGCTGTTACTTAATAAGGTGCGTTATTTTGTTTATCATGCTGTAAAGAAAATGTGTCGCAAAGTTACATACGATACGCAAATCGCATTACAAATCGTATTATAATGAATACCCATGTGACTTGCGTTAAGTAAAAGTAAGAGAAAGTAACAGAAGGTGTATGTATGGCATCTGTATTTCATAAGGTAATTCGTAAATTAATTGACCATTGCCCTTCTTCTAAGCGTTCAATACGCGATCTTCGCGCACAAGTTAGCGATTTGCAAACGCGTCTTGATCATATGCAATACGTACTAGACGAGCAATTGTCGCATATTCTTGAAAATCAGCACAATATGCATGTTGACACACTTACGAATCGTGAACACGCATCGCTTTTAGCTTGGGCAACATATCGCCGAAGTGACGAGAGCGATTTGGACGCTCGCAAGCGCTTTTACTACGGCCTTCCGCAAGCAACTGGTTCTGTGCGTCTTATTCAGCGCGGTTGTGCAAGCTTATTAAATGAATTTGCGCATATTGCTAAAAAGCATAATTTGCAATATTGGGCTGATTTTGGAACGTTGCTTGGCACTGTTCGTCACCATGGCTTTATTCCGTGGGATGATGACACGGATTTGGGAATGATTCGTTCCGATGTAAATAAGCTTATTGATTTGCTTAAAAAAGATGAGGAATTATCTAAACGTTATCGCGCGGTACTTGTGTTTGACCCTTACGTTTGCTGCAGACAGCTGCGGTTTCGTTATAATAATCTAGATGATCCTAGCTTTATTGATATTTTCTTCTATGACTATATGCCTGAGTTCAATGAAAAAACTAAGCAGAGGTTTATAGAAATTCGGGAGGCTTTACAAAAAGATTTGCATTCTAAACCGTTTTATAAAAAGTGGCTTGAAAACGGCTATTTGGAAGAAGGGGAGAGATTTAGTCGCGAAATTGAGGCTGTTTTCACTAAGTATCGCGATTTAGCAAAAAGTGAACATATTATTGCAAACGATGCGAATGGTGAAAACTGTACCATTATTTATAGTCTGGATAACGTTGATGCAGAATCAATATATTCAGCCAAATATGCGGATATATTTCCACTACATCAAGCAGAATTTGAAAAATTTACGCTAAATGTGCCGAATAATTCTCTGCAAGTTCTGTTTAACTACTACGGCGATATTTACAAGCTTCCAGCGGATATGGTTTCGCACTTCCAGCACGTGAGCCGCGATTTGCTTGAAAATAAGCGCGTTGTTGATGCAATTGAGGACGATATAGCAACAAACACGTACGCAACAGATACTTACGAAAAGTAGCGTTTGCAAAATAAGTTGTAAGCTGCAAGCTTACGTACGTCGTGTTTGAGTAATACGCGCGCGCAAATTATTTGCTATTTTAATATTTACGCTGAACAGTGCGTATTTGAGCCTTCAGTACAACTGATACTCTTTCTTACATGTGGGACATGGGTTTTAACATGATTACAATGGAAATAAAGACATCTACCGTATAATATGTGACGAAAGATACAATAATATACAGCAACAACCACAAATGAGCTAAAATGAGTACATTAAACGAATCAGAGGTTGTTGCTTTTACCGTTGATGTTCTTAAAGAAGCAATTGCAGACGATTACACAGAGTTTTTACTTAGTTTTATACGGCAAGTTATAGCCAGCATGATTGGTATATATATCGCGTATGTAATAATCAAGAAATGGGAGAAACATCATGGCAACTCAAGCACGCCTAAGGGCAAATAACAACTACGTTAAACATAACGTAAAAAAATATCAATAGCGTTTTATCCAAAAGACAAAGAAGTGTATGCATGGGTAGCGCAACACGAAAGCATGGCTGGTTATATTCGCGAGCTTATTGTAAAAGATATGCAAGCAAAACATGAACAACATGAGGCATAAAATAACAAATACTGTATTATCACACTTGATAATCAGATATTTAGAAAGGAGATGTAAAGAAAAAGACTCTAAGCGCGACGGCGGAGAGTCTTAAAATAAAAGTCTTGCAAGGGGTTAGAGCGACTAGCCTCTTGCAGGCTATTCATAGCATAGCACATGTATAAAAATAAAACAGGGGAGAAAAATCATGGATATTAAATTTATAGGTATCTTAATTGTTATCTTTGTGGTTATAGACCTTATATACTGGTTTATTACAAAGGGAGGTCATAAAAATGGCAACGAGTGAAGCACAAAAGCGCGCAAACGCTAACTATAAAAGACGGAACACTAAAACAAAGCAGATAGTGTTCTTTCCCGATGATATGGACTTATATGAGTGGGTATGTATGCAGCCGAAACAAAATGCATATCTAAAAGACCTCATCCGCAAAGACATGCAGGCTCACAACCAAAATGATAAGTAGCTAATCGAATTGATGGAACAAGATATGAAAAATTTTAAAGCGTGATTGACAACAACTTTAAAAATCATATAAACTTGCCGTAGTGATGAAGTCTTTACTCCTACGGGTGTAAGGGCAACGGAGAGGGTGACCCGCTGACGCAGCAGGCGCCCTTTCTCATTTTAAGAGGTTAGCATGGATAAACCATTTATTACTATTGACGAACAAGTTAAAAAGCTTAGAAGTCGTGGGCTTATCGTAGCTGATAGCGCTAAATATATTCTCATGAGAGAAAGCTATTACGCAATAATAAATGGTTATAAAGAACCTTTCATTGATCGTGAGTTATCGGGTAGGGCGAATGACGATAGATATATGGCAGGTACTACGTTCGATGACATATATTCTTTGTTTACTTTTGATAGAAAGTTAAGAAATCTGACTTTTGAGTATGTAATTCAGGCTGAAGCAGTGTTAAAAACTGCAGTGATATATGTGTTTTCAGAACATCATAGGGACGATAATGCATTTCTGGACAAAGACAATTTTTGTCTTAAGAAAGAGTATTACAATCCAAATAAATACAATGATGAACTTGAAAACCTTATCAAGGTATTAAAGCATAAGGTCGAAGAGGGCAAAACAGACTATATAAAATATTATCGTAGTCATCATGATTGTATCCCCTTATGGGTCATATCGAATAACATGACTTTCGGAAATATAATTCATTTTTTTGAGCTCATGAAAACAAAAGAGCGTATTAAAGTCGCTAAGATGGTGACAGAAGCGGTAGGTCGCTTAGGAAATACACATTGCAAGTATTTCGGAGAAGTACAGATTCGCAAAAGTTCTGAGACATTAAATAAATTCAGAAACGCATGTGCTCATGATGAGCGTCTATATTCAATGAGAGTTGGAATAACTCCTGTCTCTTATTCTCAAATGATATGGTTGCTTGAGCACTATTTAACTTCAACTGAATTTAATGCATTCATAGACAAGCTGCAGAATCTGGTAAGCCAATACAAACAACAAGAAAGCATTAGAAAAGTTCTTGTTAAGGCTGGCATAAATGATTTTACAAACGATGGGGTAACAATAAAGACAAATAAATAAAAGATGTGCGCTCTTATCCTACAAGACATGCAGGCGCACAATCAAAATGAGCAGCAATGAGCAACAATGAGCAGCGCTTATAGAGACACACAAACCGGGAAAAGCGTAAATATCCAACACCGCCCGCGTGACGGTTTTTGCGATAACCTTAAAGCTCAAGCTCGCATTAAAAATGACGGCTAGCGCAATAATTACAGGTTACATTTTGATAGCGGATATAAAAAGACTTAAACAGTTGTATTATTTGAGTAAAAAATAAAGGCAGCATCGAAGGGATCCACTCCCTAAGATACCACCTCTATTCTCTAATCACTATACACTAACTAATTTTGCTTATCAAAAGTACAGATGTTTAGGCAACAAGATGATGAATATTAATTTCTAAGCTATTTCAGCGAAGCAAGGCGAGTTCTTCGATCTGATTAGAGTAATGTTATGAAATTATGCTTTCTATGAAATACGAAGCTATACAGCATATTTACTTGTAAAAAAAGAGCCCCTACCGCTGCATTGATATGTACCCAGAATACTGGACACATATTTATGAACTAGGCTGGACACATGGATGCTATTCTGTACTTTACAGGT
>NZ_JBWPJQ010000010.1:0-75594 GCF_056583915.1 Fannyhessea sp. C0108B2 | reverse complement strand
CTTTTCTATTCAATGTAGATCATATGCGTCTTCTAATCAATTGTTATGCTGTATAGCTCTCAGAGTACATACTCATGTGCTCTGATTGATAATTGAATGTCCCTCGTTGGTCAGCGATTTTGGCAGGGGAGGTACACCCGGTCCCATTCCGAACCCGGAAGTTAAGCCCCCTAGCGCCGATGGTACTGCGGAGTTAGTCCGTGGGAGAGCAGGACGTCGCTGACCAACGAGGGACATTTGTATATCGAGGTTGCCTTTGCTTTAGAGTTATCTTCATCTTTCTTCTTTTTGTCTCTTGTGGGTTCGTATTGTGAGCGTCGTTTCTTTAGTTGATTTATCGTTAACGTCAATAATGCTCTTAGTTATACTGCAGAAATAGTCATTTCAATTATTCGATATATCCCTATTTATGAGTTGCATAGTGTTACTCGTTCTTTACACCTTAATTTTCGGATAATTTTGGCTTGATTTGCATTTTCTACCTGTATGAATAATTCGTAGAGCTAGTACAAGCGTGCAGAGTATCCATTGCTAATATCACTTGAATGGATGCTTTTACAATGTTTCCAAACGCTTGAGAATATGTACTGATAAAAGTCCAGAACACGTGGCAGATAGTGTCCGTGCGTCCGAGTGCTCGGGTGTGCTATTACAAACATTTCTCATAATATTCAAAAAAACCTTGTTTGACACGAGTTTTTGACCCAAAAATTCCTCTTCTGAGTGAATTTGAGAGCCGTGTCAAAAAGCCCCAATCCTTCTACCAGGCAAAATGAAAAACACGTATTTTCTTCAAGTGCCGCGCTGCCCCTGAAACTCGTGTCAAATGGGGTATTTTCAAATTTTTCTGACTTGGTTTTGTATGACCCCAGCCCCCCCACGTCTCCGAGAATGTGCGTCCAACAGACAAACTTCCAGGTTAATCCATCAGAACACGTTTCATAGCATTCTCAACGCTTAAACTTACAATTCGAAGCGCTTGTAATGCGGTCATGTCATGCTTCTGCTTCTAAAGTACAAGGGCGCCAGTATCTATTGCCCACCAGACCAAAAGAGTAGATGCATTTTCTATAAATTTGCTACAACTTAGCTATACAAGTGGCAAAATATAGTTGCGAGTGAAAAATATCTTGGCATGCAAACCACTCTTGAACACTTATTCTTAGCAGGAGAGCTTCTACAAGCAAACAAGGAACTATATGAAGACACGAAATTCAAGCATAGAGCTGCTGAGAATCCTTGCTATGGTCATGGTTATTGCGTATCACATATTTTTTCACTGTATCAAAATTCAGCTCACCGATCCTACATCCATCGCACAACTCGGTAATTATTGGTATTGTCAGCCAGTATTTGCAAAAAGACTCGGTATCTTAGCGCTTATATCACCTATGGGGCAAGTAGGAAACGCCATTTTTCTCATCATTTCTGGGTATTTTATGGCGCATAAACAGTCAATCGACCTTGGAAAAATATCAAAGAAGTTGCTCCTTCAAATGGGCTTTTCTACGCTCGTACTTGGTTTTGCCTCGATAGTACTCTATCGAAGCGAATGCGGGAAGCACCTTACGTTGATAGATTTCAATGCGTTCAACTGGATGTCGTGGTATGCAGGCTATTACTTCTTGGTAATGGTACTAGCTCAACTATTCCTCAATAAACTACTTGCACGCTGGGACAGAAAAACATATTTTATGTGTACCATCACACTGTTTGCTCTTGTGCAGCTGTCCTGGAGCGCGAGTCTCATAGATAACATAGGGGTTGGTCAAACGCTTGCTATTGGCGTTTTTTTCTATATGCTCGGCGGATATATCAAACGTTTCGATCCATTTCGCTCGGTCAAAACATGGGTTATACCTGCAGTTCTTATCGTGCTAAATCTATTTGTTCTAGCTAATTATTATATCTGCACAGCGGCAAAAATCATTGCATACAATCCCGATGGAGGGGCGCTCTTCACGCCTGACATCCCTCTCTATGTGTGGCCTAGACAGCTGATACCTATTCTTATGAGTATAGCCCTCTTTGAGCTCTTTAGGCGCATTACTATTCCCACTAATCGCATCATCAATTTCATAGCGGCTTCTACGTTTATGGTCTATTTGCTGCATGATAGCAAGCTCTTCTACGCGTTGTGGAGCTGGGAAAACTGGGTATCTCTTCTTCATAATGCGCTCGGACAATTTGCGGTAAGATATATCATCTGTACGCTTGCAAGCTTTGCAGCAGGTCTTGTATGTTATTGCTTGTACGTGCTTGCAAGTAAAGTCATTGCGTTCAGTAAACCGCTGATACTTCGCGAGCCGACAAAATAATCGTCTACGCTTGTGCTAGCTCAGCATGTAATGATGGCGGTACAGCTTTCATGGTATGCACATATAGCTGTGCATACGTGATTAATAAGCGCGTGGGAGCACACGCAAACTCAAAAAACAGCCACGAGCCCACCATAAGCTCACTATCAGCTTATCATCACTCCACCATTGAGCCATAGGACAAAAAGTGTGTAAATAACCTGGCTTTGGTATCCAACATTCAAAAATGGTGCTAGTCAAATAGTCTGATCCTACAACTAATCACAAAAGAAAGCATACAAGCGATCAATAAGGGAGCTTGATTGAAATCAGGCTCCCTTTCCTTTATCTTGCACTTTGCTTCCACTCTGCTTACACTTTGCAGCTAGTAATCCGTTCAATTTGTTTAGGTGATAATTAATAATTGGTTAGAGGGAGATCAAACATGTGCTCCAATTCTGCAATAAGAGGTGTGAGTCTTGTTCTGTTCACATGCTTGCTTTTGTCTTTTACTACTCTAAACTCCTTGAAGAAACGAAATAGATCGCTTGATGAAAAGCTGTTATGAAGCACTTTAAATTGCAAGATACGCTCAAGCAACACAGTCAGACAACAGATGAGAAAGTGCTCTTTGATACTATCCTCTTTCTGGAGATATACAGGTCGTGCATCTAAATCTGTTTTCATGACTCTAAACGACTCTTCAATCCTCCACAGATTGTGATAGATCTCGTACATGCATCTTTCATCTATGTCTATTTCAGAAGTAACAAGCAGATTGTAGCCTGCAAACATTCGATCTTTCTCTATTGCCTCATGATTGATAGAAGCTATACCTTTTTCTCCATCCTTATCGGTAAAATCTACGTATTTACCTACTTCTCCGCATTCGCTACGTTTGGCGCGGGCATAGCTTTGCGCTCCTGCCTTTTTATCTTTGAAAGTTCTTTAATCGACTTAGAGAAAAGGTATGTATCCTTATTCATCCTTGCAAAGGCAATGTTTTGTACACAATTTAAGCCTTTATCTGCTACATGAATGGTTCTGCCTGAAATGTTATTCTTCGCTTTAAGAGAGGCAATAACATCTCGCATAACAGGCTTTTCAGATTTGTATCTTGGATATACCTTCATAGCAATAGGAATTTGATTGTGATCAAGCAATAATCCGAGAAAAAATTAATCTTGTTATGTATAAAAGTGATAAATACCTCGTTTTACGATGCAATTTATTCTTTACGTTATGTGTACGCGATCTAAGGATTCTAGCGCTAACTTTCTAATGTTAACTTCTAAAGATGGGTTCTGTGCTCTTACTTTTATTCTGAGCCTTATTCTTATTCCCTTAGTGGTTTTAGTCATTCGTTACACCTTAATTTTTCAGGTAATTTTGGCGTGGTTTGAGCATTTTTTGGCTTCTATACATACCGCTTACCGAAAAATAACCGCCATTCATCGATACCAAAATTACGCATTTTCACGCCTTTTTCGCATATTCTCTTGTATTCGCATAAACTGTTAGTTGAAGATAACTTTATTTTTAAAGCCCAGAATTTTTTATTTCAAAATTTCCATGTTACGAGCTTTGTGCATTTTTTCTTATAACTTCGTGCAAGTTTGTTGCAAGTTTTCATTTTTTATTGTACAAAACTGAATTTTTCTAAAAAAAGATTTTAAATTTACAAAAACTTTTAAATTTACTCTTGCATTTTTCTTTCAGATTACTTTTAGTTTCAGTCAAGTTATGTCTTTACCTTTGTTCGTTTAAGGACGCAACTTACAAAAATATTGTTTTTCCATACCTGAATGGAGATGATTGATATGTGCTATTATTCGGATACATTGAACAACGGTGTGATTTCTGTTTTATCTGCAGATGAACCTTGTTTTACCTCAGGATCTATTACTTTGCTTCCTCGTAAGACCCTGTTAGAAAAATTTGTACCTGATGATGTAACGCAAGGCGATATTCTCCTTCTTAATGCGGCTCACGGCTTTGGTAAAGCTTTTTGTTTAAATGCTTTATTACACTACTATGAATCGCACGATTATGAGGTTTTAAATTTTGACCTTTCTAAATGCTCAAAACAGAATATGATTCCCTTTTTTGAGCGTCTTTACGGCAAGTTTACAAGGAAAGATCTATCCAAACATCATTATTTTGTTGCATTTAGTCACGTTTACACATTTGATCCTGCTGTTCATGAGCTGTTTATTCGCGTTGTTTCACTACTCTTTAACAGCAAGAATCGAGTTTTAATTACCACGCGTCCGCAATATTTATATTTCTATCGTAAGCTTTATCCATTAGCTCATCTTGTAAATAAATCGGACTTAGCTGCTCAAGTTGATGATTCGTGTAAGGGTCTTTTGCAGGCAACTCACAATATTCCTGTGTTATGCGCTGCACTTTTGCATGATAGGGAAAGTGAGCGAGACGTTTACGACAATAAATCTGCGTACTTAAGCACGCTTTATGACTATGTGCATTATTATGTATACGATTACGCGAATCACCTGGCGCCGAGTTATCAAGATCGTAATTATATGCCTGCGCTTCTTTCGTTATTTGGTTTGGGCGCAGGAAAGACAGACGAACTCGATTTTATATCCAAAAAACTTAATATTAGTTTTGCAGATATTAAAGAACAGGCTCTCTTGGAAGACGGGTTCATTGAGTTTAATGTTTATACATCAACCTTTGAGGTTGCAGGTTTATGCGATGATTATATTTGGCAATCCTTTATACAAGGTTTTGCAAGCTACTATAAGAGTTTTCCTGAGCTGTTATGGCTTTTAGCTGCTGTGTTGGCGCAACGAGGTTCATATGCGAGATGCGCTACTGTTCTTAATCTTGTAAAGGATCTTTCCTCGATTCAAACAAATACAAGCATTTTGTGCGGCGATCATAGTCTACTTATCCAGGAATGCATGCGCCGCCTTTTGAATCGTGGACATGGTCTGATTGTTTCTTCACAAACCGAAGCAGTAGACTTCTTATTAACGGTTACTCGTTCTACGTGTGCAAAGACTTGGAGTTTTCAATTTTTGGAGCAAGCTTATAGTCTGCTTTCTGATGGATACCTTAACAAATATCTCAATGAAGTTCACGAGGGCGCTTCAAAGGCTTCTGCCGCGTCTGCCGCATCTGCCGAGTCTATCGAGCTTACCGAGCATTCCGCATCTACCGAGTCCGTTGTCTCTGCGTCGTCTGGGCAGCTTGATGCTGCAGCATCACATTCACAAAAAATTGACGGGCTACCAGTTGTTTCGCTTCATAAACGTATCCCTTATGTTACTGAGAAAACACCAGATTATCTTGCCTATGTTGACACCGTTCGCGCACTGGAATATTTAAAAAGTGCCTGTCGCTTATCTAAGGACGCATATGGTTGTACCATGCGTTTTTCTAAATCACGCGCACCTTTAGTGCATCATGTTGCGCATAGCATTAACTTACTTGAGCAGGGTGATTTTCTCAAAGTAATTCATCATGCAAGTTTAAATTCGTCGGAGTCTGCATCTCAAAATTTATTCGATATTTTGGATAATCATACCAAATATTATGCGTATGCCATGCTTGGACTTTCTCCTGAGGGAGTTTGCCTTGAATCAGCATCCGAAAAATGTCTACGTAACTTGTGCCAAAATTCGCCTTTAGACTCCTATGTTGGATTTTTTGATGAGTTGGTTGCCATGTTGTCGCATATGAAACCCCTATTTATTAGAGGAGAACATGCAATTCAATTTGCCCATGAGCATTATGATAAAACATTTGAAACCATCTTCTATATAGGCGATGCAATTCAGAAACTTTTACAAGAAATGCCACAAAGAGCCTATGCCCAGGCTCAAATGGGCTATACGCTGGCGCAAACCATACACGAGCCCTATTTGCAGCAGCTCGCATTTCTTGTATGCTTGTGTGCGCGACTTTTGTCTAAAGAACAGATCCATAAGAAGGATATAAATTGTTGTGAGGGATTTTTTAAAGATGTTGCGTGCTTGGTGTTATACAGTAGTTCTTGCGCGGATGATTCATTGCCAATTTCCGAGAAATTTACAAAGTTGCGCCATATAACAGGTACTCCTTCAAGAAACATGGCGTGGATTTATGCAATGGTATATAGACTTTTACCAGCTTGTTCTGCTGAGCTCATACAAAACACGCCGCTTTCTTGGAAAAGGGCATTTTCGCAATTTATGAAAGCAGTGTATGGTGATTTCTCATGGGAGCATATGCAAACAGCAGGTATCAACTTGATTGAATCTGATGAGGCAAAAAGACTTGCGTCCGGACAATCGAATCCAAAAATCAATCATGTACAAGATCAACTTGGCCTAGCTTATGATTTGCCATCATCCATGTCCATGCGTCATGAATTATCTTATGATAGGCGTGTTTTGATACGCTGTCTTGATCGATTTTCTGTTTCGGTAGATGGCGTAGCGGTAGATACGCGTCTGTTGCAAAAGCGTCATGTCAATCAGTTACTTGGCTATTTGTCGTTTTGTCCACAGCATCGATCCAATAGATATAACCTTATTAGTGCCCTTTGGGGAGATTGCGATTTTGAATATGGCATGGTAAGGCTCTATGAAACCATGAGTGCAGCACGCAAGGCTTTGCAGGCAAAACTGTTACCTCAAAATCCTTTGCGCGTTAATAAAAATGAAGGAATGGTTTTCTTAAACGATGAAATAATTATTTGTGATGTTGATGTATTTGAACGTATCGCTCAAGCCGTTATCAACGAAGGAATGGACGATCTTACTTTGATAGATCAGGGATGTCGTGCGTTGAGCATGTTTGGCTCGGGCGTTGACCTTTCTATTAATGATATTACCGGTAGATTTTACAACCGATTTGAAGAGGTTCAAAATCTCTTTATTACGGTTTCTGAGCTCGTTAGTAATGCCGCATTTAGACAGGGTAGAATACGCCTGGCCTTGCGCGTGATGCAAACAGCCTTTTCGCAAGCACCTCTTCGCGAAGATATTGTATATCGCATGTTAGAACTGTTGGCACTTAATGGAAGATCAGCAGAGATCCCTCGCTATCTCAACATATATAAAGCGCAGCTGCATGCTATTGGCGTGAGAGAAATTCCGCAGGCTATTGAGCAGTTTGCTCGTAAAAATACACGGAAATCTTCTGTGCGGCGTAAGACTTCTGTGCCTGTTGACATGTTTGGCATTGATCGGTTACAAAATTAGAATCACGAGTTGTTGAAGGTTCGCGCATTTGTGCGACACCCTCAAAAACAACTTAGGTATACAAAATAAACTAAACATGAAAATACAGAGAGATAGATTATGTAAAGAACTGAATAGTTTAGCTGTGCATATGGCTTATTCAAAGGACAGGTCATGCTCATACTTTTTGTGGTGATTACGCGCAATTTTTTATAACAAATTTGTGCGATAGCTGCTGAGATGTTCATGAAGACATTTAATTGCTAAAATAGTAGCGATTAAACGTAAGAGTTTGTTTCTCTTTGATAGTACAAAAGGATTAGTATGCCGAACTTATTTTCACGCCTTCTTTCTCGAGGAGCTGATAAGCAATTAAAAGAATTTAAACAAATTGCTCAGTTAGTAAACGACCAAGAACAGGCTACTCAGAGTTTGAGCGACGAACAGCTCCAACATAAAACTCAGGAATTTAAAGAACGGTTTGCTAATGGGGAAACGCTTGATGCGCTGTTGCCCGAGGCATTTGCTGCTGTGCGCGAGGCTTCGCGTCGTGTTTTGGGCATGCGTCACTTTGACGTTCAGGTTATTGGAGGTATCGCGCTTCACAACGGTACCATTGCTGAAATGAAAACAGGAGAAGGTAAGACTCTTGTATCAACATTAGCTGGATATCTTAATGCCATACCCGAGAAGGGTGTGCACATCGTTACGGTTAATGACTATCTTGCACGTCGTGACAGTCAGCAAATGGGGCAAATTTATCGTTTCATGGGAATGAGCGTTGGATTGCTTCAAAACGGCATGCAACTTTCTGACAAAAAGCCATCGTACAGTGCCGATATAACCTATGGTACTAATTCAGAATTTGGTTTTGATTATTTGCGCGACAATATGGTTACGCAAGCTTCGCAACGTGTTCAACGCGGCCATCATTTTGCAATCGTCGATGAGGTTGACTCAATTTTAATCGATGAAGCACGTACGCCACTTATTATTTCGGGTGCAGGTACTAAGTCGGCTACAACGTATAAGGATTTTGCGCGTGCGGTTCGTGATCTTAAACCCGAAGTTGATTTTGACATGGACGAAGCAAAGCATACTATTGCAGCTACAGACTTAGGTTTGAAAAAAATTGAAACACGATTGGGCATAGATAACATTTATGCCGACATGAGTGGACAGCTTGTTAATCACTTGCAACAGGCCCTCAAAGCTCAGTATATGTTCCATCGCGACCAGCAATATGTTGTTGCGGACGGCGAAGTAAAAATTGTCGATGAATTTACCGGACGTATTATGGAGGGTCGCCGCTATTCAGAAGGTCTTCACCAGGCCATTGAAGCAAAAGAAGGCGTGTACGTTCGCGAAGAAAATCAAACGTTGGCAACCATTACTCTTCAAAATTATTTCCGCTTGTATGACAAGTTGTCAGGCATGACAGGAACTGCCATGACCGAGGATGCTGAGTTTAGAGAGATTTACCATCTTCCAGTGCAAGCTATTCCACCTAATCGTCCTGTTCAGCGTCGTGACCTTGATGACCTGGTGTATAGAACGGTTGACGCAAAGTTTAACGCCGTCGCACAAGATGTGATTAGGCGCCATTTAACAGGGCAACCCTGCCTAGTTGGTACTGTTTCTATTGAAAGCTCTGAGAAACTTTCTCGAATTTTGGATAAACGCGGCATCAAGCACGAAGTTTTAAACGCAAAATTTCACGAGCGCGAAGCACAAATTGTTGCGCAAGCTGGTCGTGAGGGTGCTGTTACTATTGCAACCAACATGGCTGGACGTGGTACCGATATTCTTTTGGGCGGAAACCCTGATGAACTTGCACGTGAATTTATGCGCGAACAGGGGATGAATCCTGATGAGGTCGATGCAGCAATATTTAATGAATTCAAAACTCGTGCTAAAGAAATCTGTGATAGGGAAAAGAAGGAAGTTTTAGCTGCAGGTGGATTATGCGTTATCGGAACAGAGCGTCATGAAAGCAGGCGTATTGACAATCAGCTCCGCGGACGTTCTGGCCGTCAAGGCGACCCTGGTGTAACACAATTTTATCTTTCGCTCGATGATGACCTCATGCGTCTTTTTGGTGGGGATCGCATGGATCGTATTGCTGCACTTATGGAAAAATATCAAATGCCTGATGATATGCCCATTAAAGCAAAATTGGTTACCAAGGCAGTAGAAGGCGCCCAGCGCAAAGTTGAGGAAATTAACTTTGCTATGCGTAAAAATGTTCTTGACTACGACGACGTTATGAATACTCAGCGTCAGGTTATTTACGAAGAGCGCAATAAGATTTTAGACGGCAAAGATTTGGTTTCTCATATCCATGAAGTTACGCAAGATACTGTGGAGCGCTTTACCACCCATTTTTGCTCACAAGAGCTTGATCCCGACGATTGGGATTTAGAGGGTCTTAAAAAGTGGATGAGCGATCTTACTGGTAACGATAATGTACCCGATTTACCAGATTCAGGATCGTATGATGAGCTGGTTGATTTTGTTTACGATTTTGTTGAGGATTGTTATCGTGAAAAATCGGAGCGCTTGTCGGATGACATTATGAAAGAGCTGTCTGCTCAGGTTATGCTTCGCGTTATCGATACGCGGTGGATGGCATATCTGCAGGAAATGGACTACTTGAAAACCGGAATTGGTTTGCGCGGCTTTGGACAAAGAGATCCGCTTGTTGAATATAAGACAGAAGCGTTTGCGGCGTTTACCGAATTGGTTAACACCATGTACGAGGACTTTTTACGCACTATTTTGCATATTGAGCTTATGGCCTCACCTGCACCTCGCGAATCCTCAAATTTGGAGCGCGCGCAGTATTCGGGTCCTTCTGATGTTGATGGCGATCATGGCCCTAAACATTTTAGGGATTTAGAAAATCCTCACGCAAACGAAAAGCCTGCTCCCTATCAAAAAGATGAACGGGATCCTTATGCGCAAGCTGGTCGTAATGATGAGTGCCCTTGTGGCAGTGGTCTTAAGTTTAAAAATTGTCACGGCAGGAACAGGTAATGAATGATTCCTGTGTTGAAAGCTTTACCACATCTGATCTGCATGAGCTTGGATTGCGCTGCAAAAAAGTGGGTGCGTATCTACACATAGATGAAATTCGTGCTGAGGTAGATGAACTTGAAACGCAAGCTGGTGAAGCTACGTTTTGGAGTGATTCGACGCATGCCACTGAAGTTATGGCGCAGCTTGGCGCGCTTAAAGAAAAGCTTAATCAGTATGACAGTGCTCATAAGCTCTTACTTGACGTGCAGGCGGCTTTTGAGCTTGCAGACACGTCTTCCCAAGACGATGAAATGCTTATTGAAGCAAGACGGCTTGCAAACAAGCTTACCGATGTGCTTGATAATTTAGAGCTTAATACTTGGTTTAATGATGAATTTGATACGGGTGCGGCTATCGTTACAATTACACCAGGTCAAGGCGGTCTTGAGGCGCAGGATTGGTGCGACATGCTCTTTAAGATGTACCTGCACTATTGCGAGCGTAAATCATGGAGCGTTGATATTAACGACGCACCAGTAGGTGAGGTTATCGGCATTGATCGCGCAACGTTTACCGTAACGGGTAAGAACGCCTATGGTATGTTGCGCGCCGAGCAAGGCGTTCATCGTCTTGTGCGCATTTCTCCTACCGATGCAAAAAAACGTCGACAAACGACCTTTGCAGGTGTTGAAGTTTTGCCTGTGCTTCCTCAGACTATTGAAGTACAGATTGACACCCAAGATATAAGAATTGATGTATACCATGCGTCTGGTCCTGGTGGCCAAGGCGTTAATACCACAGATTCTGCGGTGAGGATTACCCATCTTCCCACTGGAATTGTGGTAACGTGCCAAAATGAGCGTAGCCAGCTGCAAAACAAAGCTGCTGCTATGCAAATTCTACGTAGTAAGCTGTATGAACTCGAAAAGCAACGCCGCGAGGAAGAGCTTGATGATTTGCGCGGTCCTAAACACGATATCTCCTGGGGAAACCAGATTAGAAATTATATTTTATATCCTTTTCAACTGGTAAAAGACACACGTACCCAAGTTGAAACGGGAAATGTGGATGCAGTTTTGCAAGAGGGGGATTTGGATCAATTTATTATTGCCTATCATAGATGGGCAAGTGAGCGGAGGGGATAACATGCTTTCTGATATTTCGTGGCGCCGTGTGTTAACAGAGAGTTTTTTGGTTATTTTGGGCTCTGCTATTTATGCCGTAGGTGTTGATATTTTTGAAATTCCAAACGGTTTGGCTGCGGGCGGTTTAACGGGTCTTGCAACCATTTTTGCTGCGGTTGCCGCAGAGTTTGGAATTCTTGCTCCTGTTGGTTTACAAACAATTTTGATGAACGTGGCATTGTTGACGTTCGTGGTCGTTACTACTCACGACTGGACATATGTTGCTCGAAGTATTTTTGGTATCTTAGTATCTGGTTTTTTTACCGACCTCTTTGCGCCGCTTGTTCCGCATCTTGCCGCTGGCGAGCTATTACTTGCTTCGATCTGGGGCGGTGTAATAGTAGGTGTGGGAATCGGCATTGTGTTTAGATCGGGCGGCAATACGGGCGGCACGGACATAATTTGTCAGTTGTTGGCAAAACACACTGGTATTGCGCTTGGTACGCTTACCATTATTGTCGATGGTGCTATTGTATTGGCGTCGGTGCCAGTGTTTTCTGTACGAAATGCGCTCTACGCAACAATCGCAATGTATATTACGGGTAAGGTTATCGATGCCGTGGTAGACGGCCCTAATACTTCGCGCGTGGCATATATTATTTCTGATCGACATGCTCAGATTGCCAATGAGATTTTATACACCTTGGGTAGAGGCTGCACCGAGCTGCAAGCACGCGGCGTTTGGAGCGGCAATAATAAGCCCATGCTTATGTGCGTGCTGTCACGTGCAGAAAGTTTGCGGCTTAAACAAATTGTGGCAGAAATCGATACTGAGGCTATTGTGATTGTGTCAGAGGTGCATGAAGCTTTTGGCGAAGGTTTTGGTCAAATTTCGTCTTCGTAAAGCTACTAACAGTGGACACGGTTTACGCGTGCGTTTGACTATTTAGTTGCTTATATGCTTTGAATTGTTTATATTCCTTAAGCCGCTTATATGCCTTAAAAGAACACGTACTATTTGTATAACTTGTTGCAATCGTTTGTTGGTTTTGTGTACACACATTTATTTTTTGCAAATGATAAAACGTTTAACCTAATAAAGATACCATCGAGCGAAAACGCGCACAAGTTACGTGTTTACACTGCGCAACTTTTGTACAATACCTTATAGGTGCATAAAGATTGCACAAGCTGACAGAAGGAGCAACGTATGAAATTCTTTATTGATACCGCTAATTTAGACGAAATTCGCGAAGCTGCTCAGTGGGGTGTGTTGTCTGGCGTTACCACTAATCCAAGTTTGTATGCAAAAACTGGAGGAAAACTATCTGACTTTGAAGACCACATGAAAAAGATCTGTGAGATCGTAGGAAAAGATGTCCCAGTTTCGGCTGAGTCGTGTGCATCTACCACCGAGGAAATGATTGCCGACGGTAAACGTTTAAGCGCACTTGCTCCTAATATCTGCGTTAAGTTGCCCATTTGCGAGGCTTCTTTGCCTGCAACTCATGAACTTGCAGCATGCGGTATTCGTGTAAACATGACTCTTATTTTTAGCGTCACGCAAGCACTTCTTGCAGCTCGTGCAGGCGCACGTTATATTTCTCCGTTTGTTGGTCGTTTTGATGACATTGCAGAAGATGGAATTGACCAGCTTGCTAATGTTGTTGATGCAGTTAAAAATTATTCATACGGTTACTGGGAAGAAGAGGGCGGCCCCGAAATTATTACCGCTTCAGTTCGTACGCCGTATCACGTTGCACAAGCAGCGCTTTTAGGTGCTGATATTGCTACGATTCCGTTTGCAGCGCTTAAGAAGTGCGTCCATCATCCTTTGACCGATCAAGGTCTTGCCAGCTTTGCGCGCGATTGGGAGAAAGTTAAGAATGCGTAAAACTCCTTCGTATAAGCAAACAAAGATCTAGGTATCGTGGCGTGTGCATGTTGTGTGTATTTAGACGCCTCTCCATTAAAGTTCCTCGTGGCGCGCAAGATTTTGTCCCGATCTTGCGCGCTTTTTGTTCGGACAACTGAAGTGCACTGTTGGAATATCTTGCAGATTTTTGTTAGAATAAGCACAGGTATCTATAAATTTACTAGATTAAGGAGCTTCTGTGGCAAACCACTTTCGTGGCAGTGAACAAAGCGGCGAAGCTGATGTGCAAGTTACTCAAGATCAAAATCGTGACGTAATGAGTGATACTGCGCATGAACAGCTTCATCAAAGCGAACCACTGTCCGTTTCGCAAGAAGAACAAACGCAGCATAAGACACTTGAAGTGCAGACAGCTCAGGAGATGCAGACACCTTATCCAAGTGCACAACAGGGTTTAGATAGCAGTGCTCAAGCACATAATCCAGCCGATAATCCGCAAAACGGGTTTACGCAGGTTTTTGCGCCTCTTTCTCAACCTTCTGCGCCTGCGGTTGCAAAAACGGGAAAACCAACAATTGCTTTAAGAGATGTAAGCTTAGTTTATCCCGCACAAAAAGATAAGCCGGCATTAAGCCATGTAACTCTTGATATTTATCCGGGAGAGTTTGCATTTGTGGTTGGACATTCAGGTTCGGGAAAGTCAACGTTTTTAAAGCTTTTAACGCGTGAGTTGCGTGCAACTAAGGGCAAAGTTATTGTTGCAGGCCATGATTTAACTGTTATGCGCAACTGGAAAGTTCCCTATTTACGTCGTCAAATTGGTACGGTATATCAAGACTTTAAGCTTTTACCAGATAAAACAGTTTACGAAAACGTCGCATTCGCGCTTGAATGCATCGGAAAGCCAAAGTCTGTTATTCGCGCACAAGTACCCGAGGTTTTGCGCCTTGTTGGTTTGGGCGAAAAAATGTCTCACTATCCCGATCAGCTTTCTGGTGGTGAGCAGCAGCGTGTGTCTGTTGCGCGTGCTATGGTAAATAGACCGCCACTTTTGGTGTGTGACGAGCCTACGGGTAATCTTGATCCGGCCATTTCGCTGGGTATTATGAAACTACTTGACCGCATTAATCATGCAGGTACCACTGTTGTTATGGCAACGCATGACCGCGAGATGGTTGATTCTATGCGCAAGCGTGTAATTGCGCTTGAAGCAGGTCAGGTTGTTCGCGATCAAGAGAAGGGAGGCTACGGTTTTTATGGTGCTCTCTAATTTAGGCTATTCATTTCGCGAGGTAGGAAGACACTTTAGGCGTAACTGGTCTACCGTCCTTGGCGCTATAATCACCATATTTTTATCACTGTTTGTCATTGGTTTGTTTACCATTGCCTCTGCCTTTGTAGCAAATATGGTTGGTACGGTTGAAAATCAAGTAACCATACAGGCATTTTTGTCTGACAATGCAGATCAAAGCGATGTTAATGCGCTTAAAAAGAAAATTGAAGGCTGGGATAGTGTAAAAACTGTAACGTACAAAAGCAAAGAAGAAGCTTTGGCTGAGTACAAGCAAACCATGAGCAATAGAAATGCTGCTGACGCAGTAGCTGCTTTGGATGGAGAAAATCCAGTTCCAGCTTCGTTGGTCATTAATTTGAATGATCCGCAAAGCGTTGAAAACGTTGCGACAAAGCTTGTAGATGACGCTACCTTTAAAAAGGTTGCTGATGATGCCGATAAACCATCGTCTTCTGTGCAGTATGGCCGCGAAACAGTGGAGCGTCTCTTTAGCGTAACCAATTACTTGCGTGTTGGAACTATTGCGCTTATTGTGATGCTTGCCTTTATTGCATTTATCTTTATTAACAACACCATTCGCCTGGCAATTTCTGCTCGTCGTCGTGAAATTGCTATTATGCGTCTTGTTGGTGCGTCCAATGGGTTTATTCGTGGACCCTTTATGTTAGAAGGTATGCTTGAGGCATTTATTGGTGCACTGTTAAGCATTGCGGTTTTGCAAACTGGATTAGCGTTTGTAATCCCAACGCTACAATCGAGCCTGCAATTTTTAACCTTTGAGCTTTCTTTGGAAGTGCTGCTTGCAACATATGGTGCTTTAATTCTTATAGGTCTTTTAATTGGTATGTTTGGTTCTATTATTGCAATGAGACGCTATCTTAAGGTGTAGGCGTATACGGGAGTGAGTCTGTGTCATTTATCGATATAAACCAATCCAATTTGGCAGATGAATTATTGGTTGCCGAAAGCCTTTTGTGCCAAGGGGAAGACGATCAAGCGCTTGAGCTCTTGCATAGTCTTGCTGATGATGCGGAAAGCTATATTGCAGCAAATTGTGAAGCGTCTGCTCATGATCAGTGGTTTTCCTTTAATGACATGTTTGAACATTTGGCGTATGCGCGTCTTGAAAATGACCCACGTACCATCCATGATGTGGCTGAACCCTTCTCGCGTATGTATGCCGATTTAGCGCTGGCGTATGCTCATAAAGATAATAAGGAGTTGGCACGTGAGGCGCTTAAGCAGGCCGTTCGCTGGAATCCTTTGGATTGCGCTGCGCGTCTTAATTTAGCAGACGTGTATCGTCTTTTGGGCAATCACGATGAGTACCTAGCTCTTAGCTATTCTGTTTTGGAGCGTGCAAGTTATGTTGATCATCTTGCACGCGCATTTTGCAATTTTGTTGCCTTGTATCGTGATAAAGGCGATACAGATGTAGCTGCTGCGCTTACGCATGTGATTAAAAGGCTTGATTCGCACGATGGTAGAGTATGCGCGCTTATTCACGAGGTTGCCGATACCGATTTAGACGCAGACCGGCTTAGCGACGCCCAAGCGCACGAGCTTTTGGAGCAAAATCAACTTCCCGACGGAGCCAATGCTGATATTGTGTTATGTCTGCTTACGGCGGCTGATATTCAGCGCAAGCATGGTGATGACCATGAGGCTACTAATCTAACGCTTAGAGCAGTTCATTTGGTAGGCGAAGATATGGTGTATAAACTTCTTAATGAACTTCGCCAAAACGCCAAATCTGAGCAGAATTAAGGATGTATGCATGAAGCAGATAGTTCAGCAGCAGCCACATAAGAGTATGCGCAAGCAGGCAACTTTTCATCTTATTGCTAAAAATCGTAGCGCTTATCATGATTATGATTTAGACAATGCCGAAGAAGCAGGTATTGAGCTTACCGGTGTTGAAGTAAAAAGCTTGCGCGAGCGGGGCTGTCAGTTGACCGACTGTTTTTGCATCGTAAGAAATAACGAATTATATTTAGTGGGTTTGCATATTCATCCATACTCTCACGGGGGCGTTTGGAATATTGACCCTGATAGAAGACGTCGCCTTCTGATGCATAAAAAACAAATTATGTCGATTGCGCGCCGTGTTCAGACAAAAGGCGTGTCGTTAGTTCCACTTGAAATTTATTTTAACGAACGCAATCGCGTAAAAGTTAAAGTTGCGGTAGGTAGAGGAAAGAAAATGTACGATAAGCGCGCCGCCGCTGCAAAGCGCGATTCTGATCGTGAGATTCAAAGAGTGTTAAAAGCGCGCACGCGTGAGCGTTTTGTATAAACTTTGGTATAAACCTCGTGTGTCTATGCTTTATTGCAAACGCTTGGAAACACTGTTTTATGAGCTCTTGCTTATAGACGGTATAGTATTTAGTTTATCTACCTGTGCTTAAATGATATTTTTCTTTGCAGTTTGTGTCATGCTCATTTTTAGCTATACTTACTATATATCTTTACAGATGGCGTTCTTTGATAGTTGGTGGATATGTTACGTGCATGAATGGCGCGTATCTTGCTTTGAGATCTCACAACGCCTCGGCACACATATTTTTTTGATTGCTCTAAATTATGTGCTGTGCATGCATTTTGGGGGTGACTGGATTCGACAGGGTAAGTTTGAGGTGGGCAGCAAGCCGTGGTCTCCTCGCCACGTTAATCAGGGGTACTGTCAAATTTAATTGACAATGTTATTCCTTTCAAGAGTGAGCGCAAGCTTGCTCTTGCTGCTTAATTTATACAAGCAGCCGACAAACTAAGAATTGCTTCCGTTCTTAGGGCGTCGTCATTTTAGGAAGATGCAACATAAGACGTGGACTGTATGCTTATGTTTAAGATTGAACAGAATCGAACATACATCGCCTGTTGTTAAGTGGCGCATGTTTTAAATGTAATTGACAACTGAGCTTGGAGACACCTGCCAGGAATTTGCGTTGGACCGGAGTTCGATTCTCCGCACCTCCACCATTAAAAACCATACAGTTCATACCTGTTTACCTGCACAAACGCAGACGCATGTATGGACTGTTTTTTGTTAATCGCGCCAAGTGTGAAAAAGTGTAAAAAAGCGTGTTTAACTGGTGTGACAGGTTGTGACCGATACACCAAAAAATTCTCATGTGACAGAAATGTGACAGGTCTTGCAACTAATTCTTGCTTGTAAAACATTAAAATCTGGCGCGGCGCGATGCCTAAGTTTGTACTATCGGTTGGTGATAGAAACTTTGAAGAAATCACAGCGTATAAAGTTTAAGGAATACTCAAGAGGTTTTCCGGTGATAGAAGAGCATGTTTTTCTTATTTGCTTAACGCATAATTCGCCTTCGCGTAATCCTAAAATATCTGCGACGTGTTTTTCGGCAGGGGCCTCAATGCACGTACTTTGCTCATAAGGCTCGTCACGTAAACAAATTTTCTTATCTGCTCGTATATGGTCATAAAGTTGCGCGTAATTGTCCTTATCGCCATGCTCATCGATTAATTCTTTTACCAAATAGCTTTCTTGATATTCAAATACAAGGCTCTTAAGTGAGTGCGTCCTTGCAATAACAATGCAATAATTGTTGTCGCCTAAATCAAGTTCGGAAAGAATCTGCTGATCAGAACTCCTTTGAACGCTTAAAACGGTTGGAACCTCGTTTGCCAATGGTTGACGGATAATATGAACAAGTTTTTCGCTTTTACGTTGTGGTGCTTGTGAAATAAAGGTTCCCCTTCCTTGATGACGCACGAGATAGCCTTCGCGCACTAAATCGTTGAGAGCGCGCACAACAGTAATGGAGGAAACGCCAAACCTGTGTATAAGTTCTGCTTCGGTGTAGAACTTTTGACCGACAGAAAAATTACCAGTAGTGATTTCGGCCTTTAAAGCGTCTTTTACTAAGGAATACTTGGGTATCTTCATGTGGCAGCCTCTCCGCAGCATGATAAAGTGTTTTCAACTAACAAAATGTTCGTATAACAAAACACAGGTGCAATAACAAAATAAGGTATAACTAACTGCGCATGGCATTACTCATGTATGACCAGTTATATTACAAGTATAGTATACTCTAGGCAAAATAAAGTCTATATAAACCTATATTGTATAAAGTATGCTGAAAATTTCTATTTTTTCATGCATCACTTGTACAGCAATTATTATTCTAAAATTCATGCGCAATATGCAAAAATCTACAAAAATGCCCAACTTGTATTCAAGAATATCGACAGGCACTCTCAACAGTAATTGGCGTATAAAGACCTTATGTATAAGAGGCGCGTTAATAAAAAAGCAGGCTTTGTACCAAGCCTAAAAAATTGGTATGATTTGAACACATATAAAATATGTCTGAAAGTTATAGATACATATACAATTTTTATAGAGTGAGCGCAACATGGCCGTACAGTTTGAAAATGTACCAACTGAACCTTTGCAGAATTCAAAAAAGTGGTTTCCTTATATGTCTCGTGAATCACGCGAACAAGTGCATGCAATGAATAACCTTATAACAACGCTTGTCGAACAAGAGCACAAAACGGTGTATCCACCGCGCGACAAGATATATAACGCTCTTAAGCTCACTCCTCCCGATAAGGTGAAGGCAATTATCATTGGACAAGATCCCTACCATGAGCCGCATCAAGCTAATGGGCTTGCATTTTCAGTAGACGCGCCAACCAAAATTCCCCCTTCGCTTCGCAACATATTTACTGAAATGCACGATGATTTAGGAATAGCTATTCCAACAACAGGGGATTTAACACCATGGGCACAGGCAGGCGTGCTTCTTCTTAACGCTACGCTTAGCGTTGAAGCGCATAAAGCAAATAGTCACCAAAAATTGGGCTGGGACGTGGTAACTCAGGAAATTTTGCGCGTTGCATTGCGTTTTGAGCAACCCAAAGTAATTATGTGTTGGGGAAGCTTTGCCTATCGCATTACACAAGATGCCATGCGCGCAATACAACCTCAACACGTATGTGTGTTAAGGTCTACGCACCCAAGTCCGCTTTCTGCGTACAAAGGCACTGCCGCATGCCCAGCTTTTATGGGGTCAAGGCCGTTTTCAAAAGCCAATGCTTTTTTGGTTTCTCAAGGAGTAGCGCCGATTGATTGGCGCTTGTAAGGAATAAGCGCCGCGCGCATATGTGGGCACCGCAGTTACGTGAGCTTTTTGTGTTTAAAATTTGAACTGCCAAGATAAATGAGAATTGCAAAAACATGGAATCTCAAAAATGACGTATACTTTTAAGGCTTACCACTGAGCCCCGTAATCTCAAAAGGATAAGCGGTTTATCGTAATAACTGGAGGAGTCAAGTGACTAAATCGACTCATTACGCCAAAGCAGGCGAAGTAGAGCGCAAATGGGTGCTCATCGACGCAGACGGCGCAACACTTGGTCGCCTTGCGACCAAAGCTGCGATGATTCTTCGTGGCAAAAACAAACCTCAGTACACACCTAATGCTGATACTGGAGATTTTGTTGTAATTATTAACGCTGCTAAAGTTCGTCTGACTGGCAACAAAGCGGCAGAGAAAACTTACTGGCGCCACTCTGGATTCCTTGGCGGCATTAAGTTTGAGCCTTTTGCCGAGGCTATGGAAAAACATCCTGAGCGCGTTATTGAGCACGCTGTTAAAGGCATGCTTCCAAAGGGTACCCTTGGACGCAAACAAGCTACCAAGCTTAAGGTGTATGCAGGTGCCGAGCACCCTCATACTGCACAGAACCCACAAAAGATTGATTTGGAGGCATAGCACATGGCTGATACAAGCGCTGTATACACCGGCACTGGCCGCCGTAAAGAGGCTACTGCCCGTGTTCGTTTAATTCCTGGAACTGGTAAAATCTTGGTAAATGGTCGCGATGCTGGCTTGTACTTTGGTCGTCACCAATTACTTGATAATGCTCTTGCACCATTTCGCGTAACCGATACTGTTAATCGCTTTGATGTTGTTGCTCTGTGCGATGGCGGCGGCATTAATGGTCAGTCTGGTGCGCTTCGTTTGGGTATTGCTCGTGCACTTCTTGAAGCAGGCGAGTATCGTGCAGATCTTAAAAAAGCAGGTTTGCTTACTCGTGATTCACGTGCTGTTGAGCGTAAGAAATACGGTCTAAAGAAGGCTCGTAAACGCCCACAATTCTCAAAGCGTTAATTTTATACACATATGTGTATTACAAGAACTTGTCTGGTATGCAGGCAAGTTCTTTTTTTGTAACGGTTATCTGTGTCGGCGGTGCGCGTAATAAAACATCTGTGATGTGTGCGCTTTTCGCAATAATGCGTCAATCGGTTTATAATAAATATCAACTTTTGTGTCTGTATAAGTTTTTATGTATGAGCCGCTTATGTAGACATAACGTTAGATTTTTGTACTGCAATATAGAAGGGGTACTACGGATGAAGTACTTTGGAACAGATGGCTTTAGAGGTAAAGCCAACGAAGGCTTACGTGTTGATCATGCTTTTAAAATAGGTAGATTTATTGGCTGGTATTACGGCTTGCGCGAGGGCAAAAAGGCCCGTGTTTTGTTAGGAAAAGATACACGACGCTCAAGCTACATGTTTGAAAGTGCGCTTGTCTCGGGTCTTGTTGCCTCGGGTGCAGACACCTATATGTTGCACGTTATTCCAACGCCAGGGCTTTCTTATGAGGTGCTTGACGGTGGCTTTGACTGTGGAATTATGATTACAGCATCACATAATCCCTTTGATGATAACGGCATTAAGCTGGTAAATTCCGAGGGCTATAAGATGGATGAAGACGTCTTATTGCAGGTTGAGGCCTATATTGACGGTGCAGGTGATGTTCCGCTGGCGACAGGTGACAAAATTGGCTGCACCGTAGATTATATGCAAGGAAGAAATCGCTATATTGCGCATCTTATTGCATCGTGTGGATTCTCAATGCAGGGTTGGCGCGTTGGTTTGGACTGTGCCAATGGTGCAGCGTCAAGTGTTGCGCGCCCTGTGTTCGACGCTATGGGTGCAGAAACGCATGTTATCAACAACGCACCAAGTGGTTTTAATATTAACGTTGATTGTGGGTCTACTCATATTGAGCGCCTGCAGGATCTTGTGCTGCGTAATCATCTTGATGTAGGTTTTGCCTACGATGGTGATGCCGATAGATGCCTGGCTGTAGATGAACGAGGTCACGTTATAGATGGAGACCTTATTCTATATATTTGCGGTACATATTTGGCTAAGCACGGTCGTTTGGCCAAAAACACCATTGTTCCTACCGTTATGAGTAATTTTGGCCTGTTTAAAGCTTTTGATGATGCAGGTATTTCTTATGTAAAAACTGACGTTGGCGATAAAAACGTATGGGCTGCTATGATGGATGGCGGTTTCTCGCTAGGCGGTGAGCAGTCGGGTCATGTGATTTTCTCTGATCTTGAGAAAACGGGCGATGGAATTATGACCAGCTTGCGCGTAATGGAAGTTCTCAATGCCGAGCGCGAAAAACTCTCCGAACTTGCACGTCCTGTTGTTCGTTATCCACAGCAGCTTATCAACGTTCATGTTGCTGATAAGAAGGCAGTTATGGAAGCAAAGGACGTAACGGCAGCTATTCATAAAGCGCAGGAATTTTTAGAGGGTAATGGCCGTGTGTTGGTGCGTGCAAGTGGAACGGAGCCGCTTATTCGTGTTTTGGCTGAAGCTCCTACCGATGAGTTGTGCGAGAAAGCAAACGATTTTGTTCTGCAAGCTCTTGAACCTTATAAAGCGTAAAGTTTTTTCAAACAAGCACCTTACCATGTAACAATAGAAGGTGTGTAGTGTATCCAAATATACGCAAGCATGCAAAAGCCTTTCGCCGCAGCGGGAGGCTTTTTGAAAAACCATGGTAAAGATAAAGATTTTTTACTTTGGGAAAATTAAACATCGTTTTGATATAAAATTACATGTATTGTAAGCGATAAAACCAACGTAGGCGCGCTGTACCACGAGGAGATACATATATGGATAGAACCAAAATTGCAGCCATTTATGATGATATGGATTCGTTTGATAAGACCGAAATAGTTGTTGCCGGATGGCTGCGCTCTGTTCGTGATATGAAGAATTTTGGTTTTGTTACCATAAATGATGGAAGCTGCTTTAGAGATCTTCAAGTTGTTATGCAGCGCGAAACGCTTCAAAATTATGCCGAAATAGCTGCTCAGAACATGGGTGCGGCGCTTATTGTAACAGGAACGCTTGAGCTTACGCCCTCGCGTCCTCAGCCTTTTGAGCTTCAAGCAAAAACCATTATGGTTGAAGGCACCTCCGATCCCGATTATCCCATGCAAAAGAAGCGCGCTTCTCGTGAGTTTTTGCGTACTCAGCAGCATTTGCGTGCTCGTACTAATCTATTCCGTGCGGTATTTCGTGTTCGCTCTACCGCAGCTTTTGCAATTCATAAGTTTTTCCAAGAACGCGGCTTTGTTTATGTTCATACGCCTATTATTACCTCGTCTGATGCCGAGGGCGCAGGCGAGATGTTCAAAGTCACTACATTTGATTTAGCTCATGTTCCTATGAAAGATGGTGCGGTTGATTACAGTCAAGATTTCTTTGGTGCGCCTACCAGCTTAACGGTGTCGGGTCAGCTTGAGGCCGAGAACTTTGCTATGAGTTTTGGCGATGTGTACACGTTTGGTCCAACATTTAGAGCAGAAAACTCTAATACGCGCCGCCATGCTGCGGAATTTTGGATGGTAGAGCCCGAGATGGCGTTTTGTGATCTTAAAGGGTATATGGATTGCGCCGAGGCTATGCTTAAATATGTGATTTCCTATGTTATGGACGCTTGCCCGTATGAAATGGAGCTGTTTAACAAGTTTGTAGACAAGGGTTTGCAGGCTCGCTTAGAGCATGTTGCACACTCAGACTTTGCGCGCGTAAGTTACACGGATGCTATTTCTATTTTGCAAAAAGCTCAAGCTCAAGGTCATGATTTTACCTATCCTGTTTCGTGGGGTGTTGACTTGCAAACCGAGCACGAACGCTATCTTACCGAAGAGCATTTTAAAAAGCCAACATTTGTTACCGACTATCCTGCAGAAATTAAGGCATTTTATATGCGCATGAATGACGACGATAAAACCGTTGCTGCTGCAGATTGTTTGGTTCCTGGTATTGGCGAAATTATCGGCGGATCTCAGCGTGAGGAGCGCCTTGATCGTTTGGAGCAACGCATTAAAGACCTAGGCATGGATCCTAAGCAGTATGCTTACTATTGCGATTTGCGCAAGTATGGCTCGTGCCATCACGCCGGCTTTGGTTTAGGTTTTGAGCGTCTTGTAATGTACTTAACTGGTGTTGATAACATTCGCGATGTTTTGCCTCATCCACGTACGGTTGGTAACGCCGAATTTTAGCCGTTTTGCGCTGCTTACGCGCGATTGTAGCGCGTGGATTAGTAGAGTGGTAAATCGGCAGTTATAGGATCAATTTGTTCGGGAAAAAGCGGCTCAAACGCGCAGCAGGTATAGGTTGCTTCACCGTGAAACTCGGTAAGTCCAGCATCCTTAATTAAAGCTACCAAAAAGCCGCTTTGTCTTCCTTTGTCAACAATGTCCAATAACTCCTCTTCCGAAGAAACGTATACGCAAATTTTTGCGACGCCTGCTTCAAACCATGCATCAAGAGGGGTTATATCATCTGAATAGGTTTCTTGCGTTTGCGGTGCAAGATAAGCATACGTGCATTCGTCATTCAATGTTATATCTGATTGCCGTCCATTATGAGCCAAAGCCATAAGCACGGCTTCTACGCTTGCATGACTAGCTTGAGCTGCGATTTTTCCTTTTCGCATATGAAGATCTTTGCGCATGATAATAAGTTGCTTTGCTTTATAAGAACCACGAGACATAAATCCTGCTTTCAAAACGAATAGCCTATTGCGTACAGTATAATGCACCTGCGCTGGTTGGGCGCTACAATTTTATCGCGAAAACTAGCGACAATGAGCTGTTGCGCGCCCGTGCTCTTTAAGGCGGTCAATCTTTATTTATACGAGATGACAACCGCAATACTCGAGAAGACAACCATAATAAGCGTGTATACTCTTTAATTGCAACTTATAGCGCTTTGTACTTGTGCAATAATTTATATACGCGCGCCGTGCGTAAGGGATTTAAGGTGAAAGTATGAGCAATCGTCAGGGTTTTATAGGCGTTTTTGATTCGGGATTAGGTGGAATCAGTGTTTTAAAGAAACTGGTGAGCCAGCTTCCCCACGAGGATTTCTTTTATTTTGGAGATACTGCTCATAATCCTTATGGGTCGCGCAGCGCTGATGATATTTTTGATCTTTCAAAAACCATTGTAGACAACATGGTTTCCAAAGGAGCAAAGGCCGTAGTAATTGCATGCAATACGGCAACTGCCGCTGCTGCGCATAAACTACGTACAATTTATCCTCAACTTCCGTTGATTGGTATAGAACCTGCTCTTAAACAGGCCTGTGATGCACATGCCTATAAACATATTTTGGTGTTGGCAACGCCTGTGACGCTGCGCATGGAAAAATTCCATCAACTTCGTGATCGTATGTGTGCATGTAACAGTGCTAACGTAAAGATTTCTGCTTTGGCATGCGACGGTTTGGCGCATAGAATTGAGCAGGGAAATCTTGATGCACCCGATTTAGATAACGATTTGCAAACTATGCTGGCTCCCTATATCGGCGCTGTTGATGCGGTGGTTTTGGGATGTACGCATTATCCTTTTGTAAAAGATCACATTGTATCAATCTTGGGAAATCCCGTGTGCTTTGATGGCGCCGCAGGAGTTGCCCATCATGTACGCGACGTTTTGCAGGATAGAGATCTGCTGAACGATCAAATTGAGCGTGGATGTGTGACGTTTGCAACAAGTTCTCATGACGCACACCAACTTGATTTGTACGAGCAGTTTTATCATTTGCCACAGTAAAGCAAAAGAAAGCCTTAAGTGGTGCATAGAGAATTAAGGTGGCGCCTAGAGAACTATGCACCTGCTTATTGTTTCGAGGAGACTTCTCTTTCTTTTCCCCAGTAAAATACGGCAACAGTTCCAGGTCCGGTATGACAACCGATAGTAGCTCCAATTTCATAATTTTGAATAGAGCTAGGCTCAAGTGATGGAAAAGCGTTTTGTATCTGTGACGTAAGTTCAAGCGCGTCTGTCTCACAATCAGAATTGCTTAAAAACACTTTGCCGCTGATTTCTTGAGGGTTAGGAATAGTGGCTTTCATTATGTCTACCAGGCGTTTTATAGCGCGATTTTTTGTGCGTACCTTTTCCACAACTTCAAGCGCGCCTGTTTGAGAAATAGCAAGAATAGGGCAAATCTTAAGCAAGCCGCCGATAGCGCCAGCTGTTTTTGATACGCGTCCACCTTTTATGAAAAAGCGCAAATCCGAGGTAAAAAACCAAGATTGTATGTTAAGTCGATTCTTTTGTGCCCACGCGGAAACTTCCTTTGCATCCATGCCTTCATCGCGTAAGTCGGCAAGTTTATCTACTAAGAGTCCAAATCCAGCAGATGCGTTGAGCGAATCAATAACTTCAATGCGGCGTGCAGGAAAACGTTGCTGGAGCTCTTCTTGTGCGGTACATGCGGCGTTGTAGGTTCCCGAAATTGCAGAAGAAAGGCATACATGGACAATGTCTTTGCCTTCTTCTAAAAAAGGAGTCCATGATTGGATGTATGCTCCGGTAGAAACGCACGAAGTTTTTGCATCGGCACCTTTGAGCATGCGTTCAAAAATTTCATGACTAGAATTAGAAGCACCAAAATCATCTTTGAATGCAACACCATCAAGCTCGTAATTAAAATAAATGCAGTTAATTGAACGCTTAGCAAGATACTCTTTTGTTAAGTCAACTGTTGAGCAGCAGCTCAATATAAAATCACTCATGCGTTCTCCCTTCTGTTTGTATATTAGAATAACTATTTTTGTAAAAAAAGTTTTGACGATTTGGCATGTGTCTTTGAAGTGTAACAATATATCAAAACGGTATAAAACAAACAACTTGAATGCCTTATGCGTTCAGCTCATAATTCTCAAATACACAGCATAGCTGGTATTAATATACAACTATTTGTATAACAGATCGAGAAAAGCCGCAAAAACATGAGTGTCCCTCACTTTTTTCGTTTATTTATCGTGTAATTTTTATTTCTAGGTAATTTGCGTTCATACTTAACAATAGATAACGATGAACTAAAAACGCGGAAGAAGGAGTTGACCATGGTTTTTCAAACTACTCCAAATGAAGTTCTTTTTTTGGGTGATACCGGCGACGTTAAAGGTCGCGTACGCATGAGCGATCCACAAGATGGTGTAATTGATATTGTAGAAACATATGTAAGCCCTAATGATCGTGGCCTTGGCTTTGCAGGCAGGCTTATGGGTCGCGCAGCGGCATATATTAAGGATTCGGGCAATCGTGCAAAGCTTTCGTGTAGTTATGCAAAATCATGGTTTGCAAAGCATCCCGAATATCAAGATATTGTGGATGACGCCTCATAATGCGAGGTTAAACGCTAACATATGCAAACAAACACGTACTGATTAGTTCATGCGTGTTTTTTATTGGCCTTGAGGTGTTGCGGCACAAAGGCATCATAAGAAAGGAGCGTTGATACATGATACTTACAGGAGCGCTTGTTGATGCAATTCTTGCATGTGCAGGAGGCATTTTAGGGCTTATTTTTCGCCGTCATGTATCACGTGATTTGGGGGAGTTCTTGCTGATTGGCCAAGGTCTTGTTTGTATTTTGCTGGGCATACAAGGAATGATTGGGTATCACAGCGATATTTGCGTTATAACGCTTTCTATGGGCTTTGGTTTTTTAATTGGATTTGCGCTCAATATAGATTCAAAAATTACACATTTTGCCAATATTATCCAGGACTCACTCGCGTGTGTTGCGCAAAAATTTTCTGGTAAAGCACAAACAAACGCAACTAGTAGTGAAGACGACTCATGTGCTCACGCTTCTTTTTCTTCGGGCTTTATTTGTGCAAGCGTGTTTACCTGTACGGGCGCTATGGCTATTATTGGCTCGCTGCAAAGCGGCATGCAACTCGACCATTCAACGCTCTTGGCAAAGGGCTTTATTGATATGATTTCCTGTTTTGCGTTTGGTGCCTCTATGGGCAAAGGCGTACCGTTTTGTGCGTTGAGCGTGTTCATTTATGAAGGATGCTTAAGCGTTCTGGCTCATATTGTGAGCCCATATTTAAGTCCTGAGGTCATTAATAATGTTGTTGCATCTGGTTCGCTTCTTTTAATTGTTGTGGGCTTTAACCTTATGAAAGTTGGAAAGTTTAAGGTTGCAAACATGCTGCCTGCCGCATTTTTGCCCATTATTTTTGTTCCGCTTATTGCGTGGTTTGCCTCTTTAATGTAATTCGCTTATACACGTATATATGCTTTTTCTTATGCGCTTATTTCGTTTCCGATCAAAAGAGCGTTTGCTTTGTTGTGGCTAGGAAACCATCTGCAGGCAATACACGTCCATATACGTAACTGTTGTATAGCGCCATGTGCATCTTCGGTTAAGCTGATTTTGTGCTGATACAAATATCTGTACATAAGCTTTGCTTTTACCGCGCCTTAACGTTAAGTGCGCGTAGTACGTACTTAAAGATTAGGCACGCTGTGTTTAGATATGGTGTTTAAAGTAGCAGGAGAGGTGACGGCGAAATGGTATTTGAAGTTATGTTTGTAATACTTGTGTGCGTTCCTCTTTTTGTTGTATGGCGCATGTGGGAGCGTTCAAACGATCTTGCCGAGCGCCATCACGCACACCATGACACCTATTCGGTTTCACCTGCATTGTTGCAAGTTGTTGCATATGCATCCATTTGTAGCTCGCTCATGGGAATTGTCCTTGGTTGTTTGTGTGTAACTGGTAATATTGCGTTTGATTCGATAACAGTGACGGTATTTTTTTCTGCATTTTCGCTTACTTGCGCAGCTATTTGGATACTGTTAAGCCGTTACTGCATTGCAACCTATGATACACAAATGTGTATTACACCATTTTTTGGCAAATCCTTTATAGTTGCGTACGAAAAAATTACGGCTATGAAATGGACGCCTGTATATTTCTTTGCCACGCAACAAAGTATCCGTGTTGCTTTTTGCCCGTCTCAAAACCATTCGGGTTATGTATCCGCAAGTAAATCCCTACAAGATCCTAAGAAACGCACATACGAACAAGACGAGACGCTCATCCGTAAACAAAATAAGAACGCCAATCACGAGCAATACAAGATCGCTACTACTGAGTCGGCGGTGTCTCATGATGTATCGCGCAGCATTGATGTCAATAGGCATCACGAGGACACGCATTATGTATTTCATATTTGGTCAATTTTGGATATTGAGCAAATTTTAATGCGTATCAATCGCTTTGATGTGCTTGACTCTCGTAAATAGGCAACCGCATGGTGTACCTGGGTTGTTCTTAATCGCCTGAATCATACGTAGAGGCATATGATGCCTGCGTAATAGCCGCTTTCACACAGCGCTTGTGCACGCTATTGTGATTATTTATTGAGATATATATAATTTGCATGATAGAATATCTAAGTCTGTATAGTATATATTTTGTACGCATACGCTATCTTAATTTGTCTATAAATTAAGATAAGCCTTACGTGATGATAATGCTTGAGGAGGCTGATATGCCCGGTAAACGTAAAAATGTTATCACATGGGATGAGTTTTTTATGCGCGTTGCTGCTGCAGCTGCTATGCGCAGTAAAGACCCTCATACGCAGGTTGGAGCATGTATTGCCGACAGCAATGACCGCATTTTATCGGTTGGGTATAACGGAACGCCAACAGGAATTAACGACGATGAATTTCCGTGGGAATCATCAGTAGATCCGCTTCGCGATAAGCATAATTTTGTTATCCATGCCGAGGCAAATGCGCTGCTTAATTATCGAGGCTCTCTTAAAGACATGCAGGGTGCAACGGCATATGTTACGCTTTTCCCTTGTCAGGAATGTGCAAAAATGCTGGTACAAGCAGGTATTGGAGAGGTGATTTATGCCGAGGATACCTATAAAGATACCGAAGGCGCAAAAATTTCGCGTAGTATTTTAGATCGCTGCGGCATTACGTATCGTCAAATACCGTATGTAACTAAGTAACCAGCGCACCAAACATGTTTCAAGCTTATAACATATATGTAGATAGGAGATAATACCGTATGATAAAGTTTAAAACCGAAAGTAAAAAACTTCTTGATTTGATGATCAATTCCATTTACACCAATAAAGACATCTTTTTGCGCGAGCTTATTTCTAATGCCTCTGACGCTCTTGATAAATTAGCATTTGCCTCACTTACCGATCCTTCCATTAAAGTTGATTCTACAAATGCAGCTATTACCATTGATTTTGATAAGGACGCACGCACTATTACCATTCACGATAACGGTATTGGTATGACGCGCGAAGAACTAGACACCAATCTTGGAACCATTGCTCATTCTGGTTCTGAACAATTTAAGCAGCAACAAAACTCATCTACAAGCGAAGCGCAAAAATCTGATGATACCGCAGATAATGCAGCAGATGATACAACAAAAAGTTCTGCGCAGAAATCAGTTGATATTATCGGGCAATTTGGTGTTGGGTTTTATTCGGCATTTATGGTTGCAAAACGTGTGTGCGTCATCAGCCGTTCCATGAGCGAGACGTGCGCCTACGAGTGGGAATCTAATGGCATTGACGGCTACGAAATTAAAAAAAGTTCTAGCCGCCCTGCGCCTTCGGATCATGGTTCAGATGTTATTTTGTATCTTAAAGATAATACCGAAGAAGACAATACTGACCATTTCTTAAGCGAGTGGACTTTGCAAGAGCTTATTCGCGAATATTCTAACTACATTCACCATCCTATTAAAATGATGGTCACAAAAAGTCGCGAATTGCCGCGTCCTAAAGACGCAGGCGATGATTACAAGCCACAGTACGAACAGTACCAAGAGCTTGAAACCATTAATTCTATGACACCTATTTGGAAAAAGCATGCAAGTGATGTGGAAGAAAAGGACTACAACGAGTTCTATAAGTCAACGTTTCACGATTGGAATGACCCGCTTTCTGTGTTGAGCTTCCACGCCGAGGGCTCTCTTTCCTACGATGCCCTGTTGTTCATTCCATCACAAGCTCCCTTTGACTTATATAGCAAAGATTACGAAAAAGGCCTTGCACTTTATTCGTCTAATGTTCTTATTCAAGATAAATGCGCCGAGCTCTTGCCCGATTATTACAACTTTGTGCGCGGCGTAGTTGATTCGTGCGACATTAGCCTTAACATCTCGCGCGAAACGCTTCAAAAGAATGCTCAATTACATGCTATTGCGCGCAGAATTGAGAAAAAAGTACACGGCGAATTGTTGCGCATGCTCAACGATAAACGCTCAGATTACGAAAAATTCTTTGAGCACTTTGGTCGCGGGCTTAAATTTGGTATTTATAGTAGCTATGGTGCAAAAGCGCAAGATTTATCGCAGCTGTTACTTTTTTGGTCTGCACGCGATAAAAAACTTATTACGCTTGCCGAATATGCAGAACACATGTCAAAGGATCAAGACAAGATTTATTATGCTGCTGGCTCTTCGCGTGAACGTATAGCACAGCTGCCTATGGTAACTGCGGCGCTTTCTCATGGTTTTGATGTTTTGTTATGCACGCAGGACGTAGACGAGTTCATGTTCCAAGTATGGCGCAACTATGAGGCAGCCGCTGCTGTACAAGATGGCGAGGCGTCTGAACAGGCTACGCGTGAACTGGCGTTTACAAATGTCTCGGCTGCAGGTCTTGACTTTGCCACTAAGGAAGAAAAAGAAAAGGCTCAAAAGACTCAAGAAGAGCATAAAGATGTCTTTGAGGCGCTTAAAGACGCACTTGAATCTAAAGTTAATGATGTAAGAGTTTCTGCTGAATTAGGAGATTTTCCTGCACGTATTTCTGCAGAAGGCAATGTATCTCTTGAGATGGAGCGCGTGCTTGAGCAAAGCCCCGATGCAGCACATGCGCCACGTGCACAGCGTATTTTGGAGATTAACCCTAAGCATCCTGTGTTCAAAAAACTTGTTGATGCGTGTGCTTCAGAAGATAAAGACAAACTTACATTATATGCAAACGTACTTTTGGATCAGGCGTTGTTGGTTGAAGGTCTTACCATTGAGGATCCAATTATGTTCGCAAAGCATATTTGTGAGTTAATGTAGTCTAACTTAAGTGTTACGCTTACCATGATATAATCAAAAGGTAAGCACGGTTAAAGCCTTAGTGCGTATCGACAAGTATCGTGCATGTACGAGGGGAGCTTGGGTGTTGTGGTAGAGCGACGTTCTTATAACACGAAACAAAAGAAAATCATAGGCGAGTTTTTGGCTAATAACCAAGACCATTATTTAAGCGTGGACGAAATTTACGCACGTCTTGCACAACAAAACGAGTCGCCTGGTAGAACAACCGTGTATAGAACACTGGAAGCATTTGTAAAAGATGGTATTGTTGCCAAGGTTGCAGCCCCAGGGGGAGAAGAGTCGAGGTATCGTCTGGCAGGTAAAGGCCAAGAATACGGTCAACTTGTTTGCATATGCTGCGGTAAGGTTATTCCCTTTGATTGTGATGCCCTTGTTAATTTTGCCTCACATGTTCATAACGAGCATAAGTTTGTAGTTGATCTGATGAGGTCGGTTATGTATGGGTATTGCAGTGACTGTACGCTTCATCAGTCGCCTGCTGTACACGATAAAAAGTAGTATACGCAAAGCTACGCGCGCGTTCAAAACGTAATAAGTGCCCCTTAAAGTGAACTAAGTAACTTTAAGGGGCACAACATTAAGCTTATGCAAACATTTCGCGCTCTTTAAATTCTGCTTGAACGGTTCTAAACATAAGATCTACGTCTTCAAGACCAAGATGTTTTTCTTTTTCTCCGCTTACAAGCGTTTTTCTTCTGCGTGCCCAGCTTTCAAGCGCTGCAGGTCTTGATTCACGTGGAAGCGATTTAATTTCGGGGTCGCACCGTCTACAAATATCACGAGAATCAATCACTACAATTTTTCCTTCTTTGCGTGCTTGAGCATAGCCGTTAAGGTGAAGCATAAACCACGAATCCTCAAATGCGGCATTGTGAGCCATAATAGGGAATGCACAAAACGCATGTAATAAGGCTTCTTGAATTTTTGTTGCTTGCCTAAAAGGAGTTTTTCCTGCAATGTTCTCCCAGGTAATGTGATGGATTGGCGCAAGAGGAACGCCCTTTTGTGCATAGAGATCTGGCATACCAAAATACGCACTGTGTCCGTCACGTGGTGCGGCATCTTCGCGCAGATCAATGAACTCCATACCAAGGTTAATGATGTAACCGCGGTCCGGAAAGCGCGAGGTGGTTTCGAGGTCTATACCTAAGATAGAAATTGGCTTAATAGTAGCTTCTCGATATGCGATTGAGAGATCTTGTAAGGCAGGACCTGCGGTTTTTTGCACTTTTTGAAAGCTGCGTTGTTGCATAACCGCAACAGCTCGTATGAAATCATTATCCGAAAGCGTTCTTTGTAAGCTACTACCATTAACGCGCTCAAGGCGTTCAATTCCGTATGAATCACAAAGCTCGCGATTTCTATCTGCTACTTGCATAATAGTGGCAAAATCGCAGGGTTCTTCACCTGCTTTAGACGTTTTCCAGGCACTCATAAGCGTGGCAACACAATCCTCGTTGCGCCTACGTTCTTCTGTAATGGCGGCATCTCCCGTGATAAAGCCTGGCAAAACAGAGCTATGTGCATGTTCGAGCGCTTGCTGAATATTCATAATGATCGTTCCTTAGGATGGCTAACAACGTAATATAAGTCTACACGCATAGGCGGACATTAATTGACCAAAACCAAGTTGGGGCTATTTATTTTTGTGAATCTAATTAACTTCCTCAACAAAGCATACAACATCGAGTGCCTGAACTGCGTCGATAAAGGGCTGCTTACGTGCTCCGCGGTCAAGCGTAATGGTAAATGTAGCAGCTCCTCCAAATTTGCCTGCTTCGCCTTTAACCAGTTGAAATGCAGAAAAATTGCAATTCCAACTATGGAGTTTTTTAAGCAACTCTTTAATGCCGTGTCTATTTTCAAACTCAACATACAGGGTAAAAATCCTTGCGTTTTCATGGAGCCAGTGATCAATTTTGTTAAGAATTACAAAGGTAAAGATCACAAACAGCATGGCAATGATAGTGCCTTCTGCATATCCTGCACCTGCAGCAAGACCAATACATGCACATGCCCATAGACCAGCTGCGGTAGTAAGGCCTTGCACTTCATTTTTGCCCGTGATAATAATAGTCCCTACGCCTAAAAAGCCGACGCCACTTATAACCTGCGCGCCAATACGAGCCATATCTGCACGTACTCCAGGAAATTGATGGATAAGATATTCACTTACAATCATTGCCATAGCAGATCCTAAGCAAACCAGAACATGTGTTTTAATTCCAGCGCCCTTATTTTTGAACTCGCGTTCAAAACCAATAAAAGTACCTACAAACGTTGCTAAAAGCAGTCGTAAAAAGATAGCAAGTGGGCTCCAGCTTGCAATTGAGCTTATAATATCGCGCAGCATATTCACCTTCTTTACATGTAGCGCGTTCCCATGCCTTTTGCATAGCGGACGTGCAAAAACTTTGCAATTTAGTTACCTAGTACCTGATTGCACATGTGCGATTGCACATTGCGCAGACAGTTGCTTTATAATTGGTATACCTGTGGCGGTATGTTTTCACAAACGCTGTGTATTGAGTTTGCGTATAAGATAACATACTTTACCATAAAGACGTATTGTAGCTCATTGTGAGCGGTGTATTTTAAAAGGATGTTTCTTGTGATCGCATTCCATAATCTACTCACTAAACATGCATGTTTGCGGCATGTTATGTGTGCATTGGGTTATCTTGTTCTGATAGCTTTTTATATCTTTGCCACTTCACTCACTTCAATTTATTGCGTCCATCGTTTTAATTTTGATCTTATACTCACCTATGAAGCAGTCAGTCTTATCTGGTCTGTTATTCTGTGCGTTTTGCTCAAGGGTGCGTCCATTTTTCGATCAACAAAAGAACAGCTGCATATTGCCTGGAAGATTTATAAGCCAATGATTGTTATTGCATTTTTAAACGCATTGCTTTCGGTACCCTTGCTTTTTCAAAGCTTGCCTGCGCCGAATGTATTCCACTCGGTGCTGTATCAGATTATTTTGTGCGTGTATGTAGGATTTTCCGAGGAAGTGCTGTTCAGAGGGGTTATTTTTCATGGCTGCCTAAAAATTTTTTCTTCGTGCAAGCATAAGCTTTTGTTAAGTTGTATTGTAGTTGCTCTTATTTTTGGCGCCTTTCATATCGCCTGGAATAAAATTGATGTGCATGATGAAATTCAGCTGGCACAAATTGTGGGGAAAATGCTACAAACGGGCTTATGTTCCGTTCTGTTTTGTTTGGCGGTGTATAAAACAAAGTCGATTATTGGCGTTTCACTTCTGCACGCACTCGACGATCTGATCCTTATGATTATTCCATTTGGTATTTTGGGACATCCTGTTTCAACTGATTATGTAGTTAAAGGTGCTGATGGCATATCGTTAGCTATCTTTTATGCAGTTTTGGTTTTAGTTTATATCTATCCGATCATACGAGGCATTAAACTTTTCAAAAAACTCCCCGAGGCAACCATATTACCTCGGCAACAAAAATTTTATGAATAACGCCCGTTTAATCTTTTCTGCAACCTTAAAGATACTATCAGCAGTTGAACGATTTACCGCAAAGAGCGATTTTGCGTAATTCTACCAATGAACAATAACCGGATCACCTACATGCACCAAAGAATATAGCTCAGCTGCCTTGCTTGGCGGTAGGTTCACGCAACCATGGCTTCCATTTGATTTGTAGATGCTTCCGCCAAAAGCGCTTCGCCAAGGCGCATCGTGCATTCCTACCATATTTCCAATAAAGGGCATCCAGTAATCAACGTGCGATTTATAATCGGGTTCGCCATCGTGATTAGTATCTGCTCCAATGAGTGTTTGATTACGAGCTTTTGTTGTCACATCAAATGAGCCAGTTGGCGTTGAATGATTGCCGGCAAGAGAGCCCGAAACAAACCAAGATTCCCAAAGTATGTCGCCTGCCTCATCATAAAGACGTGCGTATTGTGTTGAAAGATTGATATCAACATGACGTCCACGATCACGCGCACCCGGAGTTTCGGCAGGCGCACCTTTTGGCGTTGCATGCAGAACCTTTACCGGAATAGTAATTTCTTTTGAATCAAGATTGCATACAGCCTGCGTAAGTAATTCATTGAGTTTTTCGTAATTTACTTTGTTAATAATTCCTGCGCTTTTTGATTTAACTTGTAAATTGTCTTTTCCCCATGTTTCAACAGCGCTTTGATCAATGGTCAGGGTTTTAGGATCAGCTACATGCATCCATTGAGCCAGAAGCGTTTTATCTACCACGGCAATCTGCTCTTGATTGTGCATAAGCGGAATAGAAAGCTCAAGCGCCTTATTTGCTTTATCATTGATAGCGATAAGATCTTGATCTTGTGCGGTAAGCGTGGGTTGCAAAAGGGTATTTTCATCCAAAACCGATTCTGCGCGCAACGCATAAATATCCTGCATCACCGAATTACTTACTGCTTTTGCGTCAAGTGCGGAGCCAACTTGTGCATCTTTGATGGTAAATGCCTGCTCATCAGGATTGTATTGCGAATATGCATTTACGGGGTTAGTGGCATTTTTATTAAATTCTTGTACCTGCTCGTTGATAAGTGCTTGCGTGGCATCACTATCAAAGGTTGGCGTTTCTTCGATAAACGCCTGCTGCGGCTGTACCAAACTCAGTGGCCATTTAAAGCCAGGAGCCGTTTGCTCAATGGTGTTTTGTGCACATGCTGCGGTATCAACACTGAGATTAAGCTGACTTTGATCAAGCGTCATATCAAAATTAAGGCCAGATACATGAATAGAATACGCATCGAGCTCGTCATCTAAATACTGTGTGAGCCCTTTTGCATCCATGTAAGAAACATCGTGACCATTAAGTGTTGTACGATACATAAGATGATTAGTGAAGTACATACCTGCGGCAATATATCCAATACATGCTAAAACAAAAAGGACTAAGACAAAAACACGTGTTTGATGCTTGTGTGCACGCGCAACTTTTGTTTGGGTACTTTGTTGACTAGGCGCCGCAGTTTGACCAGAAGCGGCTGTAGTATGGCTATCACGAGCATTAGACTTGCGCGTATCATCAGCAAAGGTAGACGGTATAGATTTTTTTATGATTGTAGTTTGTTGGTTATTTGAAGATTCTTTACGTGAAGCAAAGTGTGCTGCGTGCTTAGACAAAGTAACCTCGATAGTTCGACAGATGAGTATAGTATTGGTGTGTTACAAAAGAACACTTTTTATTCTAGCGCACTTAGTTAACAACATCCAACATTTTTATTACATCTGGAAAATTCATGTACACCGCTTAATACCTTGGCATAAAACGTCTAGCTGGAAAAACAGTGCCGCCGACGAAATTGCTTAAACCCTTTACCTAAAATCTAAGCCGTTTTGCCGATATTTACTTGAGCGCGCGCTTGTATTGCTTTATAAATGAAGGAGCTTGGTGTGATTGTTTGTTGATGTTCCATGCTTTTGTAGTGCACTCGGGTGTATAACACGTGTTATATTGCTTGATACCTACAAGATTGACCATACAATGAGCCGCACATTAAGCGCCTATAAGGTAAGTTGTATGCCTGTCACATGTGCACAGGGAAGGATTTTGTTATGGAGGCAAGACATATGGTTTCTATTTCGCGCAGAACGTTTTTGAAGGACGCAGGAATTTTTGGAGCAGCTCTTGGCCTTGGTGGACTTGCAGGATGCGATAAAGGATCCAGCTCGGCAAACGATGGTGGAGATTTAAGCAGAATTGCAAGCTCCGACTTAATAGATGCTGCAAAAAAAGACGGTAAGCTGGTTGTATACGGCTCAAGTGAAGAGTCTCATGTTGCTGCAGTTTGCGAGAATTTCCAATCTCTGTTTGGTATTGACACGCAATATCAACGTCTTTCAACGGGCGAAGTTGAATCTAAGGTCGAAGAAGAAGCTGGCCACCCCTCTGCAGATGTTTGGTTTGGAGGTACTACCGATCCATATAACGTTGCTATTACCAAGGGTATTTTGGCTCCTTATCAGGCAAAAAATGCGTCACACCTTATTTCAAAAGTATATATGGACAAAGACGGACACTGGTATGGTGTGTATAAAGGAATTTTGGGCTTCTTTTACAACAAAGACGAGATGAGCCGTCGTAATTTGGATGCGCCTACCGATTGGCCCGATTTAATCGACGAAAAATACAAAGGCCTTATTTGGCTTTCAAACTACAATACCGCAGGTACGGCAAAGCTTGTTATTAACACTATTATTCAAAAATATGGTCACGATAAAGGTTTGGAGTATCTTACCAAGCTTGATAAAAATATTTCTGTTTATACAAAGAGTGGTTCTGGCCCATCTAAAAATGTTGGTACGGGCGAGTGCACGCTCGGTATTGGATTTTTGCATGATGCAATTTATCAAATTGTTGATAATGGTTACCAAAACATTGGCATGGTTATTCCGTCCTCAGGTGCATCGTTTGAAGTTGGTGCTACGGCTATGTTTAAGGGTGCTCAGCACGAAAATGCTGCAAAACTCTGGATTGAATATGCGCTTTCACCTGCGTGCGTTGAGCGCGGTCAGGAAGTAGGATCATATCAATTCTTGGTTATCGATGATGCAAAACAGCCAGAAGTTGCAACTCAATTTGGTCTTGATCCTAATAACGTTATGGATTACGACTTTGAAGACGCCAAGAAAAACACCGAGCAGTATGTCAAAGATACTATGGGAGCTCTTAAAGGTGGGGATGATCGCTTTAAGACCAAGTAATTCTTGGATAGGCGGTGTGCATAACCATGTATGCACACCGCTCTTTTCGTTGGTAATATTGTCGAGAGCAGATAAAGGAGGGTGTTATGGCAATAAGTCAAAGTGCGCAGCTTGATCGCAAAAAGCTTTTAGCAGATCCTATCTTGGTATCAACTATTATTGTACTGGTAGCAGCACTTGTGCTGTTTATTTTGTACCCACTTGCTATCTTAATGGTTGATAGCATTGTAGGTGAACACGGTCCAACGCTTGATGTGTTTGCACGTGTTTTAGCAATGCCTACTTTTGAAACCGCTATCATTAACACGCTGAATGTAGGATTTTTTGTAGGTATTATTGCAACATTTATTGGCTTGCTTTTTGCGTATGTAGAGGTGTACGTTAAGCTTAAAAGTCGCTTTATTAGCGGACTGTTTAAGATTGTTTCTATGTTGCCTGTTGTTTCACCTCCGTTTGTATTGTCTTTGTCAGTTATCATGCTGTTTGGTAAAGCAGGTATTATTACCAGGCACTTATTGGGCATTTACGACAATAACGTCTATGGTTTTTGGGGCATTGCGCTTGTGCAAACGCTTACATTCTTCCCCGTATGCTACATGATGTTTAGAGGTCTGCTCAAAAACATTGACCCCTCTCTTGAAGAAGCGGCACGCGATATGGGAGCTTCTCGTTGGAAAGTCTTTACTTCGGTTACGCTTCCGCTTATTTTGCCTGGTTTAGGTAATGCATTTTTGGTTACCTTTATTGAGTCAATTGCCGACTTTGCAAACCCTATGCTTATTGGTGGTTCTTACGACACACTTGCAACATCTATCTACCTGCAAATTACAGGCGCATACGATAAACAGGGTGCTGCAGCAATGGCAGTTGTATTGCTTGGTATTACGCTTGCCATGTTTGTGGTACAAAAATATATTCTTGAGGCAAAAAGCACGGCAACGCTTACTGGTAAGGCAAGCCGCGGCCGTATGCTTATTTCCGACCTTTCGGTTCGTTTGCCGCTTACTCTGTTATGTGGTTTGCTTGCATGCTTTGTTATCATGATGTATATATGTGTGCCGTTTGGCGCATTGTTCAAAACCTGGGGTTATGATTTTTCTCTTACTACCAAGTGGTTTGAACAGGTATTTAAGCTTCACCACGGTTTTCAGGCGTTTAGAGACTCGTTTGTTTTGTCGCTCATTGCCTCTCCAATTACGGCACTTTTATCTATGATCATCTCGTATTTGGTTGTAAAGCGTAAATTTGCACTTAAAGGCTTTATCGAAGCAGCGTCTATGTTGGCTATGGCGGTACCTGGTACGGTATTAGGTGTTGGATATATTCGCGGTTTTTCTGGCGGACTTTTCCACACAGGTGTTATGCAGGGGCTTTATGGTAGCGCTGCAATCCTCATCATCGTATTTGTTGTGCGTTCACTTCCTACCGGAACACGCTCTGGTATCTCTGCACTTCGACAAATAGACAAATCTATTGAGGAATCTGCTTATGACATGGGTGCAAACAGTTTCCATGTGTTTATGACGGTTACGTTGCCTCTTATTAAAGACTCGTTCCTTAGTGGTTTGGTTACAGCGTTCGTGCGTTCAATTACCGCAATTTCGGCCATCATTTTGTTAGTTACGCCTCAATTTTTGCTTATTACCGTGCAGATTAACGAATTTGCCGAAAAAGGCGCATATGGTATTGCGTGTGCGTTTGCCACAATTTTGATACTTATTACCTATGGTGCAGTGCTCTTGATGAATATTGCCATCAAGTTCTTTGGTACAAGTGCATCTACAAGAGATTAACAAGGAGTATATGATGGCTAAAGAGAAAAAAGGTGTTCGTCTTGAACACGTTTCAAAGATTTATCAAGATCCAAAAACGCATAAAGACTTTTATGCAGTTCATGATGCAAATATTACCATTGAACCAGGAGAGTTTGTAACGCTTCTTGGTCCTTCGGGTTGTGGTAAAACAACTATTTTACGTATGATTGCTGGTTTTGAATCGCCCGATGAAGGCGAGATATTCTTAGCAGATGAGCCTATTAACGAACTTACGCCTAATAAACGCGATACTGCTATGGTATTTCAAAGCTATGCGCTTTTGCCGCATTACAACATTTTTGACAATGTTGCCTATGGCTTAAAGCTTAGAAATATGGACAAAGAAACCATTAAAGCTAAAGTTGAGCACATTTTATCTCTCGTGGGTCTTGAAGGCATGGAGGATCGCAAAACTAATCAGCTTTCTGGTGGTCAGCAGCAGCGTGTTGCCCTTGCTCGCGCGCTTGTAATTGAGCCTGGCGTTCTTCTGTTCGACGAGCCGCTTTCTAACTTGGACGCAAAACTTCGTGTTGATATGCGTACCGAAATTCGTCGTATTCAACAAGAAGCAGGAATTACCGCAATTTACGTTACCCATGACCAGTCCGAAGCTATGGCGCTTTCAGACAAAATTATTGTTATGAAAAAAGGCGTTGTTGATCAAATTGGTGATCCACGTACCATTTATCATCGTCCGTGCGATGAATTTGTTGCTGACTTTATCGGTGAGTCTAACTTCTTACACGGTAAGGTAACCGAAGCCCACGATCAGACAGGTGTTGCGGTTATAGAGGGTTCACCAGTGAAAATTGCCGATCTTAATGGTAAGCACGTAGACGACGAGATTACGCTGGTATTACGCCCCGAATCGGTGCATGTAGCCGATGAAGGCGTGCTTCCGTGCGAAGTTATTCTTTCTCGTTTTATGGGTCATTATCAAAATTACCACGTGATGTGTGGCAATACGCTGGTAAAGATTACAGAATTTAATCCCAAGAACAAGCGAATTTATGAAGTGGGAGAAAAGGCGTTTATTAAGTTTTCGTCTGAGGACGTCCACGCTTTATAACAGTGCAGTGCAAAGGAGTGCTTTGAGCGCTCCTTTGTGTTAAGGAGCAGCTATGCAGTCGTTTCTTGAATTAGCACGAGCTCGGTATTCGTGCAGAAGCTTTGACTCAAAACCCGTTGAGAATGAAAAAATAACAAAAATATTACAGGCAGGGCAGGTAGCGCCTACCTGTGTTAACAGACAACCTTGGCACGCTTGGGTGATACAAGGTGCTCAAGCTCTTAGCCGCGCATACGAAGCTACACGCTTTAATTTTGACGCACCATTGATTATAGCTGTGGGAGTAAAGCCTGGAAGCGGTTGGACACGTCGCTATGATGAGCATGATTTTGTTGATGTAGACGGCGCTATAGTGGCAACACATATGATGCTTGAAGCTCAAGACTTAGGTTTATATAGCACGTGGGTGGGATATTTTGATCCTAAAGTTCTGGCTGATTCTTTTGAAGAGATGAAGGGTTATCGGATGCTTGCGATGCTTGAGATTGGCTATCCATCAGCTCAAGGCGTGCCATCTGCTCGTCATGAAGATCGTAAGAGTTTAGATGAGCTGGCAAGCATTATCAAATAGTTAGTGCATTTTCTTGCGCATTGGACACAACAATCAATATAAAAGCTTTGTGAATATTCATATTTACTTGTAATATACTTAATATTTGCTTCTTATTGCATATTGTTTTACGCTCAAAGGACTGGTTATGCCGCAACTTGATACTTCGATCATCATTCGCCCTTTTAAAGATATTGACTTTGATGAAGTTGTTAATCTGTGCGTCAGAAAATGGTGCAGTGATATTACGGGTGCATATGATCGTATTATTTTTGGTCGTGTGCTTACCGCTGGTGCGCTGCAGCGTTCGGTGTACACGATGGTTGCCGAAGAAAACGGCAGTGTTATCGGCGTATGCTTTGGTGGATTAAGCAGCAATAGGAGCATTTCGCAAAACTCGTTTTGGCACCGTCGCTTTGAAGACATTATGGTAATTGCGCGCGACCGCGCACGCCGTGGTGGCGTAAAAGTTGAGGATCGTCTTTTTAGTCGTTTAAGAAGTTACACAACGGCGGATGTTTTTATCTCGCTTGGTTATGCTAATTCCGAAGCAGAAATTAACTTATTGATTGTAGACCCTAATCACATGGGCAAAGGTGTTGGCTCGCGATTGTTTGACGATATGACAGAGCGTTTTAAAGATGCTGGTGCTCGTGGCTTTTTCCTTATTGTAAGTTCAGAATCTGACATCGATTTCTTTGAGCATCGGGGGCTTAACTGTATTCAGGAAAAACAGGGGACCTCGGGCGATAGGGGAAATAGCGTTATTTATTTATACGGGCGTCGTTTGTAAAAATGCGTTTGTCCATCAAGTAAGCTTCGGGCGCATATACGGGTGTTTAATTTTACGAGATGAGAGCGCAATAGCAGTAGGTATAACAGCAGGTAAACGTGTATAGAGTTAGGAAATTGCTGTGAGTGAGCTTTTAGATATCTACTGTTCTTCATCTGCCCGTATGCGCGTAGGCGTAGGCATAACCCTTGCGTGCTTACTTGGGTGGCTTTATTTTTTATTTGCATTTACCTGGTATTTTGCGCTCTATGCACTTACAACTTTGTGTTTGGTTGCATGTGCTTTGGTAGATAACAAGTATCGCGTTATTCCGCACACGCTGCTTGCTATACCTGCTTGTATCGGCGTATTTTTTGCGCATCTGCGCTTTATGAATGGCTCACTTCTATCATATAGCGCCTCCTTTATATGTTTTATCTTGTGTATTATTTGGTTTGTATTTGCTTATACAAATCACGACGCAAACGCAGCACCGCCGATAGGCGCTGGCGATATAAAACTTTTACTTGTGCTGTCTTTGTATATGACACCGTTGTCCTTTATGGTTATGTTGGTTATTGCGTGTATAGGCGGTCTGTGTCATGCTGCGCTCATTAGGCAGAAAACATTTCCATGGGCTCCTTCTATTGTGTTTGCGTGGTATATGGTTATGTTTACGCCCTTCTTAAACTACGTGTATATTGCGTATGTGCATATAATTTAAGTGGAGTAGCAATCTGATTGTGTTACAGATGCCAAAAATTGTGCATTAGTACAAAAAATAGTTGATAATATTAACTAATATGACTATCCTTATGTTCACTTTTACATTTGAACAAAGGAGTTGTAATGGATACAACATTACACAATGTGACGCTGCACAAACCTATACACATGTTCAGCCCCGAGATAATAATTAAGCTCATCGGTGTCGTGGCTGCGTTTTATGGAATGGCAGTCCACTGGGAAGGCTTGTTTTCGTTTACGTATTTCACCAATTTATCTAATCTTGTTATGGGATGTGTTTTATTGTGTGCCCTTGTAGGCAAAATTCTTTTGTCGTGCTCACAGCAGAGCTGCGACGTGGCAGATTCTGCCTTGCTTGGTTTGCGTGCGTGTGTGAGAAATACGCTGCAAACTCAAATGTGGTATCGCATAAAATATATGGCTACACTTGCGATAAGCATTACGTTTTTGCTGTATCTATGTTTTTTGGCGCCTACTTCTCAATCAGGTTTTATAGGAGCATATCTTAGCCATTACGCCTCGTCACTGTGCACGCATTTTATTGCGCCTCTATGCGCAATAGTAGACTTTGTATGGTTTGACTATCGCTTTAACATGCAGGTATCCGACGTATTTTGGTCGCTGCTTCCACCTTTTGTGTATATCGGCTATGTATGTGTGTTATCGCTTGTATTTGGCGTGCGCTGGAAAACGGTAATGCTTGCACCGTATAACTTTTTAAATTTTGGCGCGCCCTGCGGATGGTTTGGATTTGACCTAAGTGCTGCAAATACCTATACGCTTGGAATTGGCGTGTTTTATTTTGTCTGTGTTTTCACGCTGATTTTTATGTTGATTGGCCTGCTTTTTCTTAAGCTTATAAAACGTCGTGCTCACCATACATCGCAAAACGCACAACAGGCTTAAGCACGTGCTAAAGCCCGTAAGACTTGTCAGCACATTTTGTCTCACGCGCTAAAAATGATTTTGCGGCATAAAGCGTTGGAGAATCTATAAATTCTGCATGGTTGGTTGTGCTAAAATAAGGGCACATATTCGATAACAAGCTCCTACGATACATCGTAGCTTAAATTGAATAGGAGTTGGAACTTGGCTATCAAAACTTTTACGCGTCGTGAACTCTTGCAGCTTTTGGGTATAACTACGGTACTTGCCGCTATGCCTGCCCATATTGCGCGCGCCGATACACAGGATCAAATAGATGCTGCTCAAAAAAAGCTCGACGAAGTTCAAAAACAGCTTGACGATATTGCTGCTCAGTATGAAAAGCTGGTAAGCGATCAAGAAAAAACGTGCACTCAAATAGAAGAAGTACAAGGACAAATTGATTCAACGCAGGTCCAAATCGATAAAAAGCAGCAGGAGCTTGATGCTAAAAAGAAAGCGCTTTCAAAGCGTGTTTCAAGCGCGTATAAGTCTGGTATAGACGGGTTTTTATCCGTTTTACTCTCATCTTCTTCTCTTGCCGAACTCTCTTCTAATATTTATTATCTTGATAAGATCTCCGAAAAAGATCGCGCGATGATAGAAGAAGTTAATCGCGTTAAAGGTGAGCTCGACGATAAAAAAGCTAATCTTGAAAATCATAAAAAATCTCTTGAACAGCTTAAAGCAGAACAAGATCAAGAGCTTGAGCGCATGGCGTCCAAGCAGAACGAATCAAAGCAGGTGCTTGAAGGTCTTTCTCAAGATGTAAAAGACTTAATGGCAAAGCGTGACGCAGAGTTTCAAAGAGCAGCTGAAGAGCGCTCCCAACAAGCAGCGGCTGCTCGTTCGGGAAGTCGTTCGTATAATCTAAGCGAAGTAACAGGCGATCTCAATCTTGGTGGCAATTTATCAGGCAGCCAACGAAATGTTATTTCGTATGCATATAGAGTAGGTTCTCCAGGTGTTGGTTTGTGTGCTATGTGGGTCTCTCAGGTTTTCTCGGCTGCAGGTATGGGTTATCCTACGGGTAATGCCTGCGATATGTATTATGCCTGGTGTCATAGCTCAAACAAGAGTGATCTTAAACCGGGAATGATTATAGCTGTTCCTTCGCATGCAGGTACGCGCGCTGGTAGAATTTATGGCCATATTGGTATTTATGTTGGCAACGGGGTAGTGCGCGAAAACATAGGATATGTAGCCACAACTTCTTTGGATCGCTGGATTAGCTATTATAGCTCTATTACAACGCCTCGTTGGGGCTGGTGTATGGGCATACCGCTTTCGTAAAGGTTTTGTAAAGGCGCATAAACGCGCAGGTACAATCGCGCAAAGACGCACAAATGAAAAGTCGTAAAGGCGCAATCGCGTAAAGGCATAAACACGTAAACTCGCAGGCGCGAAATCATGCACGTTTCATACACTCTTTTTATAACACGCGTTTATCTAACGCACAACACATTCAACTGCATGCATACTTGGTATGCATGCAGTTTTTTTTTACACGTTTACTAATGATCGCTTCTGTTAAAGCCGTTTTTCATACCCATAGAAGCGCTATACAACACCTTGTCAAGGGTTATATCGGTTTCTTGTTTGGTCATGTCGGCTATAGCCTGATTGGTTTTTTCTAATACCTCTGTGCAAGCTTCGTACGAGAGCTTTTGGTCTTGTACCTGTTTATCGCATTGAAATACTAAACGCCAACCTTGGGATCCAACTGCTTCTTGATAATGCTCAATATGATTGGCGCATGCATTAAAGTGAGCGTCAGCCAAAGCACCAATTAAGCGATTTGCCCAGTAAAAACTTTGGGTATCAACATGTGCACAGGTGTTATTAAGATACTCAGGTGTTGCATTAACGTTTGCATAAAAAGGTACCAGCGCATTAAAAGCATTAGATCCATAAGCCATCCATTGAAGCGCTTGGCAACCCTTAGGCGCCCATCCACGCAGCTGTAGTGCTGCAAGCTGACTATTGCGGTTAATTCCAATAGGACGATACAAAGAACGTGTTACCGCTGTTCCTTGTGCTGAATATGGATCAAAAACGGTTCCTTGGTAATGAAGCGATAGCGAGTATTTAACATCTTCCATGGTAATCTTGCGGTCGGGGATAAGACACCAGGGGATATCGTCACTTTCGGGCTGCCAAGGAGCACATGCAGGATCGGCAAACAGTGACGGAACAAAGTATTTGTGCATACTCCACGCGCGCGGCGTGTTGTAGACGTGGTCGGCGTCACTGTGGCTGCCGAAAGCATCGCGCGGATTAAAGATTTCGTGTTTGCAGGCGCAGGTTTCGTCACAAGAGCAATCGGCACAGCATGCATTGTCATCGCAGTCGCAATCATCGCCGCAGGTATTTTCATCGCAGCAGCATGCACATTCATCTAAATTGTCGTCTTTGAGTGTAAGATCAAGGTGATAGGTATCCATCCAGTCTTTAAGATCCGCAGAACACATATACGACTTTTGTTCACCGTAAGCATCGGTAAGGTCAAATTCGTCAATTCCCAATTGGTTTGGCATGGTAACATAGGCATCATCAGGCACGCGACGAGCAATCCAGTGATGACCACCTACGGTTTCGAGCCACCATATTTCTTCGGTATCACTAAACGCAATGCCGTTCATCTCGTAGGTACCATACGTTTCAAGCAAATGACCCAGGCGCTCTACACCTTCGCGCGCAGAGTGAATATAGGGAAGAACAAGCGTAACCATGTCTTCTTCGCTAATACCACCGCGAACTTCGGGCGTATAATCAGCGTCTCCTTCTTTACCACATGCCTTCTTAAAGTAAACCAGGGGATCGGCACCTAAAACGCGCTCGTTGGATGTAAGCGTCTCGGTGGCAGTCATTGCTACGTTAGCTTCGTTTACACCTGCTGCAGCCCAGATACCCTCATTTGAAAGTGCATTGGGAACCGCGGTATAACGCATGGGATTATCAGGCAAATCTATTTCAAAATGTGTTAAAACCGATTTGTAGTGACGCGGTTGATCTTGCGGTTGTACAACGGTAAAGTTTTTAGGACAAAATTCGCCATTGGGAGAATCTTCGTTACGTGCAATAATAGTTGACCCGTCAAAACTTGCGTCTTTACCAACAAGTAAGGTGGTACATGCCATCATAGCCTCCGTTTCTAAGAAAACATTTCATTAAATTATTGTATCTGATTTTGACATAGCATACTATTCATCTTAATCTGTATATATTGTTTTATTTCGTTTTACGCGCTCAAGATAAGGTTAGCACGTCAGTACGCGCGTGTTACAAAAGCTGTTCGCGCGCTCACAAAGGAGTTTTTCTATGTCCATGAATTTTAAACGACGCTTACCTATTCCCAAAGAAATTCGCGAAGAAATGCCGCTTGCTCCTCAAATTGCAGCTCAAAAGCCTGCATTTGATGCAGCTGTAGCAGATGTATTATGCGGTAAAAGTGAAAAAAAATTGCTCATAATAGGGCCGTGTTCTGCCGATAGAGAAGATTCTGTTTTGGAATATGTTGAGCGTTTGGCACGCGTTGCCGAAGAAGTGCGCGACAAGCTCATTATCATTCCTCGTGTGTATACCAATAAACCTCGTACCAAAGGAACGGGTTATAAAGGTTTGTTGCATAATCCCGATCCCTTAGGTGCGCCCGATCTATTAGGTGGCGTCAAAGCTATTCGCCATATGCATATTAAGGTTGCAGAAACAACTGGCATGTTTACCGCCGATGAAATGCTTTATCCCGAGAACTATCAATATCTTATAGACGTTATTGCATATAATGCCGTTGGTGCGCGCTCTGTTGAAAACCAAGAGCATCGCTTAGTATCGGCAGGAATTTCTACGCCTGTTGGTATGAAAAATCCAACTGGTGGTTCGTGTTCGGTTATGCTTAATTCCATTTATGCAGCCCAACAGCCTCAGACGTTTATATTTAGAAATTGGGAGGTTGAGGCAACGGGTAATCCTTTAGCACACGCTATTTTGCGCGGTTTTCAGGGGCTAGACGGTCGTAATTATCCTAACTATCACTATGAATATCTTGAGCGCCTTTGCGAGCTTTACACTGCAGACACCTATGCTAATCCTGCCGTAGTGATTGATTGTAACCACGATAATTCGGGCAAACGTCCGCTTGAGCAAATTCGTATTATTCACGAAGTGCTTGATAGCGTGCATAGAAACGAAGATATTGCGCGCCTGTTTAAGGGCTTTATGGTGGAGTCTTACCTTGAAGACGGCAATCAACCTGTTGACGGTGGCGTATTTGGTAAATCTATCACAGATGCTTGCTTGGGTTGGGATAAAACAGCTCGCTTAATTTATAACATTGCAGACCGTTTGTAAGCTATCTTAAAGGTGGATATACCTGCATGTAAAGCACGTATTACAATCGTGAATTAAAACACGAGTTACAAGTATAAATTAAGGCGTTTACCCTACAACAAGGGTAAACGCCTTTTTAATGGTTGTATTACTAAATCCTTAAGTAACGTGTTTTAGATATCTCTATTGAGCAACACCTGTTGCAACACAAGCCGTTTGCTGCGTCTGCATGCGCGCTTGTGCTTGCGCTGCCTGCGCTGCTCTAAGCGCCATTTTACGCGCCATAAGTCGCTCGGCGCGCGCTTTCATAACAATATCTCTAAGTTCCGGTATTTTTGCAGCGTCCATTGAGGGAACACCTTCAAGTGGATAGGGGATATTCAGTTCCTTATATTTTGGCACACCCATCTTGTGATAAGGCAATAAATCGAGGCCAACCACATTATCCCAATCGGCAATAATATAACCCACGCCTTTAAGCTCATCTACCTGATCGGTAATACCTGGTACCACAACATGACGAATTAACACAGGAATATGTCTACGGCACAGCTCATCTCCAAACGCGCGCGGACGCAAATATGTTCCTTTTACCAGCTCCATATGCCCTTTAGGATCTGAGTGCTTGATGTCTAGTAAAACCATATCGGTATGGTCTAGTAAATCGGATACATATTCGGGATGACGTGGATTAAAGGTAGCGCCCGAGCTATCCAAGCAGGTATGAATTCTGCCTTTAGGATCTTCGTGAGCTGCTTTGAAAAGTGCTGCAATAAAATTTGGCTGAGCTAAAGGTTCGCCACCGCTTGCTGTAATACCGCCACGACGATAAAAAGGACGGTTGCGGTCATAAATTTTCATTAACTCAGCAACACTCATGCGTTGTCCTTTGTCAAACGCCCATGTTTCGGGGTTGTGGCAATATTTGCACCTAAATGGGCATCCTTGACAAAAAACAACCATACGAGTACCAGGACCATCTACGGTACCCATGGTCTCTAGGGAGTGAACCCGCCCAACTACCTCAAGCGGGTTCACTGTCTTGTTTATGTTGGTTTGAGCTACCACAAAAACATCTCTTGTTTAGACTTATTAAAGAGCTTCGTGGAACGTACGAGAAATAACGTCGTCCTGTTGCTGTTTAGTAAGTGTGGTGAACTTAACGGCATAACCAGAAACACGAATGGTAAGCTGAGGATATTTCTCAGGATGAGCCTGTGCATCAAGCAAAGTGTCTCTGTTGAATACGTTAATGTTTAGGTGGTGACCACCTTTTTCGGCATATCCGTCAATCATGCTGACGAGGTTGTCGACTTGCTCTTTAGATGCTGCCATAGCAACGCTCCCTTCTTATACACCGATTACACGGTGCTCCCTTTATTTGTTGTCTTCGCATCCTTCTTTTGCACTTGCATCTGCAGCACATGCGCAATCAGGTTTGTTTTCGATGGTAAAGTCGGCTGTCTTAAAGTCGATCTTTGAAACATCGTCTAACTCTTTCATCTCGCACATGTCGCACTCACCAAACATGACGTCACCGCTCTTACCCAAAGCAGCTGGAACGATAGAGAAGGTATTTGATATACCATCCTCTGCATCACGGAAAGGAAGTTTAGAAACAGACGCAAGAGATGCAACCGCACCGTGTGTATCACGCTGGTGCATAGGGTTGGCTCCTGGTGCAAATGGAGTTCCTGCGCGACGACCATCAGGAGTATTACCCGTTTTTTCGCCGTATACAACATTAGATGTAATAGTTAACACAGAAGTTGTAGAAACTGCATTTCTGTAGCAGTTGAATTTACGAATTTGTTTCATAAAGTATTCAACTACATCGCGAGCAATGCTGTCTACGCGGTCATCGTCGTTACCATATTTAGGATAGTCGCCCTCAATCTTGAAGTCGGTAACCAGGCCGGTTTCATCGCGGATAGCTTTAACCTTTGCATATTTAATTGCAGAAAGTGAGTCGGCAACAACCGAAAGACCAGCAATACCTGTTGCAAACCAGCGGTGAATATGCTCATCGTGGAACGCCATTTGAATGCGCTCATAGGCATATTTATCGTGCATGTAGTGAATAACGTTAAGAGCATTAACGTATACGCTTACCAACCAGTAAACCATGTCATGGTACTTTTGAATGACGTCATCGTAGTCCAGATAATCGCCTTCTACAGGACGGAAGCGAGGTCCTACCTGTTCACCGGTAATTTCGTCACGACCACCATTGATAGCGTAAAGCAGGCACTTTGCAAGGTTTGCACGAGCGCCAAAGAATTGCATTTCCTTACCTACAACCATGGAGCTTACGCAGCAAGCAATTGCGTAATCATCGCCGTGGTAAACACGCATAAGGTCATCGTTTTCATACTGAATTGACGAGGTGTTGATAGAAATCTTTGCGCAATAACGTTTGAACGGCTCGGGAAGACGCGTTGACCAAAGAACGGTTAAGTTTGGCTCGGGGCTTGTTCCCATGTTTTCAAGTGTGTGCAGGAAACGGAAGGAGTTCTTGGTAACCATAGGACGACCGTCTATGCCAATACCACCAATGGACTCGGTTACCCATTGTGGGTCGCCTGAGAAGAGTGCATTGTACTCGGGAGTACGTGCAAACTTAACCATACGAAGTTTCATAACAAGGTGGTCGATAATTTCCTGAACTTCGCTCTCGGTAATGGTGCCTTCTTGGAGGTCACGCTCGGCATAGATGTCGAGGAACGTTGACGTACGACCAAACGACATAGCAGCACCATTTTGCTCTTTAACAGATGCAAGGTATGCAAAGTACAGCCACTGAACAGCTTCTTTGAAGTTCTGAGCAGGTTTTGAAACATCAAATCCATACTCGCCGGCCATAACATTAACTTCTTTAAGGGCACGAATTTGCTCAGAAAGCTCTTCACGATGACGAATGGTTTCCTCATCCATCGTGGTGTGAGTGTTTGCCTTCTCTTCTTCTTTTTCTTCGATAAGGCGATCAAGACCATAAAGTGCAAGACGACGGTAATCACCAATGATACGACCGCGACCGTAAGCATCGGGCAAACCAGTAATAATGTGAGAGTGACGGCAAGCGCGCATCTCGGGCGTGTATACGTCAAAAACGCCAGCATTGTGAGTCTTACGACGGTCAGTGTAGAACTTAATTAAATCAGGATCTACTTCGTAACCGTAGCTTTTGCAAGCTGAAACTGCCATACGAATACCACCATTTGGCATCAAGGCACGTTTCAAAGGTTTATCCGTTTGCAAACCAACAATTTGCTCGTATGGTTTGTCAATGTATCCTGCTGGATGACTGGTAATGGTAGAAACAATTTTGGTATCCATATCAAGAACGCCACCATGTTCACGCTCTTGTTTGAATAAATCCATTACTTCTGCCCAAAGCTTAGTGGTAGCTTCGGTAGGTCCAGCTAAAAACGACTCATCTCCGCTATAGGGAGTGTAGTTTTTTTGGATGAAGTCGCGAACGTCAATAAGATGAGTCCACTCTCCACCAGTAAATCCACGCCATGCCTCTTTCATTGGACACGCTCCTTGCTAGTATGTTACTTAACTCTACTTAATTTACCAAAAATCAGCCTCAATATTACACACAATAGCTGAGTGGTTTTAGAAAATAAGTTTTATGGTGATGAGACTCTCAGTAACATAGTCCTATATACAACAGATATATTGTATACAAAGGCACAATGGTTTTATGAGAAAAACTCAAATATTTTTTTATCTATAAAAAAGTAACGAGTCATGATAGGCTTATAACAGGTAAACTTAGGATTAAGTAGAGGAACACAACAGATTTTCTGCACAAGTTAAACGGGCTGTGCGAAAGGATTTTTGAATGATGCAGTCTGAGAGCGAACAATTATATACAAAACATCCACATGAAAAAAATATAGATGACAAGCCATTCACGGAAAACGTACTTGCGAAAAATGAGTTAGACGAGTATAATTCCAAAAATTTTCAAAAGTCGCACGAGCTTTTTATTACCTATCATCCGTGGAAACTCTTTTGCATTGCGGCAATTCCTGGTGCTTTAAGCATGCTTTCTTCGGCAATTTATGAAATTGCTGATGGTATTTTTGTAGGACAGATTCTAGGTGAAGAGGCGTTTGCGGCAATCAACTTGGCCATGCCATTTGTTATTATGCTGTTTGCATTTGGCGATATGGTGGGAGTTGGCTCGTCTGTTCCTATTTCAATTAGCTTAGGTGAAGGAAACACGCACCGCGCAAATAATATTTTTACCTGCGGTATTTTGATGATTTTAGCTGGTGGTGGGCTCATTGGTGCGCTCTTTTGGTTTTTGGCGCCAGCGCTTATGGAACTGATGGGGGCATATGGAACGCTTCGTGATATGGCAGCCGATTATTTGCGGATGTTTGCTCTATTTGCGCCCTTGGGCACCATTTTGTTTGCGGTTGACAACTATCTGCGCATTTGCGGCAAGGTTAAAAGCAGTTTTGCGCTTAACGCGTTTACCTCTCTTTTTGGCTGCATTTTAGAATTTTCTATGCTCTATTTTTGGCATTTAGGCACCCTTGGCGCCGCTCTTGCATTTTCAATTGCAATAAGCCTGGGGTCTGTGTGTGCGCTCATTCCTTTTATGGCCAAAAAAATGTTACTTCAATTTGTTAAGCCTCAATTCTCGTATGCACTGCTTAAAGAAATTGTTCAAAGTGGAACGCCTGCGTTTTTAAACGACGTCGCAGGGCGTGTGACCGTTATTTTCTTAAATGTAGAGTTGATGATAGCAGGAGGAACTGCCGCTGTATCGGTCTACGGCTTTTTAATCTTTGCGGGAAGTTTTATTTATCCTTTGATTTATGGAATCTGCGACGCTTTGCAGCCTGCCGTAGGCTACAACTGGGGAGCGCGCCGCTACGATCGTATTAAACAGATCGAAAAGTACGTATTTTCAACGGTCTGTGCTATTGCGCTGCTGCTCGCCGCTATTATGGCAGTGTTTCCCGATGAATGCGCGCGTTTATTCATGGTTGATGTTTCACAAGACATACTGGTTATGTCACGCGATGCATTTAGATTCTATGCGCTTTCATATGTATTTCGCTGGTTTCCGCTTGCGTGTGGAAGCTTGCTTACCGCGGTCGAAAAAACCAAACTTGCATCGCTGTTGTCATTTTGCATGGTTACGTTGTTGCCACTTGCGGTGCTTTTTGCGCTTAAGCCGCTTGGTCTATTGGGACTGTGGCTTAACGCTCCTGTTTCGGCAGGTATTGCAGCCCTGATTTCAATATGGATTCTAATTGTGTTTAGACGCGAACTTCATTTGGAGTAATACCATAGAAGTACATTAAAACTTGTTACAAGTTTATCTGTTTGTGATAAGTGAGCGTGTAACAGCTGCGCGCGTCTGCTTGCGCGCACCTTTATACTAAGAGTATGGGAGGACAATATGTCAAAGACTCAACCACGTGTAGCTCTCTTTTTAGCGCCAGGTGTCGAGGAATGCGAAGCACTTGTTATTTACGATTTGTTATTTAGAGCCTCTATTGCGTGCGACAAAGTTGCCGTTGCACCTACGCGCAGCATTGTGTCTTCTCATAACGTAGAGCTTACCTGCGATTATGCTTTGGACGATCCAGATTTTTCGTTTGATAATTACGATTTACTTTTCCTGCCCGGAGGACTCCCAGGAACTACAAATCTGCAAGAAAACAAAAAGCTTTGTGACGCAGTGGTAAACCATCACAAGCAAGGCAAGCTTTTGGCAGCAGTTTGCGCTGCTCCTTCGGTATTTGCACGCTTGGGATTGCTTGAGAATAAGCGTGCAACGTCTAATCCTGGTTTTCAGGATGTTTTGCGCGAGTGTGGCTCTGTTGTTGTGCAAGATAGCTATGTTAAAACGGGTAACATTTTTACCAGTAAAGGGCTTGGTACGTGCGTCGATTTAGGCTTGGCGCTTATTGAAGAATTAGCTGATCACGATACCATGGAAAAAGTTAAGCAAGGTATTGTGTATATGCACTAACAGGGTTATCTTCGGCGAAAGCGTGTGTATGCTTGCTGTGCAAAGCAGCTAAGCGTGTACGCTGAGCACATAAGGAGTGCGCGGTGGCATTTGTTGAGTTCAAAGATGTTTCTAAAACCTATCATATGGGCGATTGCGAAGTTCATGCAGTTCATCATATGAACTTTACTATGGAACAAGGCGAGCTTGTGGTCATCGTTGGTGCTTCGGGTGCAGGTAAAACAACCGTTTTGAATATGCTCGGCGGTATGGATTCTCCAACAGAGGGAACCATTAAGCTTGCAGGTAAACAAATTAGTGGACTCAATGCACGCGAGCTTACCCTGTATAGAAGGCATGCTATTGGTTTTGTGTTTCAGTTCTACAATTTGGTTCAAAACCTCACTGCGCTCGAAAACGTAGAGCTTGCTAGTCAAATTTGTAAACATCCTTTGCCAGCAGCCGATGTGCTCAAACAAGTTGGCCTAGAAAAACGTATGCACAATTTTCCCGCGCAGCTTTCTGGTGGTGAGCAGCAGCGTGTGGCAATTGCTCGTGCGCTTGCCAAGAATCCTCAGCTGCTCTTATGTGATGAGCCTACGGGCGCCCTTGATTATGTAACGGGCAAACAGATTCTTAAATTGTTACAAGACACCTGTATTAACACAGGAAAAACGGTTGCCATTGTTACGCACAACAGCGCATTTACCGAAATCGCGCATCGCGTTATTCATGTTCACGAGGGGAGTGCGCAGTCTATAGAAATACACGATCACCCTCGTGATGCCCTCGATGTTGAATGGTAAGGTGATGAAGTGCTCAAAAGAATTGCACCGCTTCTTCATCAAACCTTGCGGACTATACATACTACACTGAGCCGTTTTTTGGCTATTGTTGCAATAGTTGCCTTAGGTACGGGATTTTTTGCAGGGCTTATGATGACAGGTCCCGACATGCGTCAGGCCATGGATACCTATTACGACGATAACAATGTATGGGATATACGCCTTATTTCAACCCTTGGTTTTTCTAACGACGATATTCATCAATTTGACGATGTAGAAGGCGTGCGCGCTTGCATGCCCAATCATACGGTTGACGCTATTGCGCGTATGAATGATACGCAGGTAGCAGTGCGTGTTTCTTCGTTTGACACTACGATGGCGCAACAATTTGTTGATGAACATGCATACGCTGCTAAGGATTCTTCCTATGATTTTCTTAATCGTTTTCAATTGGTAACAGGAAGGCTTCCGCAATCACCTGACGAATGTTTGGCGGCGGCATATGCTCCTCATGCACAATTGAGTGAAGGCGATATTGTTGACATTACCTCGGCAAATGAAGACCTTGATAAAATTTTTTCTACCAGACATTTGCGCGTGGTTGGAACCATAACCTCGCCCTTATATCCCTACACGCGAAGTTTTGGATCTACAACCATTGGTTCGGGCTCTATTGATCAATATATTTTTGTACCAACATCCACGTTTCAGCAGGATTTCCCCTATACCGAGCTGTATATAAGCGTTGAGGGTGCTGATAGTGTTCAAAGTAATAGCGATGCATACAAAAACATCGTAGGTGCTACTAAAGAGCGCCTTGAAGCTCAAAAAGACCGTATGAGCGTGCTTCGCCAACACGAGGTACAAGAGCTTGCACAAAGCAAGCTTAACGAAAAAAAGACCGAGTTTGAACAGCAAAAAGATGAAGCATTTGAAAAGCTAGAGGCAGGCGAATCTGAGCTTGCACGCAAACATCGCACGCTGCAGGACTCATGGCGCAAATACACACAAGGTACAAGCAAGTTAAAAGCGTCGCGAGAAGCTTTTGAATCACAAAAGGCTGCCTCACAAAACAAATTGTCTCAAGCTCAAACGCGTCTTGCCACGCAAGAGGAAACTTTGTTATCAACACTTCGCGCACAAGGGATGGATGTTTCTTCACTTGAGCAAGCTCAAACTGTCTTGCAACAACGCATACAAGACTTTAAGCTCCGCGCGCAAGAAGGACAAACTACGGGATCTAAGCAGGTTGAGGATGCCGCAACGCAAAAACAGCTTTCAACTCTAGATACGACGCCTTTTGCAAGCGATCGCTCTGCTCAAAACACAAGTTCAAATCGTGTCGCTCGCCTGCGCGCGCCTCATGCGCTGTTTTCGCAAGCTGCGTCTTCGTTATCTAAGCAAACTGTATCGCCTGATGAGCAGTTGCAAGGTTTGCAACAAGGGCTTGCAGGAGTGCAACAATTACTTGCGGCAAAAGCAAAGCTACAAGATGAACGCGCTGTGGCAGATAAAAAATTGGAACATGCCGAGCAAGAGCTTGCACAAGCCCAGGCAAAGCTTGATGCGTCATACACTCGTCTGCAAGAAGGTCAAAAGAAATATGATGAGGGTGCGCGTGAGCTTGCACAGCGCAAACAAGAACTCGATGACAAATTTGCTACCGTTCAAAAGCAGCTCGATGATGCACAAGAAACGATTGACACAACCGATCTTCCTGACATGTACATTTTAGACAGGTCTCAACACGAAGGCGCTGCTATTTACCATGCCGATACCGAGCGCATGGACGCGTTAGCTCGTGTATTTCCTTTTATGTTCTTTTTGGTAGCAGCTCTTGTTTCGCTTACCACTATGACACGCATGGTGGAGGATGAGCGCATACTTATTGGCACCTATAAAGCATTGGGCTACTCTACTATACAAATTGCAACAAAATATTTGATATACGCGTTACTGGCTGCTGGTATTGGCTCTGTTTTAGGCGTTGGCGTTTTATGCCAAGTTTTGCCGCTTATTATTATGAAGGCGTACTCAGTAATTTATGCCATTCCACTGTTGTCACCACCGCTTCCCATAAAAGCCGACGTAGCAGTCTTTTCTGCGGGATTGGGTATAGGCATTACGCTCATTGCAACCATTTGTTCGGTGCTTTCAAGTTTGCGCGAGCAGCCTGCTCCGCTTATGCTTCCGCGCGCTCCCAAGGCAGGAAAACGTATTCTTCTTGAGCGTATTCGTCCTTTATGGCGCCGCATTTCGTTTTCGTGGAAAGTAACGCTTAGAAATCTCTTTTTGTATAAAAAACGCTTGTTTATGACTGTTATTGGCATTGCAGGTTGTACCGCTTTATTGCTGGTAGGCTTTGGTTTACATGACGCCATTTGGGATATTATCAATAAACAGTATGTAGACATTACCCATTATCAGATGACAGTTGGTTTAAATGATCATGCCAACGATCTGGATGTACAGCATGTTAAAGACGTGCTTACCCAGCATCCAGAAATTGAGCATATCGATCGTGTGCATACGGCGCATATGTCGGCAAAAGGCGAAGATGACGCGCTTTCTGTAACGCATGTAGACGTTGTTGTTCCGCAATCGCTGGATATTTTTAATCAGACAATTACGCTTAAAAATCGAATCAGTGGTAAACAAGTTCCCTTTGATGACTCAAGCGTTGTTATCAGCGAAAAGCTGGCAACACTTCATCACTTACATGTTGGCGATACACTTGTGCTTTTCGACCGTGATAAAGTGGGAAATTCAGTTGGCGCTGGCCATAAACTTACTATTACGGGAATATGCGAAAATTACGTAGGTACTACCGTTTATATTGCACCAACAATTTTTGCCAAGATTTCATCGTCACCTGTTATGTATGAAACGCTCTTTATTCAAGCGCCCGATCTTAAACCTGGTGATCAGCAACAAAATATTGCCAGTGAGCTGCACAGTTGTGACGATGTTTCACTTGTTGCGTTTTCAGACGAAACCATTTCTTTATACCGCAATATGATTTCGGTAGTTGATTATGTGGTAGCGGTTCTAATTATTTCTGCCATTTTATTGGCGTTTATCGTTTTGTATAACCTTACTAACATCAATATCGAGGAGCGCCTGCGCGAAATTGCAAGCCTTAAAGTTTTGGGCTTTACCAAGCGCGAAATATATGCCTATATCTTTAGAGAAGTATTTTTGTTGTCGCTGTTAGGCGATGTGTGTGGTTTGGGCGTAGGCGTATATCTTGAACGCTTTGTAGTAGCAACGGCCGAGGTTGATTATATCATGTTCAGCAGAACTATTCATCTTGAAAGCTTTGTGATTGCTTTTGTGTTGACGCTGGTATTTACTGGACTTATTTTGTTGGTTATGACGCCAAAACTAAATCGTATTGATATGGTCGAATCGCTTAAAAGTGTTGATTAGCGTGTTACCAAGGTGCTGTCGACGACGTCGTTATTTCTATGTTTTTGTAATTTGCGTGGCATATCAAGTTTATGCACGATCACGTGTTCAATTTAAGCTAATCTAAATTTGGGAGCTTACAGCGAGGTAGGCTGAGAAAGATGCCAGCATCTGACCGTACCTGATCTGGACAATACCAGCGTAGGAATCTTATATAAGAACATGCGTACACCTTGCTTTGAGCATGGGTTTGTTTTTGCATCATATGTGTAGCGATTCCTTGGTAACCGTAATGCCATGCAAAAGAAGGTGAGGTTGTACATGGAATGTTCCGTTGCAATTCAATTTTTACCCATGGACGCCAAAAATGATGAAGCAGTATGTAAGCAGGTAGATGCCGTAATTGCCTACATTGCTTCGACGGGTGTAAATTATTTTGTTGCCCCCTTTGAAACCACCATTGAAGGCTCTTACGAACAATGCTTAGAAATTGTTAAAAATTGTCCGCTTGTTGGTGCAAAAGCGGGTTGTCACTCAATGATGACGTACGTAAAAATCAACTATCATCCTCAAGGTGAAGTGCTCTCAACTGCGCAAAAATTATCTCCTTATACCAAGCATAATACTACAACGCAGCTTAGTTCGTAAATGCGTACATTCATGCATATACCTGTATGAGTATCAAATACGCTCAAATATTGTGTATTTAGTATCTATTTCACACGTCGATTGATAGTAAGATGGAATTTCGTAAGTTAGCACCAACAAAACAAATAGTAATTCCTGTGGTAGTAACGCTGCTGCTCATCTTTATCTGGGAAGTTGCGGTTGATACAGGAGTTATTGCAAACTTTTTGCTGCCAAGCCCACTGCAGGTTTTGCGCGCACTTATCCGCGATCAAAACTTGTTATATACTCACGGCATCACCACCATGACCGAAGCAATTTTGGGCTTATTTTGGGGCTGTGTCTTGGGATTTATTGTTGCAATTCTTATGGATTCCTCGCCGTTTATTCACGCAGCACTTAATCCACTTATCACCATTTCACAAACTATTCCAACTATTGCCATTGCTCCGCTTTTGGTGTTGTGGCTTGGCTACGATTTATTGCCTAAGGTTGTGTTAGTTATTATCACCACATTTTTCCCCATTACTATCTCGCTGGTGAGCGGTTTTGCATCGGTTGACCCCGAAACTATCAACCTCATGAAAATTATGAACGCACGCCCGTGGCAGGTATTTTTGCACGTTAAACTCCCATGCGCGCTCAGTCACTTTTTTAGTGGATTAAGCATTAGCGCAACCTATGCCATTATCGGCGCTGTTATTGCCGAGTGGCTGGGAGGCGTATCAGGGTTGGGCGTGTACATGATTCGCGTTCGTAAGTCGTTTTCTTACGACAAAATGTTTGCCGTTATATTTTTAACCTCGGCGCTCTCTTTGGTATTAATGGGTGCGGTTCGCGCACTTGAACGTATATGTATGCCTTGGAAAAAGGTAGAAAGGAAGTAGTATGGCTTCTCAATTAACTCGTCGTGCATTTATTGGAACGGCGGCTTCGGCATTTGCAGGTTTTTCACTGTTTGGCTGCTCACAAAACAGCGCTCCTTCAAGCAAAGGTAACAGCGATGAGCCCAAAAAGCTTACTAAGATTACATTTTGCTTGGACTATACTCCTAATACTAACCATACAGGTATATATGTTGCACAACAAAAAGGCTACTTTAAAGACGCAGGTATTGATATAGAAATTGTACAGCCAGCAGAAGATGGTGCTGAGGCCATGATTGGTTCTGGCCAGGCACAATTAGGTATTAGTTATCAAGACTTTATTGCTAATACGCTTGCAAGCGACAATCCTGTTCCTATTGAGGCTGTGGCTGCTATTATCCAGCACAATACATCAGGTATTATGAGTAGAAAAGAAGACGGTATTACGTCTCCTAAATTTATGCAAAACCACACCTATGCAACATGGAATATGCCTATTGAGCAAGCTACCGTAAAACATGTTGTAGAAAAAGACGGCGGTGATTTTTCAAAAATTAAGATGGTTCCTGCCGATGCAACAACCGATGAAGTTCAAGGACTTAAGACAAAATTGTACGATTGCGTGTGGGTGTTTGAAGGCTGGGGCGTTCAAAACGCGCATGTTCAAAATTATGATATCAATTATTTTGCGTTTAACGACATGGACGAAGTGTTTGACTTTTATACACCCGTGCTTACCGTTAACAGCAACTTTATGCAGGAAAGTGACGACAATCGCAGCTTGGTACAAAACTTTGTTAAAGCTTGTAGCAAAGGTTACACTGACGCGGTTGAAGATCCAGATGGTGCAGCACAAATTTTGTGCGATGCTGTTAAAGAGCTTGATCCAGCATTGGTACGTGAAAGCCAGCACTTCTTGTCTAAAAAGTATATCGACGACGCACAAACCTGGGGCGTTATCGATCCTGTCCGTTGGTCAAGATATTTCCAGTGGCTTAATGACAACAAGCTGGTAAATCACCCCATTGATGTTAATAAGGGCTTTACCATGGACTTTATTAACGCATAACTGGTGATATCGAAGACTTTGGGCGCACTGGCACAGGCGTAGAGCTTTTATGTGCGCCCGTTTGCTTGCATGTGTTTATATGCGCGTTTACGTATGAACACATGCAGGTTTGCTTGTATACGTAAGTTGGAATGCATATGAATGAACAAACTGATACGCCTACACTTATGGCGCAACATCTCTATCTTTCGTGGCAACAGATGCCCTCCTCACGTCATGGACGTTTGCTATGTTTTGCTTCAAAACGCAGCGCACGTCAAAATGCAGATGCATCTGATGAACAGCAGTGGCGCTCGGTGGTTGTTGCAGACATTAACATCCGTGTGGCAAAAGGCGAGTTGGTGTGTTTGGTGGGAAGATCGGGCTGTGGTAAAACAACCATTTTACATGCGTTGTCAGGACTTATGACGCCTGTGATGGGGCAGGTGTTTTTTCATGGAAAAGATATTACGGGACATCCCGGGCATGTTTCTTACATGTTCCAAAAAGACTTGCTCTTGGAGCATAAACGCATTATTGATAATGTTTGCCTTCCACTTACTTTGCGCCGTGTTGCGCAAGCAGAAGCCTACGGTCAAGCTCAGCCACTTTTTGAGCGCTTTGGCTTGGCGGGTTGTGAATATAAGTGGCCGCACGAGCTTTCGGGCGGCATGCGTCAGCGCGCTGCTTTTTTGCGTACCTATCTTATGGGAAGCGATTGTATTTTGCTGGATGAGCCTTTTTCGGCACTTGATGCGCTTACGCGCGTTGCTATGCGAAGCTGGTATTGCGATATTGCGCACGATTTAGGCATTGCAACGCTTGCGATTACGCACGATGTAGACGAAGCGGCTACCATGGCATCGCGCGTGTATGTGTTAGGAAGTATATCCAAAAAAACTGATGGTGCTCTTTTAGATCAACCTGTACCCACTACGGCGCATACTATAGTTGGTGAGGTTCATGTTCCCACTCACGATTCGTCAATGCATGCCGATTCTTTTGCGCTTACACCTGAATTTTTATCGTGCAAAAAAGAAATTTTATCGCTGCTGTAATTTGGAACGTGTGGTAGCGTTTGCGCGCGCGCGAATTGCATGCATATGAGGCGTGCGGCGTGTAGAGAGTGCTAGTTATCAGCGGCATCCTTTGATGCTTTTTGCTGAGCATCGCTTTGCTGATTGTTTTGTGTTCCTTGCGATTTATCGTTGTTGGAATGCGTCTTTTCCTTATGAGCGTCTTTGTGTTTGTCCTCAGTGCCTTTGTGTTTTTCATCAGATTGTTGATTAGTTTCATCCGGCTCTGTTTTGACGTCTGTTGTCTGCTTTTGAGAATCCTTGTCTAAAGCGTTTGTATCAGGCATATTTTGATCTGCCGATGCGTCTTTGTTCTGCTTATTTGCGGCTGAGTTTTTCTTAGAAGCGTTTGCAGTGGTTTTTTCGGCGTTCTCGGGTTTTTTAGATGCCAAAGCCGCAGATAAAGAGTTTGAGTTTAAGACTTGTTTTGAGCCAATGCCTTCGCCATGCGTTGCAAACATAACTACTGCCGCGTAAATTCCAACGCATACAAGCGCTACTAATGTGCTTGTTACGCTGATAAGCACAAGGCGCCGTTTTGCTTGCCGCGCTGCTGCTATGCGTAAATGTTGAGGTGCAAGTGGCGTAGGATAGCGCATGTCACGGTATTGAGTTTTTTCGTAGTGGTTGTTGTTGAGGTTTATACCATGGCTTTGCGCCTGTTGTGCCTGTTGTGCCTGTTGTGCTTTAATTTTTTCACCCGTAGCAGTTAAGACAGAGCTGCATACTTGCGATGCAAGCGCTGATGTTGCTGCTGCTACGCCAACTCCTATAAGTGATCCTGTGAGTCCTATTTGCGAAGACAGAACAAATGAAGTAATAGAAGCAAGCGTACTGGCAATAATGGCCACTAATGACACGTCGTTAAGCATGCCTTTTTTGGTAGCGGCATGTATTTCTTGCGGTTGATCCATACCGCGTTGTTGATCCACACTGCGTTGCTGCTCCACATCGCGTAACGTTTGCTCTTTTTGAGGCTTGTTCAGATACGTTGTCGTTTGTTCTTTCTGCTGTTCACGTGTAAAAAGTTGCTTTTGTTGAAGCTGATGGTTATCCATAGATTGTCCTTTAGCTCATAGGTGTATTTGAAATATATCCCTAAATCTTCGCGTGCAAACAAAGACGATAGAAGTGTCACATGATAAGCATGAAATTGTATACATTTTGCAGTTTTCAGTATAAATGCGTATCAAAACATACATAGGCCATATTGAGAACAAAAGATGTTTGGGTGTAGCTTTTTAATACACACCGCATTCCATGGGAATGTGATCGCCAAAAAACGCCTATACGTCTAAACGCCCATACGCCATAAAAACGCACTGCCTTACACCTATGGTGCAAGGCAGTGCAAACGTTGCTACAACCAAAACTTAAGTCACAAACTCAAACACAATTAACGCTAGAAGTGCAACTACACCAAGAGTTACAGCAAAAGCTGAGGCTGTAACAAACAGGTAGACAAAGGATCATATCAGCCTACATAAGCGTTAAAAATGCCTGATACAACAATGCACCGCAAACGCCGCCTACGATTGGGCCAACAACAGGAATCCATGCATAACCCCAGTCGGAGTCGCCTTTGTTTGTGATAGGTAAAATGGCGTGCATAATACGAGGACCAAGGTCTCGAGCAGGGTTAATAGCATAACCAGTTGTTGCGCCAAGAGAAAAACCAACAACGATAACTACCAAACCAACAACAATAGGACCAAGGCCGCTCGCAAGGTTGTTTGGACCTAATGCCATAACGCAAATAACCAGTACAGCGGTACCAAGTGCCTCGTCAAGTACGTTAGACCAGGTGTGCCTAATGGCAGGAGCAGTTGAGAAACAACCCAAGATGGTGGGAGCGTCTTTGGTTTCTTTCCAGTGTGGGTAGTAGTGCAGCCACACTAAAACAGCACCAGCAGCTGCGCCAAGCGTTTGCGCAAGAACAAAGCTGGGTACTTGCTCAACAGGAAACATACCAGCGACGGCAAGTGCAATAGTTACTGCAGGATTTAAGTGACCGGGACATACAACACCTGCAATATATACGGCAATGGTTACTGCAACACCCCAGCCGAGGACTATGGCCGTCCAGCCAGTGCCTTCCTCTTTTGTTTTGTGTAAGATGTTACCTGCTACAACGCCGTTACCAAGCAACACCATGATCATAGTGCCAAAAAATTCACCAATAAGAGCATTCATACGTGCCTCCTTTTAGCAATTACACCTAACTATTCATCTCATTTCAAGAAGATTATTTAGTAATTTTGAGGGGTTCTAACTCGTCTAAGACTTCGCTAAGCGCAGCGCCTGCCTGGAGTAACACAGCTGCGGCAAACGTACCTTCAACAATAGGAACTGGCTGCATAAGCACTTTTTTTGTACACGTTTCGCACGCAAGCTCCAAGTTGAGCTTTGCGCTTCCCAAGTCATAAAATGCAAGCAGCGTATCAGCGGTGTTTTCTTCGATAGCTCCTAAAACCACATCAAACGTACTTCCAATATCACCGTCTGCCGTACCGCCACAATAGGTAATACTTACATCATGGGCAACCTGATCCACCAGCTTTTTTACGCCGAGTGCAATTTCGGGTACGTGCGAAACAATAACAATACCAACGCTGCCAGTGTCTTGTGCATCTGTTGTGCTCATACTACACTCCTTGCTCAAGAAGGGCGCAAAAGAGCATGCCAGATGAAGCTGCGCCAGGATCGATATGACCGCACGAGCGCTCGCCAGTGTATGAAGCACGACCCTTCGTTGCGCGCAAAGGTGCAGTAGCGTCTACCAGAGCTTTAATACTGTCGCAGGTAAGTTCACCACGGCGTAGCTGTTCAATAGCTGGGCTCCAAAAATCAACCATGGTTTTTTCTCCCAGCTCGGCATGACCACGCTTTTGGATTTGATCGAGTCCGCATTGTAACATGTCGGGAAGACTATCGTTTGCATGCATACTCATGCCCAAAAATGCCGAACCGTACAGAGGACCTGATGCACCACCAACGTGGCTCAGAAGTTGCATTGCACACAGTTTAAGGGCTTCAGCTGCTGTTTTAGGTGGTTTTTCTTCGAGCGCTTTGCGCACAAACTCCATGCCGCGTGCCATGTTTGCGCCGTGATCACCGTCACCAATGGGGGTGTCAAGGTCGGTAAGGTAGGTTTTGTTTTCTTGAATTTTTTTATCAAAGGCTAAGAGCCACTTTACAGTTACTTGAGTTTCCATGTCATCACTACCAAGCTGGTGTATTAACAGGTGCGTTAAGCGCCTTAACGTCGTTATCGGTTACCTGCATAAGGGTAAGCGACAAGCCCGCCATATCAATAGATGTCATATAGTTGCCAAGTTTCTTAAATGCAACTTCAATGCCCTTTTCGGCTAAAAGTTCTTCAACATCGTGCGCAAAAATGTATTGTTCCATAAGTGGAGTTGCACCCATACCATTAACAAGAAGAGCAACTTTTTTATTGGTATCCCAATTAAAGCTTTCATACAGTTTTCCAAAGAGTTCTTGTGCAAAGGTTTTGGACGGAGCCATCTTGTCGCGCTTGTAACCAGGCTCACCGTGAATACCAATACCAAACTCAATTTCGTCTTCTGCGAGAACAAAGCCAGGTTTTCCAGCCTCAGGCACGGTTGCACCCGAAAGTGCCAAACCAATTGTGTGAATACGTGGAACAATGTCATCGGCAAGCGCTTTAATCTCCTCAAGCGTGCAACCACGACGTGCCGCATCGCCTAAAATTTTATGTACAAAAATGGTTCCTGCAACGCCGCGGCGCCCTTGTGTGTACAAACTGTCTTCAACAGCAATATCGTCGTCTACAACAACACTTGCTACCTTGATATCTTCGGATTCGGCAAGCTCTTGTGCCATCTCAAAGTTCATGATATCGCCTGAGTAGTTTTTGATAACCATAAATACGCCAGCACCCTCGTCTGCCTGGCGAATTGCCTCCAAAATTTGGTCGGGTGTAGGAGACGTAAACACGGCACCACATACGGCACCAGAAAGCATGCCCTCACCTACAAACCCTGCGTGTGCAGGCTCATGACCCGAGCCACCACCCGAAATAATGCCAACGTGACCTTGCTTTTCAGCGCGGCGCATAATAACGTCGAAACCTTCTGCACGACGCAACACATCGCTGTGAATAAAGGTGAGGCCTTGCAACATCTCATCTACAACGGTAGTGGGATCGTTGATAATCTTTTTCATGGCTACCAACCTTTCTGTAAAAGTTTACTGCAAACGTGCAGATAACCGTTGGTACTGCTGGTGCTGAGCCTTGCTAGGCAGAAACCTGATACGCGCGTAGTTGTGCAAACCTCGTATCACGTGCTGCGCGCCTATTTTTGTAGTAACCACTTGCATCTGTACGCTTTGCATTCTTGTTAGTGTTATTGTATGCAAGGAATTTTTTTGATTGTAGTGGACAACTTATACTCCTTGTCCATTGTTCTTAGTCACATTTTCCGTAATAATTTATATACTGTTGATACACGTGGGAGGTGATAAAGTGCATGTCCGGGTCGATCATCACCAAAAAGAAAATTGCAAATGCGTTTAAAACAGAAATTGAATGTCGCACGTTCGATTCAATATCGGTAAGCCAGATAATGAAACGCGCACAGATCCGTAGGCAAACCTTCTACGATTGCTTTATCGACAAATACGACCTGGTAGATTGGATATTCCAAAACGATCTTCACGAGCAAATTTCCGATCGGCTCGACTTTTTGAGTGGTCTGGACTTGCTGCAAGAAGTGTTTTACTTTTTTGAAAAACACATGCATTATTATGCACAATTATTTAAGATTGTTGATCAAAACGACTTTTCAACCTATTTTTTGGACTACTGCGCCCAACTCATACGCAAAATCTTTGACGAGGAGCTGAACGGTGCAGATATAGACATTGCTCCGTATATAAGCTATCACAGCATCGCGCTTTCTAACGTTATTCGCTATCATGTTATGCATGAAAATTTTAACCGTGAGATATTGTTTAAGATGTGCAAGAATACCATAAACATTACGTTACAAATTATTTCGGACAATACGCTCTAGCGCAGCCTCATAAGCAAAATACAGAACAGGAAGCATTATGATACAGATTATCAATCAGCCAGAGAACGTTGTTGAAGATATGCTGAGCGTTTTGCCTGATGTTTATCCCAAACTTAAGTACAAAAAAGAAACAGGCATTGTATATCGTACAAATCTAACAAAAGACTGTGTACCACTGCTGTCAGGCGGTGGCTCGGGTCATGAGCCTGCGCACTTTGGATATGTTGGCCAAGGAATGCTTAGTTGTGCCGTAGAGGGTCCAATCTTTGTACCTCCTTCAGCCGAGCACATCCTTGAGGGTATTAAAACGGTGTATAACGACAAAACGGGTTTACTTGTTATCATTAAAAACTTTGAAGAAGACGTTACAAACTTTGGGAGTGCTATACGCCAGGCTCGTGAGATGGGCATGAACGTTGAGTATGTAATTTCTCACGACGATATTTCTATTGAGTCTAGTTCGTTTACGCGCCGTCAACGTGGTGTGGCAGGTACCGTGCTTATGCACAAAATTTTGGGCGCTGCGGCGCAGGCAAAAGTTGATCTTGATAGCTTGGTGTACATGGGGAATCAAATTTCTGAATGTATTGCCACGCTTGGTGTGGCAAGCCGAGCAGCAACGCTACCAGGAAAAACAGAGCCCATGTTTGAGCTCGATGACCATGATATTTCTTATGGCATTGGTATTCATGGCGAAGAAGGTTATCGTACTATTGGTTTTGAATCGTCTGAAAAATTAGCCGTTGAGCTGGTAAATAAGCTCAATTTAAAATTCCACTGGCATACTCACGACCCCTATATTGTGCTTGTAAACAATCTGGGTGGCTGCACGCGCGAAGAGGAGCTTATTTTCACGCATGACATACTGCAACTGCTTGATCTTGAAGGGCTCAATATTATCGATGTAAAAGTTGGAACATATATGACAAGCTTAAATATGTCGGGGCTATCAGTTACCCTCTTTAAGCTTCATGATCCCTCATGGCTTGCCTATTATCAAGCGCCCACTGATGCGTTTGCGTGGTAAAGACACATCGCAGGCTTGTTGGTATAAAATATGTCGCTAAATGTTCGCGTGCAAACAAAGACAATAGAAGTGTCACATGATGAGCATGAAATTGTATACATTTGGCTCATTTCATCAAAATTGCCTTCAAATGTAATGTGTCACCATAAGCAAAAATGATCAGATAATCCGTGATAAAACGTTATATCACATCGGTATTCGTGAAGTTTCGTATATATTTCGTATAAGTTACAATACCTACGTTACTCTTATGAAGAAAAAGGTATTATATATATGAATGCTAACGGTTGGTACGTCAAGGAGGTACTTTCATGCTCGTTTCTGCATCTTCTATGCTTCGCAGCGCAGAGCAAGGACATTATGCTATTGGTGCATTTAACACCAACAATCTTGAGTGGGCTTCTTCAATTTTGGACGCCGCTGAAAAAGAGCAGGCTCCTGTTATTGTTCAGTGCACAGGTGGAGCTGCTAAATGGCAAACTTCATTCAAGCTTGTTAAAGACATGGTCGAAGAATTAGTTAAAGTTAAAAATATTACAGTTCCTGTTGCTATGCACCTCGATCACGGTAACTACGAAGAAGTATTTCAGGCTATCGAGGCAGGATTTACCTCTGTTATGTACGACGGTTCTCGTGAGAACGATTTTGATCTCAATCGTAAGCGCACCGAAGAAATTGTTAAGCTTTGCCACAAAAAAGGTATTTCTGTTGAGGCAGAAGTTGGTGGCATTGGTGGTACCGAAGACGGTGTAACCAACACAGGTGAATTGGCGGATCCTGAGCAGTGCGAAATCTTTGCTAATCTTGGTGTAGACGCACTTGCTTGTGGTATTGGTAACATTCACGGTGTTTATCCTAAGAGCTGGAAGAGCCTTTCCTTTGAGCGTATTTCTATGATTAAAGAAAAAGTTGGCGATCTTCCTTTGGTTCTTCACGGAGGAAGCGGTATTCCTACCGAGCAAGTTCAAAAAGCAATTTCTATGGGTATCTCCAAAGTTAACGTTAATACCGAGCTCCAACAAGTATTTACCGCTGCAGTTCGTAAATATGTAGAAGAGGGTAAAGACTTAGAGCCCAAGGGCTTTGATCCTCGTAAGATCTTAAAGCCTGGACGTGAAGCAATTGTGGAGCGCGCATGTGAGCTTATCCGCGATTTTGGTTGCGACAACAAAGGCTGGAACTAATTTTTTGCTGTTTTTGGCGTTTATGCCAAAATATGCGCGTAGTTTTGTAGCTATTTTGCTATAAAAACATTTGTATAATATGTGCTAGTTAAGGTACTTTTCGGCATATGCTGAAAAGTACCTTTTTTGATAGTTTCATGAGTTCTAGAGCAGTCCAAAAAGATTTAATGTGAAATTGAATAACAGTTTTAAAAGTCGTAGAGATTGGCACCATTATTTTAAGCAACAAAATAATTTATAAGCTTAAAATAGTTTTAAAAAAAGTTAAAAAAGGGTAAAATAAAAGTTGTTTATTATGTGTTGATGTATCATAAGAATACATCTAAGTTGATGAGACCTTTTCATGAAGGCCTTGTGCCCAGGCAATACTTGATAGGAGACACCATGAGCAAATTGGCACCTAAGCACAGTTCTCATAAGCCGTATATAAATCAGCTCTCTAAAAATTCGCGCCTCGCGCTCTCTGCGGGCGCATGTTCTGCCATTCTTGCAGGTACCATGCTTCTGGGGGGTTTGCCTAGTTCATTAGCCTATGCCGATGGTTATGTAGACGGCACAGGTAACAACATTTATTATGGTTTCAAAACTGATGCACAATATACAGAAGCTCGTTTCCACCTTGAGGTGGATTATTACGATACTCTTGAGCATGCTAAGGCGGGCAAGGATGAGGGCAAAGACCCGCTTGGTAAGTTTGTTCGCGTCCATTATCTTTCTAATTGCAATAAGGACGGCGGTACAGCTGACGACTGGCGATTCCGCCCAATGTGGTGGTTTGGCGTTCCTGCTGGTTTAAAAGATCCTCAAGATATTCAATTTAAGCGTATAGAAAAGTTAACAAAAAACGGCAAGGAGCAGGTTAAACCTGCTGGTTCTTCCCAGTATATTACTACAGACGCTAATGGTTATGGAGTTGTCTCGGACAAACATTTTAACAACCCTAAGCAATGGAATAATATTTCTAATTATTATTTTAGTGATCAAAAAATTCTTGCAAGCAAGGGCTGGAAACAGCTTATGGGCTTGGATGCCAAAGGCAGTAAGGGTTATGATGATAAGGGCAATACCGCAAAACAATGGGGAGAATATCAAAACCAAACTCAAGGTCTTAAGGGTATATTTGTAGATTGGGAATCTGCTGGTCAACGTTGGTATGATATGACTTATGTCGCCGAAATGACCGATGACGCCTGGAAAAAGCGCGATGAGAATCCACTTCGCTTTGCTGCTGGTGTTTATCGCTTTGCAGGTAACTGGCACTATGCCATAGGCCAAAAGCACAATACACCGCGCATCGCCGACCATATCGACCTGAAGTATCCTGAGCTTACACCTGTTAAAGATCTTAAAAAAGTAAGCCCCGACGAGCAAGACACGATTAAAGGCAAAATTGCGACAGCTAATAAAGATACGAAGCATTATTCGGACTTAGTGGATAAAGTGGAAGTATCTGATAAGGGCGTGGCTACTATCACCTTCAAAGACCAGTCCAAACGCACAATTTCTGCCGATTTGCTTGTCTTTAAGAATGAAGAAGACAGAGATAAGTACAAGCCTATCATGCCAGCGCGCACACCCGTTGTGAAGCCGTCTAAGCTTACTGACGCTGACAAAAAGGCGGTAATTGCCGCACTTAAGGATGCCAACAAAGACAACAAAGACTTTAACGAGCATGTGAAAGCTGATCCTGACGGCATCAAGTTCAACGATGACGGCACGAAGCTCGTTGTTACGTACAAAGATGGCTCAAAGCTTGAAATTGACGCCTCTGAACTGGTGTGTCAAGGAGCAACGATTGCCGACTGGGCTCCGTATGTTGTTCCTGATCCAATTGCGGTTGAGAATCTTTCTAGCTTGACTACAGAAGAGCAAAAGCAAGTAACCGATGCTTTTGATAAAGCAAACGTTGACTTGGATGTCTATACTGCAGCTAAGAAAGACGGTAAAACTCCTGTAAGCTTTGATAAAGAATTCAAGAACGCTATTATTACTTGGGCAGACGGTTCAACAACAGAGATTCCTTCTTGGCAATTCTTAACGAAGAAGGCTGAAACTCCAACTCCAAATCCTCAGCCGCCAACTCCAACTCCTACTGCCGAAAAAGAGTTCATTGTTGAAGCGCCTCAAAACCAATCAAGTGTTAATTTCGATCCATTTAATGCTAAGGATACGGACTTAACGGACCCTATTAACAGACAGAGTTTGAATTCAATTAAAGATCAATTGAAAAAATGTGTAGCAAAAGATGCAAAGGACAACAAGACCCCTGTCACAATCAAAGATGTTGAATTTAAGATAGAAGATGGTAAGGGCGTAGTAGTATTCCACGCCGACAACTACAAAGACGCTAAGTATCCAATGAGCGTATTCCTTAAGCAGAAAGCTAATAAGCAAACTCCTCAGACACCTTCTACGGAAACTAAGACAGAAACGGATGCAGAACATCCGAAAAATACCTTCACATATAAGGTTACAAAGACGGAGATTGATGGCGATACACCAACTGCTCAAGACGCCATTAAGGCTATGAAGCAGTTCGTCAAAGACAACTATGACAATGTTCAAGATTCCGAATTGGCTAATGTAAACGATAGTATTCCAATAGCAGCGACCTGGACTCCAAAGCAAGGCACTGTGAATATGGGATCTTGGGATGGCACAGGTAATACTCAACCTGTAATGTCTATACAGCTGTCTGATGGCTTTGGCATCCAAGTAAATGGTCACCAGTGGATGCAAGATGATGGTAGTGATGGCGATTGGTCTGCTGATATGCAAGGGCAGCTGTTTACCATAAAAGCCAGCGATTTGTACGTCAAAAAAGGCAGTACTCAACCTCAAAAAGATACCACGATCGATGATTTGAAGAAGCAAGCAAAAGCACTGCTGAAGCAGCGTAAAGATGATGGGCTTACCGACGACGACTTGAAACGCGCTGGTATCGTGGATCCTGATCAGCTGAATGATAGCAAGATTGACGGTATGAGTGAAAAGGATCTGCGCGATCTTATTCGCAAGCTTACCGATGCCAAGAAAGCTGAGCGCAAGTACAATCCAATTCCTGATATTGAAGTTACCGACCCAGAAAATCCGTCTGCAGATGATTTCAAGAAAGCTGTGGAAGCATTCTTGAAAGCCAATTACGATGGCACGGATTCACTAGCAGTAGATAAGGTGCCGTATACCGTTCCTACGAGTCTCAAGCCAAAAACAGATACCGTCTTAATGGAGCCTGCATCCGATACTAACGCAACAGGTATTTCAACGATTAAATACACAAACAGTGATCTTAAGACGCTTATTTTCACTGACAAAAATAAGAATCAGCTGTTTACTGTTCCTGTAACATACAAGAAAAAGGCTGCAGATCCTACTCCTACTCCTACGCCATCGCCTGATGCGCTTGCGCAGATGAAAAAGGACGCTGAGCAGCAAATCGACCGTAATCCTAACTTAACGAAAGAGCAAAAAGAAGAATATAAGAAGCAGATTGAGGCAGCGACCACTCCCGACAAGATTAAAGAAATTCTGAAAAAAGCTGCTGAAAAGGGCAAGGAGAATGCAAAATCTACCGACCCGAATACCCAGGCAACGATAAACAAGAACAAGGGTGGTGGCGACGCAAAGAAAGAAGCCGAAGACAAGAAGCAAAAAGAAGAGGAAAAGCAAAAAGAGCAAAAGCTTCAAGATGAAAAAAAGAAAGCTTCTGAGGAGATTGACAAGCTCAATAATCTGAGTGATGAAGAGAAAAAGGCTCTCAAGAACGAGATAAACGGTGATGGTACGGGAGCGGATCCAAATGGTGCCACAACTCCTGAAGCCGTTCAGAAGATTCTCGACAAGGCCAAGGCGATTAACGACGCTCGAGGTGCTTTGAAGGAAGGCGCGCTTCCATTCTTAAGCCACGGCAAGGGAGAAAGCGACAACGACGATAAAGCTCTTAAGGAGCTAATCGGTGCTGATTCAGCTCAGAAGGATAGCACGCTCACTGCTTTGGAAGATGCTCTTGCAAAGCAGAATCCTACTGCAGCTGATATCCGCGCAGCTCTCGATGCTGCTAAGCGTCAGAATAGCATTAACGAGCAGAATGCTAAGAATGCTGGTATTGCGAAGCTTGAAGCTAAGAAAGCAGAACTTGATGCAGCATACAATGCTTTAGCAGCTGATCAACAGGCGAAAGCCAAGGATAAGTACGACGCGGCTATTAAGGCAATCAATGATGCTAAGACTACTGTGAACAACGCAACAAAGCCTTCTGACATCATGACAGCTGTTAATGGTGTAGATACTTCGCTTAATGTTGCTAAGGGAGCCATCAAGAATAATACGCCTAAGCGCGATACTACTCAGAACACATATGACGATCAGTCTGAACTTAATAAAGAAAAGGAAGCTCAGAAGAAGCGCATTCAAGATAGCAATCTCCCGGATGCTGACAAGCAGAAGGCTATTGATGACATCAATAATGCAAAGAAGATTGGCGACCCAACTGCTATTGCTAATCGTGCTTTGAAAGCTAAGAAGATTGACGAAGCTCTAAAGAAGATTGATGAGTTCACGCATCTTAATGATAAGCAGAAGGAAACTTTCAAGAAGATTATTGAAGATACTGATGCTGGTGATCACACCAATGCTGATGGCACAACGTCTGATGATATTGATGATGTACTTGCTAACGCTGCAAACACCGATAATGCTATGGCTCGTCTTGAAGAGTTGAAGATCATTGCGGATAAGTTTGCTAAAGGTGAAAAGTACAAGAACGGTGATCCTGCAAAGAAGACCGCATTTGATAATGCTTCTACTGCTGCAGGTGCTGTACTTGATAAAGCTAAGGGCGATCCTAAGGATGCGGATCAGGTTAATGAGCTGTATAACGACCTTCTAAAAGCAATGCGCGATATTGATCCTGATGCAAAAAGTGCTGGTCTAAAGACCGATGCTCTTAGCAAAGAGATTGAGTCCGATAAGACCTTCAAGCCAAGTGAAACCGATCCTAAGACCCCAGGCAACTCTGTTTACAACACATCTTCTAAAGCTAAGAAAGATGAGTTTGATAAAGCGTTGAATGAAGCTCAAACGGTTTTGAATGGTGCTGAGAACGCTGATATTTCTACTGCAGATAAAGAAGCAGCTGAACAGAAAGAAATCGACGCTGCGCTCGATAAGCTTATTAAAGCTCGTTTAGCTTTAGATGGTGTAAACACTAATGATTTACAAGATGAAGTAGACAAAGATGCTAATTTACCAGAAGACGTTTCGTATAAGAACGCTTCAAAGGACAAGCAATCTGCATTTGATAAAGCGCTCACAGATGCACAAGACCTTATCTCTCAATTAGGTGATCTTGAAGGCACAGGTAAACAATACGCAGGCAAGTCTCAAAAAGAGAAGCAAGCTCTTGTTGATAAGGCTCTCCAGACTCTTAAAGTTGCAGCCGCAGCCCTCGACGGTGTAGACACCAAGCCTTTACAAGATGAAGTAGACAAAGATGCTAATTTACCAGAAGACGTTTCGTATAA
>NZ_JBWPJQ010000009.1:0-88427 GCF_056583915.1 Fannyhessea sp. C0108B2 | reverse complement strand
ACCAAGCCTTTACAAGATGAAGTAGACAAAGATGCTAATTTACCAGAAGACGTTTCGTATAAGAACGCTTCAAAGGATAAGCAAACTGCATTTGATACGGCATTAACCGCTGCTAAACACCTTATTGCTAACATAAATGCCGATTCAACCAAGACTAAAGCAGAGAAGCAAGATGCTGTTGATAAGGCTCTCCAGACTCTTAAAGATGCAGCCGAAGCTCTCGACGGTGTAGACACCAAGCCTTTACAAGATGAAGTAGACAAAGATGCTAATTTACCAGAAGACGTTTCGTATAAGAACGCTTCAAAGGACAAGCAAACTGCGTTTAATAACGCATTAGCTGCTGCCAAAGATCTTGTTGCTAACATAAATGGTGATTCAACCAAGACTAAAGAAGAGAAGCAAGATGCTGTTGATAAGGCTCTACAGACTCTTAAAGATGCAGCTGCTGCTCTCGATGGTGTAGACATCAGCGCTTTACAAGCTGAAGTAACTAAAGACGGTGCATTAAAAGACGACGCTTCATATAAGAACGCTTCAAAGGATAAGAAAGCCGCATTTAATAAAGCGCTCACAGATGCAAAAGATCTTGTTGCTAACATAAGTGGTGAAAAGTACGCAGACAAGACTCGCGAACAAAAACAAGAGCTTGTTAATAACGCACTTAAAGCATTGCAAACAGCTGCTGCTGCTCTCGACGGTGTAGACACCAAGCCTTTACAAGATGAAGTTGTTACAGCTGATGAAGTTAAGAAGTCTGATGCATATACCTATGCTTCACAGGATAAAAAAGATGCATACGACCATGCTCTTCAACGAGCAGATAAACTGCTGAAAGAACTCTCAGATTCTAGTACAGATTCACGTACTAAGGATCAAAAAGAAAAAGCTTTGGCTGATGCATTACAACTTGTGAAAGATACTAAAGCAGCTTTGGACGGTAAGAAGCCAGAAACTCCGACACCGATACCAGCGCCAGCTCCAGCACCTGCTGAACATGTGGAGCCTGCTCAACCTGTAGAGCAATCAACACCTAAGACCTCTGATCCATTTGCCTTAGGTCAAGCACTTGCATCCTTACTTGGTTCTGCAGGAATACTTGGTGCAGGTTTTGTAGGTCGCTCAAAGCGTTCAGCTGCAAAGCACATGAAACGCAAGAAGTAAACGGCGTGTAAGTACAAGTGCGCACTAGGCGCGTCATGTACCGCAAACGCCAAGCGTTCAAACGCAACGCGTCTTGCGTCAAGCTTAACGCACGAAGCCACGCGCTACGCGCCCAACAAGCACTAAATCACGATGCGTGTTCTCTACAAGGTAGGGGACACGCATTTTTGTATAAACTGCCGCACGTTTATGCATGTGTATTATGCACGGGTGTACTGCCGCAGCGCTGCACAGACACACGGCGTATTATAATCAAGAAGCACACATCTAATACAAACAGCTTATAAGAGGTGTTATGAAGTTACCACAAACAGCCACACAAACCTTGGCAATTTTTGCAGGTGGTTCGCTCGGCGCCTTTGTGCGTTGCTGCGTCTGCTTGCTTGTAGGTGTAAGTTTCTCTAATCCACTGGTTATCTTGGCTATTAACCTTATTGGCTCTGGTATTTTGGGATTCGTCCAAACTTTGTCGAACACCAAGCGCCAATTGGTTCAGCCCTTTTGGGCAACCGGATTTTGCGGCGCATTTACTACATATGCTACCTTTATTGGGATCATTACCGTAGGAGAATCATCGCCTGTATTTGCAACTCTTTATGCAGTGGTTTCTTTAGTGGGCGGTACAGCTTGCGCGTTGGTAGGAAGACGCATGGGCGTGTGTAAACGCCGATGCATACATTCCAATGCATGCAAAACGAGGAGCGCATCATGAGCATGAACGCAGCGATAATTTTGCTTGCGGCTTCTCTGTGCGCAGGAGTAGGAGCTTTGCTTCGTGCAGGCGTTATACATTATATTGATTCAATCAACACGCACAAAATTTTTTCAGTAAGTCCTGCTATGTTGGTGGTTAATGTGCTTGGATGTGCGCTTTCGGCGATCTTTTTGATTGTTGCGCATCGCCTTGGCCTCAATTCCTTATGGAGCGTATGCGTCTCAACAGGTCTTTTAGGTGGCTTTACGTCGTTTTCTACTCCTTGTGCAACAGGCGCACAGCTTCTTGAACGCAAACGCTATGCACATGCCGTAATGTATACAATTATTATGGTCGTGTTATGCTCATTAGCATATATAAGCTGCGCATATGTATCTGTTACGCTCACATAAGTAACAAACCAAAATGTTTGACGATATGTGTATAAAATGTGAATTAAAAGAAAATATGTATAAACAACAGTGAAACTTGAACATGGTATTGTATGTACGTATATAAAGTATTCTAACTATTAACGTACGTAAGTATACAAACCGCTAAGCGTATACATATGTAAAGTGTGTATATACAAAATTTTAAATAAAGATATAAACGGTATTAAAACTTTGATCAAATACAGTATACGCCTGGTGTTAAAAATCATAAACCACCGAACGTTTTTGAGAGTTTATCTCAAAAAAATTGTTTACAGCCTCAAAATTATAGTTTTGCATGACTCACACAGAGTTACACACCTGCGCGCTACAATCAAAACCCGTCACATCCTGCAAGCACGCTCCATCACTTTTTCTATGGGCAAGCTATACTTAAAAGTAATCAGTTCTCTATAAGATGTAACTGGGATTTTATATATATACCAACGTAGAAAGGTGAAATATACCTATGGCTACTTCACAGAAAACTTCTGGTGCGTCTGCGCCTCAAGCAGCAAAAGCATCTACAGCTGCTACGCATACACCTGCACCTCCTACTTCAGAATCTTTTGGTCAATTTATACTCAAAATTTTGAATGGAACTACAATTGCAATCGTTGTGGCTCTTATTCCTAATGCAATTCTTGCAACCTTTATTAAACCTTTCCCCGACTGTGCACCACTTATGGAGTTTTATCACACCATTGTTGCCTTCCAATTTTTAACGCCAGCTATGGCAGGTTTTCTGATTGCTCATCAGTTTAAATTTAATCCTATTCAAATGGCTACGGTTGCTGGTGCTACCTTTATTGGATCGGGCGCATGGAAATTTGTTCCAGCTGCAACCGTTGCTGATAAAACGGCTCCACTTTTCCAGCTGGCAGGTATTGGTGACATCATTAACGTGATGATCTGCGCTGCACTTACCGTTGCTGTGGTACGTGCTATTGGCAATAAGCTTGGCTCGCTTACCATTGTGCTGTTACCAATTATCGCTGGTGCAGGTATGGGATTTGTTGGTTGGAAACTTTTGCCGTATGTGTCACAGATTACCTATTTCATAGGCCAACTCATTAATACCTTTACTACGTTACAGCCTTGGTTGATGTGCATGTTAATTGCCGCTTCATTTTCTATTATCATTATCAGCCCCTTGTCTACCGTGGCAATTGGTATTGCTATTGGCTTAACAGGTATGTCTTCTGCTGCGGCAGGTATGGGCGTTGCCGCGTGTGCTGCAATGTTGGTGTGGGCATGTGCTCGTGTTAACAAAGCAGGCGTACCTATTGCCGTGGCGCTTGGTGCTATGAAAATGATGATGCCAAACTTTATGACGCGTCCTGTGATGGCAATTCCTGCAGCTCTTACTGCTGCAATCAGCGCACTTACCATTCCTTTATGGGAAATGGGCGGAACTCCTGCTTCGTCAGGTTTTGGTCTTGTTGGATTTGTAAGTCCTTTAGCAGCTTTAAGTATTGGTAACGTTAACATTATTCAAATTCTTATTGCATGGGTAGTTATTCCATTTGCTGTAGGATTTGTAGTTAATAAAGTCTTATGTGACGTGGTTCATCTGTACGATAAGGATCTCTTTAAATTTAAGGGCTAATTGGTATACATTCGCGCACGGGTGCTGTGGCGTTTCGTGCGCGATGTTTTTTTGCATGTTTTAACATATGGTATATAAAAAGGTAGTTTATCTACGAAAGGTGGAAATATGCGTATTTATATTGCAGGTTCAGGTGCAATGGGTTGTCGTTTTGGGTATCAGCTTCAACAAAGCGGTCAAGAAGTTATTCTTTTAGACAACTGGCAAGATCACATTGATGCTATTAAGCAAAACGGTCTTAAAATTGTAGGCGATAAACCCGACTGCGTTAAGATGACTATCATGCATCCAACCGAGGCACATACCCCTGCTGATTTCATCATCTTGTTTACTAAAGCTATGCAGCTTCCCCAGATGTTAGAGGACATTAAACAAATTATTGGTGAGCACACAAAAGTTTTGTGCTTGCTTAACGGTTTGGGTCACGAGGACACCATTCGCAAGTATATTAAAGAAGAAAACATTTTGATGGGCGTTACCGTATGGACTGCAGGTCTTAAAGGACCAGGTGTTGCCATTTTACAAGGTAAGGGCTCTATTAACTTACAAAGCTTTGACACATGCGGAAAAGAGTCTTCGGCTCAGATTGTAGACGTTATGAATCAAGCTGGCTTAAACGTTATCTACGACGAGGATGTTCTGCCTTCTATTTGGCGTAAAGCATGTGTTAATGGAACCATGAATTCTACCTGCGCGCTTTGCGACTGCACCATTGGAGAATTCTTTGCAACCGAAGACGCACTGCATACCGTACGTGCTATTATTCACGAGTTCTGTGAAGTGGGAATTGCATCGGGTATTAAACTTAACGAATCCGAAATCGTAGACTACGTAATGCATGTATCCGAAATAGCCGCACCTCACTATCCATCCATGCATCAAGATCTTGTACAAAATCATCGTTTAACCGAAATTGACTACATTAACGGTGCTGTTGCACGCCGTGGCAAAAAGCTTGGTATTCAAACACCTTATTGCCAGATGATTACCGATTTGATTCATGCAAAAGAGCACATTTTGGGCATTTCTAAGTAGTCTGAGTTTAAAGCGACGCATGTGGATGTATGCATGAGGCCGTTTTAGCCTAAAACACGTTACTATGCCTTGCTGACACGATTTTGTGTTGGCGAGGCATATTTCATATATTAATAGAGGACTGTCTATAATAAATTCTCTTCAAATGTTGTTGCTAAACTGCAACGTATATGACCAAAAAACACTTGTATACTTAGCTATTTTTGGTAAAATTAAGACACTAGACTATTAACGTCTCTCTATATTTAATATATAGGTTATAGATTCGTAATCGTTTGTGAAACTGTATCTCAAGCGAAAGGAAGTTTATATGGCTCGCAAACATCACGCTAAACACAGTAAAAAAACGATACTTGCGTCTGCTTCGGCGCATTCATTTTCAAAACTTTCTGTTGGTGCTGCAGGTGCCGTTGCAGCAGCTTCGCTTGCGTTGAGTGCAGCTCCTGCACTTGCACAAACGGAATCTACTCCTGCGGCCGCGCAACAAACGGCACCTACGCCTGCAGGTAAAGTTCAGACTCATGTAAATAATAAAGATGTTACTGCTACCTCGGTTAAGGCTGTTACAGATAACTCGCCTAAGAAAACTGATACAGACAAGAAAGAAGCTGTTAAAAAGGAACAGGTGGGGGGGGTAATCTTGGTAAAGCCCCTCAGAAAAACACAACGGTTCAGGAAGTTGCTTCTTCAAAAGGTTTTGATCGCGCAGCTACACCTGCACCTGCTCCAAAAGTTAACAGTGAAATAACGCTTTCAAAAGAAACAAAAGACACGCTTCCTAACATGTACGCATGGGGCAAGTCTGACAATGTTTATATTGAAAGCGGTCAGAATCAAGAAGTTACCTTTAAATTCGAAAAGCCTTCCGATGGCAGCACCATTACTAAGGTAGCTATTTTCCCGAACGATAATATTGATATTAAAAATAACAATGCCAAGGGTTTTGTAGAATACTATTCCGCTGACGAAGATTGGCATCAAGCTTATTCTGGGAAATATGCCTTTACCACAAGCAATGATGGTTCGGCAACGCTTAAAATGACTCATCTTTATAGAGATAACAAAATGCCAGCTGCTGGCTATTCTGCTATGCGTTGCATCTATGTGTATGGCATGAAAGACGGGCAGGAAGTTCTTCTTTACAAGACGAATATTGTGCGTGCAGCAACACTTATTCCGCCTAAAACAACAGGCTCGATTGTTTTAAGATACGATCAAAAGCTTGAAGATAACACCATTCGTGAAAAGCTTCAACAAGCACTTGATGCTCCTACCGAGCTCAAAGATAAGAATACGTCTAAACCATTGTCGGTTCGCGATCAAATTACGGCTGCAAGCACAGTTAATGGCGTTGGTGTGCGTAAGGAAGAATCAAAGCCAGTTGTTAATACGCCAGATACCGCTGAAAACAAGGTAATTATTAACGCTGAGCAAGCTTATGATGCTGGTCAAGTAAATTCCATTAACACGGTAACGTCAAAGCCTGATGCAAAAGTAACCACCTATAAAACTGGTGTTGTAAATCTCAAGACCTACTTGGTATCCGACCTCGGCTACAAGTCTGAGGCGCTGCCTCTTACCATTGCGCGCTATGACACGCGTATTGATAAGCCCACCGTTGAAGATCCAACCAACGTTTCGCAAGAGATAAAGAACGATATTATTAAGAAGCTTGCACGTCTTAATCACGTTGGTCAAGACAAAGTGTCTATTAATGACAAGGGCGAAGTTACCATCAGCTTCGATGGCGTGGATGCTAAGGACGCTCCTAAGATTGCTCTGCGCGACCTTGTGTTGAAGAAGATTGCGGAAAAGGATATTTCTGTTCCTGCAGCCGATAAAGCAGTCTTTGTGGCTAACCCACTTGGCTACTCAAATGCTGAACTTGATCGAATTAAAACAGCTATTTTCGACGCTAACAAAGATAACAAAGAGCTTGGTCTTACCAGCAAAGATCAAATTACGCTTTCCTACATTACGGGTGACCTTACTGGCGCAGGCGATGCTAATAAAGGCCGTTCAAACGGCTTACAAGAAAATAATATTAATGTAACCATTAAGACTGATAAAGCACTTGCAAAGTTTACATCAGACATAACCAAAGATAAACTCACGCGTCTCCCAGATATTCGTACTGATTATAACGTTGAGCTGGTAAAGAAAAAGCTCGATGGTCGCGATAGTGATGAGGGTTTCTCGTGGAGCGATGATAAACACACTACACTCATCTATCGTTATGATCCAACCAAAGCCCAAGCGTTTACCGCTCCTGAGATTGTGAAACTTATCAAAGCCACGCCTAAGGATCAGAATACAGGTTTGCGTCCGCTTACGGGTGGTGAAGCGCTCGATCACGAAGGCAAGGGCGGCAAGCCGACCAAATCTCATATGAATTATGCAATTGATAAAAATGGTGAACCTACTACCGAGTTGACCCTTGGTATGATGAATGGCGCATATTGGATAGGCGATCCACAAGTTGCTAACTCAGATGCGAATATGGGTGATGAAGAGTCGAAGGTGGGTAAGTATACCTGGGATGATGAGGCTGGTTCTGTAACTGTTGCTGCTAAGCAGAACAAAGTTTTTAAGACACGTCTTTTTGTTGCGCCATATGCTTTGTCATATTATCGCGGTGTATATACAAATCCGTATAAAAAGGATCCTAACAACACGCCTAAGGCAATTAACGTTATTTTTGTGCCGCAGACGAATCATAAGACGAAGGATCTTAATAAGTCGATTGGCGAACACAAGACTGTTGCTGTTGAAGGCAAAGATGTTCCAACACAGTCAGCCTATTACAACGCTTCTGACAAGGTAAAGAAAGACTACGAAGATGCATTGAAGGTTGCTAAACAAACGCTTGAAAAAGTTGGAACTACACCAGATGATCAGTTAACTGAACAGCTTAAGGCTGAAGTTGATAATGCAACCATTAAGCTGGATAAAGCTCGTGCGGCTCTTGATGGTGATGCTACCAAGAAAGATGAGCTGAACAAGTCGATTGAAGCCAACGGTAAGACTGCTGAGGGCACTACTGCTGAAACTCCTGGTACTGTAACTACTGATAGGTATAAGAATGTTACTGATCCAGTATTCCAGACCGACGATGGAAAGCCTGATACTGCCAAGAATGAGAAAGCTAAGGCTGCTAAGACAGCTTACGATGAAGCGCTTGCTGAAGCCAATAAGGTAAAGGAAGACAAGAACGCTACTCAAAAGGCTGTTGACGAAGCCAAGGCCAAGCTTGATGCTGCGCGCGAAAAGCTTAACGAATTTACCACTAACAAAGACAAGCTTAACGCTGCTATTGCTGAGCATGGTCAGGTGAAGGATGGTAGGGACGCTCAAGGCGCTCAAACGATTGCAAACGCTGACCCAGCCTATCAAAACGCAACTGATGATGAGCGCAAAGCATACGATGACGCTGTAAAGAAGGCAAAGGATCTTTCAGCAGATCCAAACGCTTCTCAAAAGGACGTTAACGCAGCTATTGACGCGCTTCAAAAAGCTAAAGCAGCGCTTGATGCTAAAGCTACGGATAAGTCAAAGCTTATAACCGCTGAAAAGCTCAGCTTCGATAATCCTGATAAGGATGATGCAAGCAAGCAGAGTACTTTCTATAAGAATGCGCTTAATAAGCAGACTAACGGTGCAAGCGAGCAAGAAAAACAAGCTGCTAAAACCGCTGTTGACAACTATAACAATGCGTTAACTAAGGCACGCGAGGTTCTTAAGAACGACAAAGCAACTCAAAAAGAAGTTGATGATGCTAAAGAAGCGCTAACTAAGGCTGAAGATGCACTTCATAAAGATTATGCAACTGACGCTAATGAACTTACGAAAGTTCTTGCGGATAACTTTAGCGGTTACCTGATGCCTGCATACTTTAACGCTTTCGATAAGGCCCAAGCTGGCGACGAAGACGCAAAGAAAGCATTCAAAGATTACAACGATGCTTATCAAAAAGCTAAGGCGCTTAAGGAAGATCTAGAAAAAGCTAAGAATGGTGGAACTGCTCCAAGTCAAAACCAGATTGATGAAGCCAAGAAAGCTCTTGAAGAAGCACGTAAAGTTATCGACAAGTATGCAACTAATACCAGCAGGCTTTCGGCAGCTGTATTTAATGACCTTGCAATACAACACAGCCCAGCATATAAGAATGTATCTGCAGATGATGCAAGTGAAGAGGCAAAGGCTGCTAAGAAGAAGTATGACGATGCCGTAAAGAAGCTACAGCAGGCGCTTGAGAAAAAGATGCCTAAGGATCAAGCAAATGGTAAGGATATTCCTGATACAAATACTCCTGTTAAGGACGGCAACCTTGATGATAAGGACTACCTGAAGAATATTCAGGCACATGCGCAAGGCGAGCCTCTGGATAGGGATATTACCTCAATCCTTAAGGAAATGAACGATGCTATTGCAGATTTGAACAAGTTTGCAACCAAGACCGACGAGCTACTTAAGTCTGTTAACGAGCATGACAATACTCAGAAGACGCCTGCGTATAAGAATGCTTCGCAGCCTGATTTCAAGAATGATGACGGAACTGAGAATACTGCTAAGAAAGAAGCAGCTAAAAAAGCTGTAGATGAGTATGGTGCTGCTCTTAACGCAGCTAAGGAATTGCTCAAGAATCCTGCTGCAACGCAAAAGGAAGTAAATGACGCGCTTAAGACCTTGAACGAGAAGCGTGCGGCTCTTGACACGTACAACACCGACACCACCAAGCTCACGGAAAGTGTTGGCAAGCACGGCTCTACAGAGGGTCCTGCTCCTACAGAAGGCACGCAAACTTCTGATGCGTATCGCAATGCGTCTGATCCTCACTTCATGAAGGAAGAGGGCGGTAAGCTTGTTCCTGATACGGATAAGAACACTAAGGCCGCCGCAGCCAAGAAGGCGTATGATGAAGCTTTGACAAAAGCTCAGGAGCTTTTGAAGAAGCATGATAATGAATCTACGCCGCAAGACGCAAAGCCAACTCAAAAAGACATCAACAAGGCGCTTAAGGATCTTGACGATGCTCGTACTGAGATTGAGAAGTATAAGACTGACACTTCTAAGCTTGAGGCAGAAACTAGGAAGTCTACTGCGGAGGGTGCTCCTGCTGCTACTGAAGGCGACTTCGAGTTTACCCCCGAATTCAAGAATGCTCAGGCTAAGACGAGCAACGGTGTGGAAAACGCAGATGTTACTGCTTACAAAGAGGCTCTCACGAAGGCTCGTGATCTTGCAAAGGCTGCGGCAGATCAAGACAAGAAGAACAGCGAGCGTCCAACGCAAAAGCAGATTAATGATGCACTCGATGCTCTTACTGCAGCTAAGAAGAAAATTACTGATAACTACAAGACCAATCTTGAGCCGTTGACTTCTGCTAAAGACTTTGCAGATGGTGACTTCAAGAAGACGCCTGAGTATCAAAATGCTGTTGCTAAGAAGACTGCTGGCGATCAAGGCGCTAAAAAGGACTTAGGTGAAGCTGGACAAGACACAGGCTTCGACAATGTTTTGAAGAAAGTTATCGACAAGCTTAATGATAATGATTGGAAGCAAAAAGCGACCCAAAAGCAAGTAAACGCTCTGCTTAAACAGCTGAAAGACGCTCAAGACAATATTGCTAAGAAATATAAGACTGATGCACTTAAGCTTGAACGTGAAGTAGGCGATAAGGATCAAGATGGCAAGCCAGTTGTTCCTCCGTTTGAAGCGTCTGTTCCATACAAGAACGCGCTTGAAAAGGCGAAGACAGAAGATCCTGCTACAACGGATGCTAACTCCGCAACCAAGAAGCTCAAGGATTACACCGACAAGCTCAAGGCTGCACAGGATCTTATCAACAAGGTTAAGAACCCCGATCCAAATGCTGCTCCAGCAGATCGTCCAACCCAAGCGCAGGTAGACCAGGCTCTGACTGATTTGCAAAATGCTAAAAAGGCAATTGACGAAAACTTTAAGACCGATGTTGCTGCTTTGCAGAATGAAGCCGATGATAAGGACGATAAGGGCGTAGCTAAGAATCCTACTTTTGAGGACACAACCGAGTATAAAAACCTTAAAGGAAAGACTAAGGATGGAAAGAAGCCTGATGACCTGGTAGCGTATGAGCAAGCTCTGGCAAAGGCTAAGGAACTCATCGACAAGAACGATGGTAAGGTCACGAAGGATGGCCAGGAAGTTGACGTTCCAAAGGATCAGCTCCCAACTCAGCAAGAAGTTGACGCAGCTAAAGAGGCTCTTAAGAAAATCAAGGACAAGATTATTGCCAACTACAAGACCAATCCGACCGAGTTGCAAATGGAAGTCGACAAGTCTAAGGACGGCGACGACGACCAGCGTGATACCACGTTTGAGAATACGCCTGAGTTCAAGAATGCCGATGCTAAGGGTGATGAAGCGTCTAAGAAAGATCTTGACGACTATAACAAGAAGCTCAAGGCTGCCAAGAAACTTCTCGATGCCTTTGATCGTACTACTGGCAAGCCGAAGACCAAGCTTCCAGAAGGCATGGATAAGGCTCCAACCCAAAAAGAGCTTGACGATGCGCTTGATGCATTGCAAGTCGCTAAGAAGAAGATTACTGACGGCTACAAGACTGATCCTTCTAAGCTGAAGTCTGAAGCGGATGCTGATGGTGACTTCACCAAGACACCTGAGTATCAAAATGCTCAAGCTAAGGGTGACGACGAGTCTAAGCAAGCTCTTGCAGACTACAAGAAAGCTCTTGAGGACGCTAATAAGGTTCTCGGTGATAAGGATGCAACCCAAGCGCAGGTAGACGAGGCACTCCAAAAGCTCCAGGATGCTAAGCAAAAGCTTACGGATGGTTATAAGACTGATAAGACTGATTTGACTGCTGAAGCCGACGATGACGCTGACTTTACCAAGACTCCTGAGTACGCAAATGCTGCAGGCTCTTCTGAGCTTGACGCTTACAAGAAGGCTTTGGAAGACGCTCATAAGGTTCTCGGCGATAAGGATGCAACTCAAGCTCAGGTAGACGAGGCTCTTGCAGCGTTGAAGCAAGCTAAGCAAAAGCTTACGGACACCTACAAGACTGATACAAGCAAGCTGAAAGCTGAAGCCGACGATGACGCTGACTTTACCAAGACTCCTGAGTATCAAAATGCTCAAGCTAAGGGTGACGACGCTTCTAAACAAGCTCTTGAAGACTACAAGAAGGCGCTTGAGGACGCTAACAAGATTCTCGGTGATAACGATGCAACCCAAGCGCAGGTAGACGAGGCACTCCAAAAGCTCCAAGATGCTAAGCAAAAGCTTACGGATGGTTATAAGACTGATACAACCAAGCTGAAAGCAGAAGCCGACAAAGACGCTGACTTTACCAAGACTCCTGAGTACGCTAATGCTGCAGGCTCTTCTGAGCTTGACGCTTATAAGAAGGCGCTTGAGGACGCTCATAAGGTTCTCGGTGACAAGAATGCAACCCAAGCGCAGGTAGACGAGGCACTCCAAAAGCTCCAAGCTGCTAAGCAAAAGCTTACGGATGCTTATAAGACCGATAAGAGCAAACTCCAAGCTTCGGTTACAGACGCATCTCAGAATCCAAAATCTGAGTACCCGTATGCATCAGAAGCAGCTCAGAAGGCTTACCAGAAAGCTTTGGACGCTGCTCGCATGGTACTGGCTGATCCTAATGCAACTCAGGCGCAGGTAGATGCTGCATTGCAAAACCTCAAAGATGCTTTTGCGGCACTTGTAAAGAGTAATAAAGAGGGTCTTCCTGCAGATTCGAATACAGGGGATCACATCGGTAGTACCATGCACGCTCATGGACAAACGCCTAAGCATCTGGCTCAGACGTCCGATCCTACCAACGCACTTGGTGCAATGGGCATGATTGCCTCGGCATTTGGATTGATTTTTGCTGGATTAAAGAGCAAAAAGCGTCGTAAATAGTATGTTTCGGTGTGTTGTGCGCACGTAATTGTTGCGGCTCAACATGAGTGAAATATAAAGAGGGTTTGAATACCCGCTGCCATTTGACAGCGGGTATTTTGCTAACTATGCAGTTTAGAGATGCTTACTCTGCAGGTGAATATTGCGCGCAAGATTGCTGTGTCTACTTAAAGAGATGCTTACTTTGCAGGTGAATGTTACGCGCAAGATTGCCGTGTGCAAGATTTCCGTGCGCAAGATTGCCGTGTCTGCTCAAAGAGATAATTGGCTTTAGGCCGATCGCAGGTACATGAATATTCGCTATGTGGTTTTAGAAAAATCCCGTTCGCAGACTTCTACGAACGGGATGTATCATGAGCCAAATACTATAGGCCAAAACGTTTTAAAACCGCCGCCTCAGCGTTGATTCACACGTCAACGCTTATCGATGCACCAGCGTTTATTCATGCTTTTTACGATGATGGCGAGGCTTTTTCCTGCGTGCAAACGCAACGGCACTTATCATGCCTACGCCCATACCAAGAAGGTTTGCAGCATTTGCGGCAAGTGTAGGATCGGACGTCTTGGGCAAACGACGTTGCTGCGCGCCTGCTTTGTGCGTGTCTGCCTTATGCGTAGGCGTTACAGGAATAGGCGGTACGGGTACCGGCGTTGGAGGTACAGGTACAGGATTTGGCGTTGGCGGTACGGGATTGGGCGCAGGTGGAACAGGTGTTGGCACCGGCGTTGGAGCTGGCGTGGGCGCTGGTGGTACTGGCACGGGCGCCGGAATCAGCGGTACTGCTGGATATACAGGCGGTACTGGCGGCTCAGGCGCTGGATGCGGACGCGTTACCACAATGTGTACCACGATTTCTTTCTGCAAACCATAGGATTCACGACCATATTTGTCAGCGGCGTGCTTATCAACCACTTCAAACGTAAGGTCAATAGTGCGCTGTTCTTCGCCATCTTTCCAATCACTAATATGCGGCGTACCGCTTATGATGCACGTGTTGCCCTTGCCCTCACAATCAACCTTTATGCCATAGGGCAGATTTGTACCAGCTTTTGGCTTATACGTAGGCTTGTTTTGAGCGTCGCCAACAAGACGTGTGCTAAATGCCTGCTCAGCTTCGGTTGTAGTCTCAAACGCAAAGTGGGCAATCGGCAGCTTGTGGAAGTGCGCAAGATACACCACATCACCCTGGTTATTCGCCGCGTGCTTTTGCCACTCGTAGAACTTGTATCCTGGATCAGACACAACATTTGGCACGCCAATTTCTTCGTTGCCTTGGGCATGTGCCGCGCGTAGCTCTTTGTTAAAGTACAAAAGCGCGTTGGGGTCAATTGTGTAACCGCGGCGCACGTAGAACGTGGTATACGGCGACGCCAAGAAGCCGTGATCGCCCAGCGCTACCTGATAGGTTACTTTCGTGTAGTTCTGTTTGATGAACTTTGCTTCAGCCGTATCATCTGCGGGCAAGCTTTGAGCAGGTATCACGCGTGGCAGCACGCGAATATTTGCCTCAACCCATTTAATGGCCGTCTTAAAGATTGGCTTGCCGTCTTTGTCGACCTTTCCTTCTTTGACGACTTTTCCGTCCTTGATAGTAGTAGTAATTTCCTGCTCGTCGGTGTAATACTTCAAACCGAAGCGCACTTTATAGACGCCGGGTTTATCGGTCTTAATATCTTTATAACCGTTTTCGGGCGTTTCCCAACCAGCAAAGCGTCTATTGAGTACGCCATTGGTAAAGGCTTCGAGACCGTTTATCATAATCGGTTTACCCGTGCTTGGATCAATAAGCGCTTCCGAAGGCACGCCCTGTTGATGCTGGACGATGTCTTGCACCATTTCATCATAGGAAGGCATATCGTCACCCTCGGTAATAACCTTATCATCACGCGGAACAAGGTTAGGAATTTCTGCCTGTTTTGCGATGAAGGTGTAGGCATGCTTCGGGTTCGTTGAAGCTGCCTTTATCTCCTTAGGATCAGTAACAAGCTGGCCCTTGTTGTCGTACACATCCCAATCAACAAAGCTTCCAAGCTTGGCTTGTAAGGCTTGCATATATGGCGAGATGTCGCCTGCTTGTGCGTTTACGTAGTACACGTACGGACGCGACGAGCCGTCTTGCCAGGTGTGCTTTGGCGCTGGTAAGAACATCACGGGAACGTCACCGTCGTGCATGGTGCTTTGCTGGCTTGCGTCAATAACATAAGGTTGTTTTTCATACTGCGCAACAAAGGTGTACGTTGCGTTGGTGAAGGTTCTGCCGTACTTCGCTTCAATTTTACGTAAGGTCTTACCAAGGTTTTCGGGCTTGAGATCTTCTGCCGGAACTGTAACACTTATTGTGGTAGGCGTAGAGCCTCCCTCTGAAGCACCAGGTGTGCTACCTGGAGTTTCAGTTTGGACGAGCGTAGTGAACGGCGTGAACGCGTCGAGGCTTCTGCGGTGACGTAGTGAGCGCATAAGAGTGCTTGCGTGTGCGTTTGCACCAGGCTGCGGCGCGATACCCGGCTGCGTGCTGCCTGCTTGGGTGCCGCCTTGGCCTGGCGTGTTCTGCGTAATCACTAGTTGCCAACCTGTGAATACGTACCTGAACTTCTTACCAGTTTGAGCGTCGATTTGATTTTCCCTCGCAATAACGGTAGGCGTGTCAAGGACGATATCGGTATTCTTCCTTACATAGTATGTAGCTGTGCCAACAAGCGTACCTTTAGGCGTACCTTTAGTATCAGTAGCCGAAGAGAATACAACCTTTGCATAGTTGTCCTTAAATTGCTTCTCCTCCTCGGTATACTGTACCGGCTTGCTTGGATCAGTTTGAGCTTGCTCTTTTTCTTTGATCTTATCAGCAATTTTCTTGCCATAAGCGTCTGGCAGCACCTTGTCCATCACGCGCAGAACGCTTGTGAGCTTGTACACAATAGGATCTGCCATATCGGCATGCTTCACGGTTATGAAAATTGGCACCGTGTACACGCCAGCGGCATCGGAGTTTGGCTTCTTCTGGTCATTCTCGCCGTAATGTACTTCGATGTCATAGGTTCCGTCTTCTTTTCTAGCAATGTTATCGCCTTCAAGCGCCTTGATGTTATCGATAAAGTCTTTTGCCTCTGGCACTTGACCATACTGCGTAATAACAATCTCGTTTTTGACGGTAGGATCGACTACAGCCTTTTGATGTGCAACAAATTCTTGGAACGCATCCTTTGACAGCCACGCCTTAGTATTGACCTTGTGCGCATCGTTCATGCTTGGAATAAACGTCGACTGACCATCCATCGATGACTTCGACCAGTCGCCCTCATAGCCATGCAGCTGCTTGCCCAGCTCAGCAACAATGCTCTTTGATGGATCGTTTGTAGGCTTACCGTCTTTGTCAATCTTGAAAATATCGGTGTCTTTCTTAATGTAGAGTACCTTAGGACCGGTTGAGTTATCTGACCACTTGCGGCCAGGTGCCGGCTTAAACGACACGACGACCGAATCAGCAGGAACGGTGCCATCTACCGGACTGTTTTCTACATACTTAATCTTTTCATATACCGCCTTGTAAATAAGGTCGCCCGTCGTCTCCTTCGACACTTTGAGCGTGTCAGCATCGGACGTGCCGAACTTAATGTCGTCCTTCCCGAGCTCGTTCTTGTCGTCTGTTACAGCCGTATCTGTCGATTTAACCAACTTCCAACCAACAAACCTGTAGTGGTAACCATCTTCCACATAGTCCTGGTTGAGGATCTTTGGCACGCGGGCTTTCAGATCCTGGTCTTTGGCAAGGTAGTAGTCCACAAAATTCTTTGTTTCGCCAATAATAGTGCCCTTGTGCTGGTGCTTTTCGTTATCGTCGGTAATGAACGTAAGCTTGCGATAATGGCCGTCGAACACCTTAAAGTCGATAGGCTGCTTTTCGTTTGTTGGCTTGTTCTTGCCGTACAGCACGCTGTATATAACCTTGAGTTGCGAGTTGAGCATAAATACGCTCTCGCTGTCCATGTCACGGTACTTAATCGTTACCTTAAGCGGCACAAGATAGGTGCCCGCAACTTTGGACTGCGGCGCCTCACCCACAAATTCAACCTTGTACGACTCAATATTCTCTTTACCAGGTACAACAACACCGTTCTTCATGAGCAGATTTTTGAGGTCTTTATCATTCTTAATAAAGTCGTTTGCCGATGGCACCGTTGTGTTTTGAATAATGGCCTGGTATTTATCAATCGTCTTAGGCTCGGTGTGCGGTGTTTGATGGGCAACAAACTCCTGGAAGGCGTTATTGGATTTCCATCCGTCTTCGCCAGCTCCCTCTTTCATGCTCTTGATGAGCGTAATGCCGTCCATCGATGACTTCGACCAGTCGTTCTTATAACCCGCAAGCTGCGATCCTAGTACTTGCAGGATAGATTGTGTGGTAGTGTCAGTATCTTTAATAGGTCTGCCGTGCTCGTCAAGGCGCGAAATGTCCATGCCCTTCTTGATGTAAAGGACTTTTGGTCCAGTTGAACCATCCGCCCATTTGCGCCCAGGCGCCGGCTTAAAGGACACAACAACTGAATCTTCGGGTATCGTTCCGTCGGTAACATTGGTTACGATGTAGGGAACTTTCTTATATTGTGCCTCGTAGATAGCATTTTCTTGCGCATCAAAACTAAGCGTACGCTGGTTGGCATTCAGTAATACTTCTTTCGCATGAGCACCACTTTGTACTTTCTTCCAACCCGTAAATACATAGTGATAACCGTTTGCGATGTAATCTTTGCCTGTAACTTGCGGGATGGCAATTGTGTAGTTAGCGTCGTCTTTTTTATACGCCAGATATTGAAGCTCGCTTTGCTCGGTGCCTTCAGTAGCGCCAGATACTTGACCAGGCTCTTCTGTCTGGCCTGTTTCATGGCCGCTTGCATCTACAACAGGAGCTTTCTTGCTTACAAAGGTAATGGTGGTGTACTGGTTCTTAAGCGCTTCATCTGCTGGAGCGTTCTTCTTTTCAAGTACATCACCAAGCACATGCAAAGCACCCGTGATGTTGTACACACGGGTATGCGTAGTCTCAGCGCTATCTTTATATTTAACGGTTACTTTGATAGGTACCGTGAGGTTTGCAGCAGCATCAGTTGAAGGAGCCTTTACGTATTCAGCGCTAATGCTTTCAAATGGAACACCATCAGCAGGCTTAAACTGGTCTGCATTCTTTACAAAGTCAATTGCCGCAGGTGCTTTTGTACCTTGGATGATGGTCTTTTCTACACCGCCAACAGGATCAGTATACGGTGTTTGATGAGCAACGAACTCTTGGAAGGCGTTGTTCGACTTCCATGCATCATCTGCAGTACCTGTTGGCAACGCCTCGCCATGATCTTTCATACTGTCAATCTGGTCAATACCTTCCATCGAAGACTTTGTCCAGTCGAAAGCATAGCCATACAGCTGATTGCCAAGCCAGGCAAGAACGCTCTGGTTTTGATCTGTAACAGGTTTTCCGTGTTCATCAATCTTTGAGATGTCTACACCCTTCTTGATGTAGAGCACCTTAGGACCAGTCTTTCCATCTTTCCACGCACGTCCTGCTGCTGGCTTAAACGATACAACCACGCTATCAGGTGGAACAGTACCGTCTTCACTCTTTTCTACAACGTAAGGCACTTTCTCATACATTGCAACATAGGCGGCATCATCGGTAGGTTTAATGTCTTTGTAGTGGTCTTTTGCTTCAATATCAGGCTTAAAGTTCTTCCACTTGAAGTCGGCTGGCAAGGTATCGGGCGCAGCAGACCCTGCGGACGTTCCGTCCACTTTCTTCCAACCACGGAACACGTAGTGATATCCTTTGGCTTCAAAGTCGTGTCCAGCAGCTAAAGGCACATCAAGCTTATAGGTATCAACAGGTGCAGCGGCAGTTCCAGCGTACACATACGCCGCAAGCGTTTCATAGTCACCAACGGTTTGGGCCGTTTCGCGACCCGTCATAATACCATTGGCGGTTCGAGACTTAAACGTGTATTTCTTGTAGTGCGCGGCAACAACGTCAGCATCATATTTACTCAGTTCGCCTTGCAGGAACGAGCGCGGCATAACGGTATAGAAGTAAGGTACTTTTTTGTGTACACGTTGACCAGCTCTACCTGCAATAACTTCGATAAACACTTTGTGTTCGCCCGGAGTTGTGGAATCAAGTTTTGTTACAGGATTACCCTTTTCATCCAAGAAACGATACTCCGCAAGCTCACCAGGCAAATTGTCTGTTTGATTCTTGTAAGCGGTATAGTTCTTGATGAGATCCTTCGCCGTTTCATTCGCCTTCAGCACTGATTCATCAGGCAAAATATAGCGATGCTCAGCTGCAATAGGATCAATCATCACAAAATGCTTTACATACGAGCGGTCTTTGCTGTCGCGACCCTTAAATTCAAAGTCGCCTTTTTCTTCAAAGCCCTTATCGGGTACCGCAACAGGAGCTTCAATAACGTTATCTTTGTACTTATCAAGTACAACAACATTGGTGAGTGTATCAAGCGTTTCTGTTTTAGTGCCACCTTGCCCGTCAGAAATTTGGCGCGACAAGCGACCGTTTTGATCGGCTGAATAGGTGACTTTGTAGTAGCCCTTGGGCGCCTCGGTCGTGGTATCGCCACCAACAAAAGCAATCTGCGTTTTAGTAAAGTGAGCGGTATACACTACCTTGTAGGGGAATTCCTCCGAATATACGGGCAGGCGATTTGCACCGTCCACCGTCGGGTTGCCTGCTGCATACACCACTTTCGATGTCCAACCTGTAAAGGTATAGCCCTCTTTTGCATGAGGTGTGGGTAGTGGTGCCTCATACGCTTTTATTCCCTTAACAACATCAAAGGTAAGGGTATTGGTTGTTTTGCCTGTGTCACCTGTGCCAGTTCCATTAAACGGAGCTAAATTTCCACCGTCTGTATGCGAAGGCGTAGAAATTACTTGACCGTTTTGCATGGAAAGTTCTGTAGTCTGTGTATCAAATTGCAGGCGAGAATAATCATCGGGCGTTGCTTGGCTGGCATCTGCGCGCGAAAGAATGCGAACGTCATCATAGATAAAATCTACGTCGTAGTTATTCTTGTATGCGCCGTGTTCGTCTGCTTCAAAATGGAGCTGACGAGCCAGTGCTTGGTTGCTTCGTAAGCGATAACCAAGAATCGTTTTGGCGTGAGCCACGTCAAAGGTAAGTCTATTGGATACAAAGACTTCGGGCGTGCGAAGCTCATGCCCCGCAGCGTCTTTATAGTGGACGGTAAAGCGCCGTATTGCATATGGCGTATATACAAATTCTGCGTTGTTATTTTTCTCGTCCTCGCTCACCATAAATGTTGTATAGGTATGGTCAGGATAATAGTTGCCATTGCGATAGACTGCCTCTGCAGCATAACTTGAACGTGGCCTTAAATTAGTAAGTACGTTTGTTTGGATGTCGGCAACCATCTTTTTAAGTTCTTCTTGGTTGTTAGTATCCTTAGCTTTTTTGTAGTCTTCTGCCGTATATCCTTCTCGTAAAAAGACGTGAGACATGGTACCAGATACACGTTTATCCTCTATCCATTGAGCTTTAATGTGAAGATCTTCAAGAATGGGAGATGTAAACGCAAAGGGCAACCACTCCTCGCTTCCGTCTGCTCTTGTGTATTTTTGCATCCAGCCGTTAAAAATATAACCTGGACGATCGGCAACCGCAGGAAAATAATCGCGCTTTTTATCGCTATTTTTTTTATCGCTATCAGTATCCTGTACGGTGGTGCGTGCCTTTTTGGCACATGCTCCATGCTTTACAAACACTTTCGTATGTTCAGGTGCGTCTGGGCGCGCCATATCAACATCTATGGTGTGAATGGTGTCAACGCGCTTCCAACTTGCATAGAGCGTAATGCCGTTTGTTTCAAGCGGAATATTTCCAAGAACCTTTGCAATTTCTTCGGGAGATTTCTTAAGAAGATCTGCGAGTTCTTGAGCAGTATAGGCAGTGCCGTCTGCTTTTGTGACGGCAAGTTTGTTGGTACCTGTGGGATCAAGCGACCAGCCTGCAAATTCGTAGTCTTCGGGAATGTTGTCAGGACGCGAAAATGTGTATGTTTTGCCGTTAAGAGTAAAGGTATAACTTGAAGCAAAGTGCTTGCCAGCGGCAGGCGGATTCTTGATAACACCATCATTATACCTGCCTGCAAATTTTCTTATGTTTGTAGCGTAAGGTTCTTGTGTGCTTGCCTGCGTACCGTTTGAATCCTTAACTTGTGTAATTTCATCAACATTAAAGCGAACGCTCACATTTTTGCGCTTGTACTCGAAGATCAAAAGACCATTTTCTTCGAGTTCTGCGCCGTTAGAACCTTCTGACGTAAAGACAAGATGAGGGAATTTTTTTGCAACCCAGTTTTTAAATTCATCGTCGTCATCATCAGGGTCTTCTCCGCCTGGATGATCTTTTTCCCATATATCTGCAAGCTCTTCGGCAAGCTTTTCGTAATATTTGTCTTCCTCGGGTTTGTCTTCTATTTTCTGTGTTTTGTTAACCGCCTCAAAGCCCTCAATGGTGGGGGCTTCGTAGTCGTAGCTGCTGTTCAGCGTGTCGTCTTTGGTATAGCTGAGTTCAGACACTACATACTCGCTGTTGTCATCATTTCTGCGCGCAGATTCCTCGGTTTCAAGCTTAACCAGAACATGTATTGATCCCGCCTGATCGTTGTTTGCATCGGGAACAAGGACGCGCTGATAAGGCGTAAGCTTTTCTCCAAAAAGGCGGATATTGTTCTGCGAAAAACGTTCATTATCTTTCTGAGGCGCTATAAAGTGTTTTTCGTCAAAGCGATAGGGTGGTGTGTCTATAAAGATAATTTTACCAGCGTCGTTTGCAACTCTCCAGCCTAAACCAAATGCGAGTGAGTCGTCGTCTTGCGTTTTGTATCGTTTTGTTTCGGCATCTGTAGGAAAATCGCTTGTGTAATGAATGGTTTGTCCAAAGCGATAAGTAACTTTATAGAGCTTGTCCTTATCGGTATTATCGTTATATTCCTTACCACCTTTTGTAATGGTAATGTGGTCAACCGAATCAAACAGTTTGTTACTTGTGCCGCCCGCGTTCACAATATCGGGGTTCGCGAAAATAAGCTCGTAGACGCGCCTGTTAAACACTTTGTTCACCACGGTGGTGCCGTCAGGGCGAATTTTCGTAAGCGCACGCATTTTTTTAGCACCAAAATACTCGGGCTCTTCGACGTCGTTTAGCGCTTTTGTTCTTGCTTCACTTGCTTGATCTTCCATGAAGTACTTTTTGAAGTCTTCTTGATCGTTGATGGCTCCGCGCAAGTTCTTATCTGGCCAGGTAAGCTGGAGAATTTGATCCTCGGTTAAGTTCAAATCATTATCCTGGATGGTACCGTCACTCTTGCCTTCTTTTTTCACCTGACCAATAAAGTCGTAGTTATCCATATTGGTAGGGTCATCAGGCTTAGGAAGATCAGCCTTTTGCACCCAGATATTAATGTGATACTCCGCTGTTTCTTTTTCTGGCGCCCAATGTGCTACAAAATGAACATCGCTATCAGGCATGCTGTTAATCTTGCTGGCATCTTTGCTGTTATCGGGTGTTTGAGGCGCGGGCGTTCCAGATGCTGTAGCAGGCGTGCTCGTAGACGGTTCCTTAGTCCATCCAAGAAACGTGTAGCGTTTACGTTTGGGTACAGGCACCGCATCAACTTTCATGCCATAGTAAAACGTCTTTGACTGAATGGCTGTGCCACCCTGCGTATCGTAAGACACTTCATGTCTATTAAGCAAATAGCGTAACTCAAGAACAAGATGCTTCTTTGCAAGAGATGGATTATTCAAATTGTTGTCATCATCGTCTGAATAATCTTCGTCATCAGGAATGGGGGAGTTAATAATATTTGGCTCGGGCGTATAGCCTTCGATAGTTACTGGTTGAGCATAGAGGTTTTGTCCAACTACACCTTTTGCCTTACTTACTCTAATTGTGTGAGATTGACCCTGTTTATCCTTAATGGTAATTTGCTCGTTAATGCCTGTGAACTCAATGAACTTTTGGGGGTCATTGGGATCTTGGAGCATGTGACGCACATAATACGTAATAGTCTTAGGGCGATAATTAACCGTAAAGTTAGAAATAATATTGGTATCGGTAGACGTAATGGTATTTTTATGAGCTTCAATTAAGGTGCGGTCTATCTTTATGTATGTTTGTACCGACGCGTCTTTTTTGGTATCAAGAATGTATTTCCCGTTTTCTTTAACGTAGTTACCACGTTGCGCGCGATAACCTTTTGTTTCTACAACAGAAATATAGAGTCCTTGACCTTTAGGGTCACTTATCTTGGTAAGTTCGTCATCGGTAAAGGTAAACTCTGTTGGTTGTAAAAGCTGTTTTTGGTGGTAGCCCTCAACGCAATAGGATACCGTTAGCGTATAGGTTTTCTTGTTGTCTTCTTCGCGTTTTACCTGGGTGTTTGCCTCTTCTTGCGTTGTTGCCGAAGGGTTTTTATCGTTTGGGGTAATAACTGCAACTTGAGGCTTTTCCGAGGCAGATGATCCTTGCGTCGAAACGCTTTCTGCGTTTGGACCTGCGCTGTTTTCTCCAGAGCGATCCATGCTTGCAGGAGTGGACTCTTTTGGCGTGTTTGGTTGGTTTGCGGTGTTTGGTTGGTTTGCGGTGTTGGCCGCACCTTGACCAGCGCCGTTGGCCGTGCCTTGGCTCCCATCAGGCAGCGCAGCCGCAGCCTTTGGCTTAGGGGTTGAAGAAGATACTTCTTGAGTTTGTGTTTCATGCACACTAAGCGGTTCGGCTTGTGCGATTGGTGCCAGAGCAATGGTTGAAGCAATCGCAACCGATGCTGCAACACTGAGCTTTGTTCCCGTTTCTGCGGCAAGAGCTTTTTTGAGCTGCGTTTTTCTGGCGTGCTTTTGCAAACGAGTTTTATGCGTCATGTTGTAATCACCTAAACTTTTTGGACCCTATCGAATGAATATAAATAAATAACATTTTATATGAATGTCTGGCTGGTTTTGAGCACATCTTAAAGATATATGGTAATTGAGCGCGTTTTAGAAAACATTATGGGGGGGGGGGTCACGTTTTCCATGGTCAAGGCGTTACTATTTTATGAATAGCGCTTCTGCATAATTACGGTTTTTTTGCGTGCTAAATTGGTATTCACCAGTACCACACAATTAAATGCGTATAAAGCCACGTAATTTATTCATAAATTTTACGGCTTGCCTGATGTACGCGCTGTGCCTGTTGCTCTTAATATCCTAGAAATCATCCCTCGTTATCGCAAAAATATATAATTATGTGATAATCGTCACATAAATACGTATAATTATGTGATAAACATCACAAAAATATATATAATTGTGTGATGAGCGTCATCAATCGCGCTGATACTAAAACGGCAGTTTCTATCGGAGCAAACGTACTACACATGAAAGGTGAGCAGGTATGAATAGACGTATTATGAGCAAACTTGTAGCATGGAAAAACTCACCATACCGCAAACCGTTGATACTACAGGGCGTACGCCAAGTTGGAAAAACTTGGATATTAAAAGAATTTGGCAAGCGTAACTATAAAAATGTTGCTTATTTTAACTTTGACGAAAACAAAGACTACAAGCAATTTTTTGAAACTACTAAAAACGTGGACCGTGTCCTGCAAAATCTCATGCTTGCAAGCGGTCAGAACATCGAAGCAGAACACACGCTCATTATATTTGACGAAATTCAAGATTGTCCAGAAGTAATTAACTCACTGAAATATTTTTGCGAAGACGCGCCACAATACCATATTGCGTGCGCGGGCTCGCTGCTGGGAATAACGCTTGCAAAACCATCATCATTTCCGGTGGGAAAAGTAAATTTTATGCAGATAAATCCTATGACATTCACGGAGTTTTTACTTGCTAACAAAGATGAAAACCTCGTGCAATACCTTGAACAGATTGATACCTTAGAGCCGCTTCCAGACGCTTTTTTTAATCCTTTGTATGAAAAATTAAAAATGTACTATGTGAGCGGAGGTATGCCTGAACCTGTTTTAATGTGGACGCAAGCGCGAGATGTAAACGCTGTGCAGTCGGCGCTGTATGAAATCATAACAGCATATGAACGAGATTTTGCAAAACATCCCAACGCGAGCGAGTTTCCAAAAATATCATTGATTTGGAAGTCTATTCCGTCTCAGCTTGCGCGCGAAAATAAAAAATTCTTGTATAAAGTTGTTAAAGGCGGTGCACGGGCAAGAGAATATGAGGATGCTTTGCAATGGCTTGTATCAGCGCAGCTTGTAAGCAAAGTGTATCGGAGCGCTGCGCCAAATCTGCCTGTATCTGCCTACGATGACCTGTCCGCTTTTAAGATTTATCTGGTAGATGTTGGGTTACTTAGACGATTAGCGCGTCTTGCTCCCACTGCGTTTGCAGAAGGCAATAGGCTGTTCACCGAGTTTAAGGGCGCGTTAACAGAAAACTTTGTGTTACAAGCGCTTCTCAACCAGTTTGAAGTTACGCCGCGATATTGGGCGCAGACAAATCCACCGTATGAAGTTGATTTTCTTATCCAACGAGAAAATGATATTTTTCCGATTGAGGTTAAGTCTGAATCAAATACGCGCAGTAAAAGCTTGAAAAAATTCAAAGAGCTGTTTCCGCAGCAAACAAAACTGCGCATCCGATTTTCGTTGGATAATTTAAAACTGGATAACGATGTGCTTAATATTCCATTATTTTTGATTGATTGTACCGATAAGCTTATAGAACTTGCGCTTCAGGAGCTAAGGCGTTGAGCTTTTAGCTGAGAGCACATAGCTCTTTTCCCCTGTCGCGCGCAAGCAACGAACGCAGCGCAAACAACGGCTACGGACTTATAACCCCTTTGCGTGAGAAGGCGCTACTTGGCAAGCCTGCGTGGTATCGGGGTCGCTATGTACACCTAACATTTCTTGCAGCGTAGCCCATGCAAGTTCTGCGCATTTTACGCGCGCTGGCATATGAGAGATGTCTTTAAGCATGGCCGCGTCTCCTAAGCTGTCAAGCGATTCGCCATCTTTTAGCTGGTTGCGCACCATACGGCCAAAAAGTTCGCACATCTGCAACGCCTCGCTGCCAGTTTTGTCAATAATTGCGTCACTCATCATATCGGCAGATGCCTGACTAATAGCGCAGCCATGCCCTTGATAGCATGCATCACGAATAATGCCATGCTCATCGAGCTTCAGCGAAAACGTAAGTTCATCGCCACAAGACGGGTTAACGCCTTCGTGCGAAAGTGTTGGATTGTCCATAGAATAGCAATAATCGGGATGATTGACGTGATCCATAAACAGAGCGTTATAGAGGGTAGGAGCGCCCATTACTCCGGCAGCAGGCTTTTTGTCAATCGTTTGGTGCGGGTTTTTGTTCATATCCATAGTGGCTTTCCTTGCTGGTTGTTTGCCGTTTTGCATGCGTTCGGTTTGGTCTGTAGCATCGCGCGGTGCGCACGCCGCCACGGTGCACGCATAGTTATCGCTTAAAAATATCATGCACCGCTTGCAGTGCGTCAATAAGGCAATCAATATCGTGCGCGTCGTTATAAAACGCAATACTTGCTCGGCAGGTACTTTGAACACCCAAAGAGTTCAGCAGCGGTTGAGCACAGTGATGACCTGCGCGAATGCAGACATTATACGAATCAAGAATAGATGAAACGTCGTGCGGATGTACACCGTTTACATTAAACGAAACAACACCTCTATGGCGCGCGGGGTCATGTGCTCCGTAAATATCGATAAAGCTCAGCTCTGACAAGCGTGAATACAAATATGCGCTCAAAAGAGCCTCGCGATGCTCAAGCTTTTTCATATCGTGCGTGTCAAAATAGCTAAGAGCCTTGTCAAATGCGTAAATGCCTGCAGCGTCCTGGGTTCCTGCCTCAAACTTTTCGGGGACTTGCGCCCACGTTGCAGAAGAAGTGGTTACCGAGTCTATCATCTCGCCACCCGTTAAAAATACGGGCATGCGTTCAAGAATGTCAAGCTTTCCCCACATAACGCCTATACCAAAAGGACCAAGTGCTTTATGCGCAGAAAACGCAAGCAGATCACAATTAAGCTGTTGTACGTCTAGCTGCATATGTGGTGCGCTTTGAGCGGCATCCACTACCATATAAGCACCTACTTTGTGAGCAAGTGCAGCAATGCGTGCAATATCGTTGGTTATGCCTAAGACGTTAGATACATGTGTAAGGCTTACAATTTTTGTTTTGTTGGTAATTTTGCGCTCAAGTTCTTCGTCTGAAATGCTGCAGGTATCGTCTAGGTAGAGATAAGTTAGCTTTGCATGCATTTTTTTGCATATTTGTTGCCATGGAATCATGTTTGAATGGTGTTCCATAATACTAATAACAACTTCATCGCCAGGCTCCAAGCACATTGTTCCCAGTGATTGAGCAATCAAATTTAAAGATTCCGTAGCGTTGCGCGTAAAGACAACCTCGCGTGCGCGTCCTTTGCCGTTGGCATCAACTGCACCAATAAAGCGTGCAACATGAGCGCGTGTGGCCTCAATTGCCTCGGTTGCCATAACAGAGAGCTTATACAGACCGCGCAAAGGGTTTGCATTCATGCTTTGATAAAACTCGCTTTGCGCATTGATGACCTCTAAAGGCCGCTGTGCTGTGGCTGCGCTGTCTAAAAACGCAAGTTCTTTGTGTTGAGCTAAAAGCGGAAAATCCTGTTTATAGGGATTTTCCTGCAACGCCTGTTCGTCGTTGGTTGCGAGCATTATCAATAAAACCTTTCGTGTAACGTTTGTTGCGTAACGCAGTGTAACGTTTGTTGCGTACCGTTGTGTGCCGCCGTTTAACGCTGCGTACCATCGCGACTTCCTAGACACTTCTGTATGAAAGTCTATGAGTCGGCGTGTACCACGGCGAATATCATGGTACACATCGTAGCGTGACTAATCTTCTATAACACCGTTAATTTGGTAGCTACGTGCATGATTTTCACCTAATGCATCGGTAAAATCATCTGCCACGTCATCACCTACAATAACGCGCGCGCGATCCAACACAGCATTTCTCGAAACCGTGTCTGGCGCGTGGATAGCTGCATCGTCAAAGATTGCACGCGTAAAGAGCTTGTTTGCCTCTTCTTCGGTAAGACCGCGATCGGCTAAGTACGCAAGCTGTTCTGGTCCTATAGATCCAATTGAGGCACCGTGGTTTCCTAAAACATCATCTTCGTCACATAAAATAACGGGGAGCGTTTCATTCATAACGTTATCGGATGCAACTAAAACGGTTTCGGCTTCGTTTCCTTTGGAGCCTTTTGCGCCGTGCACCAAATCGATGGTTTCTCGTAGCGTTTTATATGCGTAATCGGTAAGAATACCATTAGAAAGCATGGTACAGCGCGTGTTTCTGCCGCGTTGCCTGCACAGATGGTTCACGTCGAGGCGTTCGTGTTCGCAGGTAAAATAACGAAGCATGAGGTCAAGACGCGATGAATTACCGTGAAGATCGCACGAAAAACCAAAGGCCACTTTTTTACCGCCCAGCGCATATTGGTGAACATCAATTTTTGCACGATCGTCGGCATCAAGCGCTACGCCTTGTAGATGTTGGTGAGTATCATTCATAGCAACAATTTCTACCAAATGGATAACGCTTTCGCGTTCGGCTACAATGCGCGCCAAATTAGCAGAAGTTGTGTCTTGTGCTTCTTTTCCATATGAAACCAAAACGATGGTTGCCTCGGCACCTTCGCGCACGATGATACCAGTATCTTTTGCTTCGTGTGCATCGGCATTTACATCAACAACAACGGGTTCTGTACGCTTAGTACCTTTTGGAATTTCTATAACGTGTGCATCAGGCGCAACAGATTCTATCCACTTTTGTGCATCTTTTCCTAAGCCGCAGGTCATGCGGTCGAACAGGGGAGGAAGACGCGCATAGAGCGTGCCGCGTACTTCGGGCGCGGGAACAGAAAAGGGAATATTATTGATGTGTAAATAATTCCACGTTTGCGACCAAGGTGCGTTTACATGAGCAAGATTGATAACATCTTTGGTTACGTGCATTGCCGTTTCCTGCGTAAAGGCACTTGTTGGTTGTTCTTGTGTCAAGGAACTTGTTGTAGTTTCTTGCGGAGTCGACTGTTCATTTGTGTTGGTGCTCATTTAGCCAATCGCTCCTTCCATTTCGATTTTAATAAGATTATTCATTTCTACTGCATACTCAAGGGGTAATTCTTTAGAAACCGGGCTCGCAAAGCCGTTAACAACCATGGTGCGTGCTTCGGCTTCGCTACATCCACGACTCATAAGATACAAAATAGTGTCATCTGATATTCTTCCGATGGTTGCTTCGTGTCCCACGCTTGCCGTAGCGCAACGAACATTATTCGCAGGAATGGTATCTGAGCGGCTAATATCATCAAGCATAAGCGACTGACAGCTTACCGTTGCCACCGAGTGATGTGCGCTTTTACCAACGATCATAGACGAGCGGAAAGTGTTGATACCGCCGTCTTTAGAAATTGACTTTGTATCAACCGAAGCTTTGCAGCCTTGACCATTCATAACGATTTTGCAGCCAGTATCTAGGTTTTGCGTTGCTCCTGCAAAGGTAATGCCCGTAAATTCGCAGGTAGAGTGGTTGCCTTGTAAAATGGTACTTGGATATAAGTACGAAACATGACTACCAAACGAGCCCGAAATCCATTCCATTCGTGAGTTTTCACCCACAAGTGCGCGTTTGGTATTGAGGTTGTACATATTCTTTGACCAGTTTTCTATAGTTGAATAGCGCATACGTGCATTATTGCCCACAAAAAGCTCAACGGCTCCTGCGTGTAGGTTTGCTTCGTAATATTTTGGCGCAGAACACCCCTCAATAAAGTGTAAATCGGCTTCGTCGTCTACGATGATGAGCGTATGTTCAAACTGACCAGCACTTGAAGCATTAAGCCTAAAATAGCTTTGAAGGGGGTAACTAAGCGTTACGCCTTTGGGAACATACACAAACGAGCCACCCGACCAGACGGCATAGTGAAGCGCTGCAAACTTATGATCTTTAAGAGGAATAAGCTTGGAAAAATACTTTTTGACCATGGGTTCCCAGCGCGGATCGTGAAGTGCATCCTCAATGGTGGTATATACAACTCCTTGTTTTGCTACATCATCGCGCATGTTGTGATACACAATTTCAGAGTCGTACTGCGCACCAACGCCAGCCAAACTTTTACGTTCGGCATCGGGGATTCCTAAGCGCTCAAACGTTTGTTTAATATCTTTTGGAACGTCATCCCAGCTACGAGCCTGTTTGGTGCGTGGGCTTACATAGGTTGAAATATGGTTGAGATCTAAGCCCGAACAATCTGGACCCCAGTTATCTGCCATCTTGAGCTCGTGATAAGTTTCAAGTGCTTCAAGGCGCAGCTGTAACATCCATGCAGGTTCATCTTTCTTGCGCGAAATTGAGGTAACAATTTCGGGCGTAAGACCGTCTGCGTAGCGTTCGTAGCCTTCCTCACTCATAACAAAGTCATAGAGTGAGCGGTCGATATCAGAAATATTAGAGCGGCCTTTTTCGTCGACACCAACATTTGAGTTTGCACCGCGATCTACATAGTCATCACCTGCGGATTTGGTATCAAACACATCGGTTTGACCTTTGTCGGCAAGCTCTATTAAAGATTGGTCTTTCACGTTAAGCCTCACTTGTTCCACGCGCATCAAGTTGTTCTTCAAGTTTTTGCTCGTATTCACTAAATCCGTGTGCGTCAATATGGTCGATAAGCGAAGCGGGACCTTCTGCCATTAAGTGGCCTTTTACCATAACGTGTGTGCGATCAACGTTTAAGCGCTCAAGAATACGTGTGTTATGCGTGATCATCAACAAAGCACCGTCACACTGCGCGCGATATGCCTCGATACCTTTTGAAACAATCGCGAGTGCGTCAACGTCTAAGCCAGAATCGGTTTCGTCAAGGATTGCAAGCTTGGGGCGAAGCAATAAGAGCTGTAGCATTTCAACTTTTTTCTTTTCGCCGCCAGAAAAACCAACGTTAAGTTCGCGCGTTAAAAATGCTTCGTCCATATCAAGCTGTGACGAGATTTCAGAAACACGCTCACGGAACTTGCGTGCTGTTAATTTAAGCTCGGGACGCTTTTGGCAAATGGTGCGTAAAAAGCTATAAAGTGGCACGCCTGGAACTTCAACGGGAGCTTGGTAGGAGAGAAAAATGCCAGCAAGAGAGCGTTTGTCTGCGGTGAACTCGGTAATATCTTGATCTTCAAAATGAATAGAACCTTCTGTTACGTGATAAACAGGGTCGCCCATAATAACGTGACCAAGTGTTGATTTACCTGCACCGTTAGGACCCATCATCACATGGGTTTCTCCTGGCTTAATGGTGAGATTTATGTTATGCAAAATGGGTTTATCTTCTGTTCCTGCATGCAAATTTGAAACAGTAAGTAACTCGGACATGAGCGCCTCTTTCTTATATGCAAACGGCTAAACATCACTTATATGGACAATACTTGTATGTACATGGTGCGCGAATGTAATTGCACGCGCATAGTGCGTAAGCTTTTGCTTAAGCGTGATGTTTATGTGCGTAGTAGGTGACATATAGTTCTTCATCTATCGTACCCTTATCTGTAAACTTTAGTCGTGTTACATGTGGAGGTTCATTAAAGTTTTATAAGGCAAAGTCTGCAAAAGGAGCAACACCTGAAAATAAGGCGACGCCTGCAAAACTGAGTTTGGTGTGCAAAAAATTGTGGCGACATAATTGCTACAGGAAGGGTATCTATACAACGATGGACAAGCAATCCATAAACAAGCAAACAATAAACAATCATAGAGATATGAATTGAGGATGAGATATATGCAAACAGATTCAGCCCGTGTAACACTTCTTTGGTATCCAAGGTGTTCTACCTGCAAAAAAGCAAAGGCATGGCTTGATATGCATAAGGTAGACTACAAACTTCGTGATATTGTTGAGCAAAACCCCACGCCCGAAGAGTTGTCTTTATGGTTTGCGTGCAGTTCGTATGATAATCCGCGCCGTTTGTGCAATACCTCGGGTGTTTTATATCGCCAAATGAACCTTAAGGCACAATTAGATGCTGGTATGAGCACTCATGAATTATTTGAGCTTATGGGTACCGAGGGAAAACTGGTTAAACGTCCGTTATTAGTTGTTAGGTGCGATGAAAAAATAACGGCTGTTTGCGCTGGCTTTCGCGAAGAAGAATGGACGGGTGCGCTTAATTTGTAATTAAGGCTAATTTTGCTAAGACTACCGTTATGAGCTTATTTTTATGCGCAGCTTTGAGCTGCGCAATTTTTTTACGCGGAGCTTTTTACCCCACAAATTATCGTCACACAACTTTTTAAATAGCTAAATTCAATGTAGGTATAATTCTTGTCCGCCTCATGCGCTATCCTGTTACATAAAGAACAAAAATCATAACACGGTATTCAAGTGGTGCTGTGTATACATGAGGAGAACTTATGTTGCGTCCAACTATCTACAATGCTTTGCAACAACTTCTACGCGCGCAGCAAGACGTTGTTATTTTTGTGCCTTCGTTTACGATGCAAACAAAAGTTGAAGGTCTTATAGCTACATATCAGCAGCTGGCTTTAGGTATACGTATAACGCAACCTCGTGCGTGGGTTGAAGAACGCTGGAGTGTGTGGGGTAGCAAAGCATATCTTGCTATGCCTGCGTCTTTGCGTATGTATGCCATACGGTGTTTGCTTACAGGAAAAATTCCTTATGAACATACGCAAGATTTTGAGCTTGGCGCCAATAATGGTTTGGCAAGTGTGCTGGCAAAGCTTTTTGAGCGCGCCTTTGCACAGGTGGTTGCTTGTGATCCAAAAAATCCTGCATATACGCCTGCTCAACAAGAAATTATTACGCTTGCGCATGCATATCAAGCCTACATTCACGCACAAGGATATATCGAACAAACAGAAATGTTTGAATATCTCAGTGCGTCTTTTAAGCAGCACCATGTGCAGCTACCTCATATTTTTATGGTGGGTTTTGATACGCCCACACGTTTTGAGCAAGAACTTATGGCGCTTCTTTCACCGTGTACTCAGATAGAGTCTTTTACAACCGATGAATTTTTTGACGATGTGAGTGTTTGTGAAGAGTTGGCGCAGGTATCTCAACACATTTTTTCAAACGATGAACAAAGCGTTGCTTCAACGGGTGCGCTTGATTTTCTTTTTCCAACAGGTCCGCTTGCACGCCCGTCGCTTATTGCTAAGCGCGTAGAAGACCTTGCTCAAACGTGCAAAACTGTTGCAATTTCTGCTCCCGATGCATTCTATCTTTGGAAAGATTTAGCACCTCGGTTATGCAAGCAAGGAATTGGCGTTAAAGCCGAGCTTAGTTTTTCGGTGCTCGAAACGCAAACAGGGCGTGCAGTGTTTCAATTTTTACGCAGTGTAGCAACACTTATGCAAGCTGCAAAAACCTGGCCTGCTCCTACGCAGGGAGAAGAGGGAACATATCTTGCCATCCCACTTGATTCTATGTCGTGGTGGCCTCCAAAAGATCTTATAGACTTTTTAATGTCAGATTGTGCACATATGAGCATGTCAAACGTGTATCGTCTTGATAGGCTGATGCGTTCAAATCGGCTTCTTACACCAAGCGACGTATTAAAGTTGCTCCAAAATCCGCGCATGGTTTCTCAAAGTGTGGTAAGCGCTACGCATGAGCTGCTTAAAGGCCATGTTGCAGCTGCACTTGGAAAACTGGCACAGCCATACGTGCAATCGTTTGACGCGCGCACAACTGATGACTTCTATATTGATTCCATGAGCAATACCTGCACTATTTTTCAGCGAGAGCCTCATCCATTTGAGCAGAGTCTTGCATATAGCGTTCTTATGCACCTCAATGCACGTGTTAAGGAACTTAAAGAATTTTATGTATCAAGCGCCGCAGATTATTGTGTAGAAGATTTTCTTCCAAACTTTATCGAGGACGTACATCTTATTGCGCGTTCAATGACGTGTCGTGTGTATCCGTATATGCACCCATTAGCTAAGAAGGTGTCCAGCAACCATTCGCATAGTGATGAAAAAGCATCGTGCGATGACTCATCTACAAGCGAGCCTTTGTGTTGTGTGTATATTGCGCAGCCATCAGCGCTTGCGCTCCATCTTCCTGCTTCGTTTGGTGCAGTAGTGTTAAGTGGACAAACCTCACAGATGAGTCCGCTTCCTCGCCCGCTTGATCCACTTCAGCAACTTCTTATTGCATTTGATATCGAAAAACCTGTAACGCCACTTGCACGCGCGCGGCACGATTTTCGCGCGCTCTTAAGACTTGCCCAACATCATGTGGTTTTAGAGCGCACTTCGTTCGATGAATCTTCTCATAAGACGTATCCTTCGGTGATGTATACCGAGCTTTTAGCGTGTTATGGTCTTTCATCCTCTGAAGATAAGGATGTTCGTGCGCATTTTTCACATATGAGTATGAGTGAAACAGGCATTGCCCACATGATTTATTCCGGTGCGCGCCCCCAGGTGCTTGCTCAAGATGATCCTTTATGTGCAGGACAGGTAAGCAAAGACTATATTCCGTTGATATGTGTTTCGCCTATGGGTAGAAAAGCCGAGATTGCAGACAAACCTTTGCTTTCTGCGTCACAAATTGAGGCATACCTGCGTTGTCCGTATTTATGGTTTAATGAACGACGCTTAGGGCTAACCACACCTGATGCTGGATTTTCTCCTATGGAAGCAGGAACGTTTGTACATCGTGTGCTTGAGCTTGTTCATACCAAATTGCTTGATGAGGCGCAAAGTAAAAGCATGCATTCAGATGCGCTTTATACGATTGGAGCGCGTGCGAATGCACAGGTGCCAACGCGCGTAAGTAAGACTGCCGATGAGCATGCGCATACGCTGCTTGATCAGTTCTTTGATGAACATCTTCGTCATCAATACCTTAAGCAGAGTCAAAAAAGGTATAAACAACTGCAAATATTTGTACCGCATTGTTTGGAAGACGAGGGGCTGCTTAATCAAATACGTAAAGATTTACATTCGTTTCTTGATTATGAATCAGGGCTGTTTGAAGGGTTTGAGCCTAGATTTTTTGAACTTGGCTTTGGTAAAGGTGAGGCAACTGTTGAATATGCAGGCGTATATGTCAATGGTTCAATTGACCGCGTTGATGTAGATGCACATGGTAACGCGCTTATTATTGACTATAAGCATAAGTCAACCGATATGTTTTTACCGTCCTATGCGCTTTTTACTGCACATCCCTCTACAGATGGCACGTATGAACTGGCAGAACATATTCAAACGCTTATCTATGCACGCGTTTTACAAAAGCTCTATCCCAATTTGCATGTGGTAGGTGCGCTTTATGTTTCTACTAAAAGAAATCATGCGCTCTCAGGTGCTGTGGACGAAAACTTTATCGATCGTGTGTGCGGTTGTAATCGTGTGTCTCGCCAGCTTCGTCAAAGCATTGCGGTACCTGCCAATTTTTATAGTGAGTATAGTACGCTCACAGGTTTTCAAGGGGTTCTCGATGCAACCGAACATATGATTGCCCAAAAAATTACAGGCATGCTAGGCGGAAACATTGCGCCAGACATTAGCTCCCCCGAGCACATTCAAACATGTCCGTATTGTAAAATTGCTTATCAAAATGGAAGGATTCACCATGAAAACTAGCGGAGGCGTCACCGATGAAAAGAGATTAGACGAGCCCAACGATCAACAAAAACAGATCGTCACAACGCTTGCTTCTCCTTTATTTGTAGAGGCAGGTGCTGGATCGGGTAAAACTTATACGCTTATCAAACGCGTATTGTGGGCACTTACCAAGGGTTCAGGTCCAAACGGCACTGCATTTTTAGATGATGTATCGCAGGTATTAATTATTACCTTTACCCATGCAGCCGCTCACGAAATAAAAGAGCGCATTCGTTCTAGTTTACGCGAAGCTCATATGGTTCAACAGGCGCTTGAGGTAGATAATGCATGGATCAGCACGATTCACGGCATGTGTTCTCGGATACTTAAAACATATGCGCTTGACCTTGGCATAGATCCGCAATTTAGCATTGCGTCTGAAAACGATACCGTAAAGCTCATGCGTCGTGCTGTTGAAGATGTTTTAAGTGCTTATTATCATAAGCGTTTTGAGATTTCAGGTATGCGTTTATTGCTTGAGGTATATGAAATGGGAAGCATGGGCGATGCTTCCACGAAGTTTCAACCAACAGGGCTCTGCGCTGTAATCTCTACCATTTCTCGACAAGCAAAAATACACCCCCATGGGTACGACGATTTTACCAAGGTAGAGGATGTAACGCTTGAGCCACGAATTGATGACATCATAAGCGGTCTTACTACACTTTGTAACGCGGATGATATAACCGAAAAAGGTAAAGAAAAGCTTGCGCCTTGTATAGAATTTTGCTCGCGCGTGCAAAGCTGTTTTCAAAATCTTAATCAGACACTTGAGATTGACGCATCTGACGACGAAGTTATTGCCTCACGTAATGATATGTGCGCATGTTTGCAGGAGCTTAACACAAAGCTTCCCAAATCCGTTGGTAAGGCACATGCTCAAGAGCTTAAAACCCTTAAAGAAGATCTTGCATGCGCACATGATACCATACGGTTTTTGGTGCTTAACCGCGCGTTTGATTTGTGTGTGGACATAGCGCGGCATGTGGATGAGCGATATATGCAACTTAAGCGTGAATGTTCTATGCTCGATAATGACGACTTAATCCACGAAACCCTGCGCGTTATTAAACATAATTCTTACGTTGCAGAGCAGCTCACGAATCGCTTTAAGTTGGTTATGGTTGATGAGTTTCAAGATACCGATACGGCGCAATTAGAGCTTATTTCTTTACTGTCAGGAAAAAATGCTGAGCACCTTACCACAGTCGGCGATGCGCAACAGTCTATTTATGCATTTCGTGGTGCTGATGTTTCGGTATTTAGAAAGCGCGAAGCCACGTGTACGCACTCGCTTAAACTTAGTGTTAACTATCGAAGCCATAAAGATATTTTGTCTTTTGTTGATAAAGTATGCGATGCAGGAACTCCCAGCAATCCAAAACAAGGTCTTATTCAGCACTTTATGCACCTGGATGAGTATCCTGATCGTGAAGCTAAAGATAAAGATGGAGCTCCAGCTTATAAGGCCCATGATCTTCCTCGTTTGGATGTAGAAATGGTAAAAGCGCCTTTCAAACGCGATGTTTGTGCGCGTAAGGTGTTGGCCGCAGCGCTTGCACAGCGCATGTATACGTATGTAAAGCACGGTCAAAAGCCTTCTGATATGGCACTTTTAGTGCGCTCTGCAACAAATGTTGATGTATATTTAGATGCAATTCGTGCACGTGGTCTTAATTGTGTGGTAAGTGGAGGCTCTACCTTTACATCTGCTCCCGAAGTACAGGTTATGGCTCAGCTGCTGCATGTTTTAGCCAATCCGTGTGATACACAAAACGGACTTTTTGGTTTGTTGATTTCGCCGCTATTTGCTCTCGACGAACAAGACCTTTTGCTGCTTGCATCTATGAATCAGCCAACAAGTGATTTACCTGCAAAACGTCCGCTTGATCGTGGACTGGAGCATATGACATTTTACAAGGATATGCCTTGTTCTTTGCGTTTGCAGCGCGCTCACGATATTCTTATGCATGCACGTAATGAGCTTCCGTATAAAAGTGTTGCCGATGTATGTTTAGAGGTTGTTAAACAGTCGGGCTGGTTGTTGCGGCTCGAAAAAGCAGGTACGACAACTATTCCTGTACGTGCAAATATTATGGCTGCACTTAAATATATAGATGAACTTACCAAAGATTTGGGTTTAGGGGCAGCGCGTGCCGCTCAAGAGTTTGACATTTGGCTTTCTCGCTCAAAGATTGCGCCGGCGTCGCTTGCAGGCGATAATCAGGATTCAATTCAAGTTATGACGGTTCATGCTTCAAAGGGGTTGCAATTTCCGCTTGTCTTTTTAAGCGAATGGTATACCGAAGTGCCTGATGCTCCTCGTGTGATGTGTGTTCCTGTACCTAAGAGCTCAACAAAGCAGCCAGAATCTACAACAAAGCAACCACCGCACAGCGACGCACATTCCTCGTCTTTAGACACACAAGAGACCGCGGCACAGGTGGCGTGTATGTTGGTTCCGCCGAAATTAAAAAAAGCCAGCACACAGAACCATCAAAAATTTGATGAGGGGGTTGTAGAAGAACGTGCACCCAAGTGTTATAGTGAGTGGTTTGAGTATGGAAAACGTTTGGCTTCGCTTCGTGATCGCGAAGAAAGCGCGCGTATTCTCTATGTGGGCTTAACGCGTGCACGCGAAGCATTGATTGTTGGTTTGCCCCTTGTTTCGGTTAAAGATGGCTATCGTGATACGCTTGCTTTGCGCGTAGCTCAGGCTTTGGATATAGTGGATGAACAAGCAGGACTTCATCATAAGGCGTATGGTGGCTCTCAAGATGCTTCTGTTCGTGTGTTTGAGCTGCAACCCGATGATACAGATACGCTTGTTATTCGAGGAAATCATGCACTTGAAGAGCTTGAAGGCTATAAGATTCCTCTCAAACGTGAGCTTGTGAATAGCCTTAGTCTGCCGGTATCAGAAGCGTTCTCAACGAAGCACGATAAAAAGCAGGATTCACCGTGTGCAGACACACTTAAGATACAAGATGATAGAACGCATGCCAGCTCGATACCCTTTGAACTGTATGATACAAATTCTTCGCAGAAAATGTATGACATTATAATGCAGCGTGCGTCGGCTGATTTTTATAGTTTTTCTTCGATTAAAGACGCCATGGATCAAGATAAGCAGGCGTTTACCTCACGTGTTGATCAGCAAAAAGCAGATGTTGTGTCTGTTCAAGATGTATCGATGGATACTTCCGATGCCACACGCGCAACTGCACTAGGTTCGGCATTTCATCAGCTTGCACAAAGTATGGTAGAATCACACAACCTGTTTCCCTCAGATGAACACATTGCGCGCATGTGTGCGTATTGGAAGTTATCTGCTGCAAAAGAGAAACGGTTACGTGACGCGCTTTGGCGTTGGTGGAATTCTAACATTCGTCGTGAAGTTCTCACCTACGATACTATCCGTGCTGAAGTGCCGTTTTGTATCCAGCGTAGTTCTGTGTATGGGCGCTATTATCATGGTGCATTCGACTTATTAGCAACCTCTGCTTCGTCGCGTCATGCGCTTCTTATTGATTACAAAACAGGAGATTTGGGCTTGTCAAAAGAAGAGATTGCCGCACGTCACACATTGCAATCACAACTGTATGCCGATGTATTATTGCATGCTGGTTATACAAGTGTGACCTGTGCGTTTGTTTGCGTTGAGTTAGACGATGGGCATGGACAACCTTATGTAATTACAACAGATTACAGCAGTTGTGAGGGCAAAAACCTTTCTTGCTAAAAAGAAGGACATACAGCTACGATAGACGAAATTTGAGGAAATAATGGCTTTTGTTCATTTGCATAATCATTCGTTTTTTTCTGTTTTGGATGCATCAACTTCCATTCAGGATATGGTGGACGCAGCAGTTGCTCAACACATGCACGCGCTTGCGCTTACCGATCATGCATATATGTTTGGGATCCCAGATTTCGATTTAGCATGCAGAAAATATAACGATAATGCTGCCGATATGAAGCAGTACAAACACGACGTTGAATGCTATGAAAAACAGTGGGATAACAAAGAGCCTAAGGCAGATGACCCTGATGCTGCGCCTCACGATAGATGTCATGCACAATGGGAAAAAGATAAGCGCATTTGGGACGAAACGCATGATATTGAACGCGTTCGCGCGCAAAAGCCTGAGCCTCTCATTAAGCCTATTTTTGGATGTGAGGCAAACCTCATTCCTGATCAGTGTATCGAAAAAGGAACGCCACAAAAACGCTATCACCTAACACTTTTGGTAAAGAATGCTGTGGGCTACGTTAACTTAATGAAAATGATGTCACTTGCGGCAAACCAAATGATGTATTACAAGCCTCGTACTACGTTTGCCATGTTGGAAAAGTACCATGAAGGCCTTATCTGTTTAAGCGGTTGTGCGCATGGCATTATCGCTCAAATGATAGTTACGCAGCAATACGATGCCGCGCGCGCGTGGGCGCAAAAATTTAAAGCTTTGTTTGGTGATGATTTTTATCTCGAAATCCAAGATCACGGTGTTTCTTTGGATTCTTGGAACGGCATGTCCGAACAAATGATTGCACAACGCATTGTTCAACTGGGAAAAGAAGAAGGAATACCCGTTGTCGCAACTAATGACAATCATTATTTTCATCAAGATGACGTTGAAACGCGCGATATCTTAAGCTGTATTGGTGCCAACACCCACCTCGACGAAAATTACCAGTCAACGCTTCCTGGTTCAGAGTTTTATTTTAAGTCCGAAGAACAAATGCGCGCACTTTTTGCATGGGTTCCTGAGGCTGTAGACGAAAGCGTTCGCATAGCCGCAAAATGCTCGTTTGAACTTGACTGGACGCACATGTATCTACCTAAGTTTCCTGGTTTGCACGACGGCGAAACATCAGAGGAGCGTTTCCGGAGCGAATGCGAACAAGGTTTGGCGCGCAAATACGGCGAACAATGGCAAGACGTTACCATTAACGGCGTAAATGTAAAAGAGCGTTTTGAGTATGAATATGGCGTTATTTGTTTTAAGGGTTTTGCTGACTACTTTTTAATTGTTCAAGAATATGTTCGATGGGCAAAAGAGCATGGTATTGGTGTGGGCCCTGGTCGTGGTTCGGCGGCAGGTGCTATTGTTGCATATGCTATGGACATTACGGCATTTGACCCGCTTGAAAACGGCCTGATGTTTGAGCGTTTCTTGTCACTTGAGCGTACCGAAATGCCCGATATCGATATGGACTTCGACGATGAGCGTCGTCTGGAAGTTGTCCAACATGTTCGTGAACTGTATGGTTCTGATCGTGTTTGTCACGTTATTACGTACTCAACCATTAAGGCAAAACAGGCAATTAACGATGCTGCTCGTGTTTTGGGGTATCCTGTTGCAACTGCGCAAAAATTGTCGAAAATGGTTTCAAGTGACCCAAAGACTAAGTTAAAATTTGTGCTTTCAAAAACTGAAGGCAAAGAGGACATGTATAACCCCGATTTTGTGGACGCTTACCATAATAATGGTGATGAGCACCGCATTATTGATGCTGCGCGCTCTATTGAGGGCATCATTCGTGGCGAAGGCGTGCATGCCTGCGCTATTCTTATTGCACCAACACCTGTTAATGACCACGTTCCCACTAAGCTTGACACCAAAGGTGGCGTAGAAATTACCCAATACGAAGGACATTCCGTTGCGGATATGGGTCTGTTAAAGATGGACTTTTTGGGCTTGCGCACCTTAACCGTTATTTCTAAAGCACTTGATAACATTCGTGCTAGCTACCCCGACTTAAGCAAGCTTGATTCTTTGGGTGATGGAGTTAAAGCTTGCCTTAAACCAGGAGCTACTTGCATTGATATAGATCCGCAAAAAATACCTTTTACCGATCCGCGCATTTTTCAGTTGGTTGGTTCGGGACGAACTGCTGGCGTGTTCCAAATTGAATCGGAAGGCATGACAGCAACCATCAAAAATATGAAACCAAAAGAGTTTCGCCAAATTGTAGCTTTAATTGCCTTGTATCGTCCAGGACCTTTGGGTGCAGGCATGGTAACAAGCTATATTAACCGTATGAACGGTCGTGAACCTGTTGTCTTTTACGATGACAGACTTTCAGACATTTTGGACGAAACATACGGAACTATTGTATATCAAGAGCAGGTTATGCAGATTTCGGTAAAAATGAGTGGCTTTTCTAAAGGAGAGAGCGACTCTAAGATCAGAAAACCTGTTGCAAAGAAAAAAATCGCGCTTTTAACTAGTACCATTTTTCACTGGGAAAACGGTCGCGATGAAACAACGTATGACCATTGGATGAATGGCGCTTGTGCTAACGGCTATAAAAAAGAAGTTGCACAACGTATTTGGGACGACGTTTTGGAATTTGCGTCGTATGCGTTTAACAAATCTCACTCTGCAGGCTATGCTATTTTGGTTATGCAAACAGCCTGGTTAAAAGCATATTTTCCGCGTGAATATATGGCATCGGTGCTTACATCGTATATGGGTAAAACCAATAAAATTGTCCACTATATTAGTGCATGTAATCACGAGGGCATTAAGATTCTGCCTCCTGATATTAACGAGTCTGGTCGTGATTTTACGGCAACACCACAAGGAATTCGTTTTGGATTTGCTGGTATTCGCGGTGTTGGTGAAAATGTTGGTATTGTTATTATGCAAGAACGCAAGAAAAACGGACCATTTGCTAATTTGCATGATTTTGTAAAGCGCGTTAATTCTGCTCAGGCAAACCGCCGTGTTGTAGAAGCCCTTATCAAGGCTGGTGCGTTTGATTCGTGTGGATATCCACGCAAGCAGCTTATGGGATTTATTGATAAAAACAATCCTAAAAATATTATTGATGAAGCTGCACGTCACGAAAAAGATCGTTCGATGGGACAGTTGTCACTGTTTGATTATTTTGGAACGGTTGAAGGATCGGGATTTGAAGAAAAAATTCCTCCTGCAGATCCGCATGATCGCTGGGAAGACGGATTTATGCTTTCGCAAGAGCGTGAAGTATTAGGCATTTATGTTACCGACCACCCTCTGCGCCCGTATCAGGTTGCTTTGCGTCGTTCACGTGATTTTACCTTAAGTGAGCTGGAAGAAAGTAAAGAAGTTATTGATGAGCAAAGCGGCGCCACGCATTTAGAATATAAAGTTCCCGAAGGAAAGACAATACATTTAGCAGGTATGACAGCAACAGGTCTTATTCAGCGTCGCCTTACTAAAACGGGAAAACAGATGGCTATTGTTACACTCGAAGATATGGAAGGACAGATTCCTTTAGTTGTATTTCCTAAGGTGTTTGAAGATTCATCTGCGCTGCTTAAAGGTGAAGTTTTGGAGTCGCTTGACAGTAGTGGCGAAAATATTTTCATCAAAGTTACTGGTAAACTTGAGCGTGGCGAGCGAGGTAATCAAGTTATTGTAGAGACTTTGGCACCGCTTCAACTTTCGGGCGCAATTAACTCCATTCATGTTATAGAAGTCGGTCTTTCTACGTCCAAACTCTCTACACCTTATTTTGAAATGCTGCGAAGCGTGCTTGTGCGCTATCCTGGACTTGATAGGGTTGAGTTGCTGTACGAAAGTTCGGTACATGATATTATGCATATGGAGTTACCTCTTACGGTAGATGCGTGCGATCCGCTGCTCAAGGCCGAGATAGAGGATATGTTTGGTTCTGATTGTCGGGTGAGCGTGTTTATCTAAAGGGTTGTATGGGTGCTTGGTAAGAGTTGCGTAAGTTCAACGCATGATACCATGCTTACTCAAACGGTGTTATGCAGTGTTTGCATAAAGTTTTGGAGCGATTAATGAATATACTGATGGTACATACACGCCTTACTTGTTCAACAGTTGCCGAAATGCTCGCCAAGCTTGAAGAACTTGATACCTATGCCACACGTCATGCAGCTGATTTAATTATTGTTCCACGTAGTTTTACCAATGCATGCTTGAAAGTAGGTATAGCAGATCCATCTTCTTTGGCGCGATCTTCGCGCTGTGATGATTTAGATCTGCGTTTGCGCTGCTTGTATACCATGGCGCTCCATGTGAAAACACCTTTGTTAGCTCCTTGTGATTGGAGTTTTGTCTCGCGTGAGTATCCATGCGCATTTCTTCTTGAAGAGCGCTTGCCGCGTCGTGTTACTCGTTTTAGCTTGTGTCATCAAAGATTTGTGTGTACGTTTTCGCCGCGTAATTTAGATGCATACAAAAAATACGAGCCACATGGAATCATTGTGTTTGACGCACAACCACTTTCAACTGAGTCTGCGGATGAGTTTGTAAATGCGTCTGCACATACATCTTCAAGTGCGGCTGAAAATACGTCTTCATGTACGGCTAAAAACGAGGCTAAAAACGCTGCTACAGCCACGGTTGCAACTAAGCTCGCGCATGTAACGCCGTTTATGCAGGATGCTTCGATAACTCCTACCATATGTCCTGTATATGTAGTGCCAAGTATTGGTTGCATAAACAATAAACTTTATGCAGCACCAAGTTTTGTTTTGCAGCCACATGGAACAATGAGCGCGTATTGTGCACCCTTTGAACAGCGCATTTGTTTGTATAACACCAATCAATCGCCAACATCTAAAGACAAACTATCAACTCAAAAACTATCAACTCGTATTCAAAAAAATCCCGACTCTGCTTACATGCATATCTGGGATGCACTTTGTATGGGTATTCAGGATAAGTGCGCAACCTTTGGCACGCGCGAAGTTGTTTGCGTCATGGATGGTGGTCTTGCAAGTAGCGTGCTTGCTGCGTTATTAGTTGATGCACTTGGTGCTTTGCACGTGCACGCGTTGATTGCGCCTCGCGAATGCTCGTATGATTTTACATCTGCCAACACATTGGCAACTGCGTTAGGAATTGATGCTCGTACCTGCAACGATATGTCGTACGGTCAAGGTTTTAGAACGCTGCAAGAAAAAATACATGTTCGCGAAGGTGCGCTTGTTGGCTATGCACAAACATGGGCACAAACGCTTTCGGCTGTGTTGGTAAGTTCATGCGACAAGCTTTCGTATATGCTGGGTGCATACACACTTTTTGATACGTGTGCTCGTTTTGCTCCGCTTGCCGACCTCTTACGTTGCGATATCGAGCGTCTTGCGCGCGCACGCATGACTCGTTCGGTTCTTTTTTCAACCTGTGAATATAAAAATATTGAATATCAAAGGCTGCAAGAAAACCTGTCTGCGCTTGCTACCTGTGATGTTCGTACACTTGATAGTAACTTGCATGATTATCTTTACCGGCGAATATCAGCGTCTAAGCAGTCACACGCCACTCAACCTTGTGCTGCACAGCCCCGTGCTACGCAATCTTGCCCTACTCAAGAAGAAATCGACTTCTTTACGTTGTGTTTGAATAAACTTTCGAGTACGCTTGCCGCACCGTTTGATACATTCACGCTTTCTGATTGCCCCATCTCGGCATGCATTTTAACTGCTCAAGCCGATAATTTATCAGCTGCTCTGGTGCAAACAGGCCTGTCATCACAGCTGTTTCAAAAGATAGATCTGTCGTTGATAAAGGCTTTTCCTCGTTCACCTGAGTCTTTACTCAAATTGTTTGGAGCAGATGACGACGACGCAGATCCAGACGACGCAGAGGAAGATGACATAGACCCAGACGATCCATATCTCGATGATGACGACGATGATGAACTTGATGAGGACATCCTTTTGCGTCAAATTGGCGCGCGTGATGCGGATCCAAGCGCTGATAGGGATGTTATAAACCATGCACAATCCCTTAAAGCATGGCTTGAGAGCCATGGTTTTCAGACGCTTCCTGTTGCAGGTGGATTTATGACGGTGGGTAATGCGCGCGATATTGACGAAAACGAATTACGCAAGCTTTTGCAATCGCTTCCGGGCGATATAGATAGTCACATTATGCAGGCCAATATCGAAGTTCCAAGTGATTCTGTGAGCGACTTTGAAACATTTATGAAAGATATTCAGCGTGTGTTTGATAAAACGTCTGATGATTCACAAGAGCATACCTCAGACGACACTCAAAGCAATACATCGGATAAGACAATTGATAAATTTATCCGTGATCTGCAACATGCGTTTGGTCTCAAAAATAAGATGAACTCTCAAAAAGCAACTCGTGCACAGACGCGTCCGCAGGATCAGTCGATTCAAGATTTGGTGGATGATATTTTGAACGCGCGGCCGCTCTCACATGAAGAAAGCTTTTATATTTTAGATAACCAGCTTGATACGTTTGAAAATATGGAGTTTCGTGCTAACAGTACCCATCAGTCAAATGCACATGATGCCTCGTTTACCAAACTTATGAATAAAAAGCTTACCTCGGCGCATGCTGAGCGCCATTTGAAATTTATTTTGGGAACAGTGCGTGACTTTTGCTATGGTGGCGTGTTTTATAATCATGCGCAGCGTCCCACGCGTACATCTCATGCAAATGCATCATCTGTATCGGGTACGTCTTTGCAGATGACATATGAGTTAGATGACAATAATCCGTATTCCGAAAACTAAGTCCTTAAATCTCATCCACATTTTCAAAGAATCTGATATACTAGAACTAATGTTCCGGTTATCGGGATGATACTAAGGAGATAGCATGGTAATCCTAGGAATAGACCCAGGACTTGCACATACAGGATGGGGTATTGTGGAAACACGTGGGAGTGTATATCGCGCACGTGCGTACGATTGCGTGGTCACCACCTCTGCTCAGTCTTTGCCCGAACGTCTTGATGCTATTTATCAGGGAATTTCCTATGCTATTGAGCGTTATCAGCCAGTGCACGTGGCTATTGAAAAAATATTTTTTGGCGAAAATGTGCGTTCTGCCATAGATACGGCACATTCACGCGGTGCGGCACTTGTTGCGTGCGCTCGTGCAGGTGTTGTTTTGGGCGAGTATACTCCCATGCAGATTAAACAAGCTGTTGTTGGTACGGGTTCAGCCGATAAACGCCAAGTGATCTTTATGGTTAGAAATATTTTGAACCTCGATCACGACCCAAGACCCGATCACTGTGCCGATGCGTTGGCTGCGGCAATTTGCCATGCGAGTTTACTTCGTACGCAGCAAGCGGCATATCAAAGTGCTTCGGTAGAAATGCTTGAGCAGCAGCGCGCCGAAGCTCTTCAACACAAATTACAGGCTCGTGCGCTTACGGCAGCCGCAAGCAAGGCTCATTCCGATTATGCTCACGGCATTGGAAATGTTATGGATAAGACACGTCAGAGTAGGAGAAATAAATAATGATTGTTCAGCTTACAGGAACACTTGTTGAAGTCTTTCCAAACTCGGTGGTCTTAGACGTACAGGGCGTGGGTTATGAATTGGGAATTTCTGCTAATACGGCTGCCAATTTACCTGCATGTGGTCAAACGGCTGTTACGCTGTTAGTTAGAATGATCGTTAAAGAAAACGCTATGGAGCTCTATGGCTTTTCTTCACGCCAAGAACGAAACGCGTTTGATAGGCTGATTGGTATTTCGGGTGTAGGTCCTAAACTTGCGCTGGCGGTTTTGTCAACATATTCTTTATCAGATTTGGCAACAATTGCGCTGTCTGAAGACGTAACACGTATGGCACAGGTGCCTGGCGTTGGAAAAAAGAAAGCGCAACGTTTGCTTATAGAGTTAGCCGATGTGTTTGCAAAAGATGCCGAGCTTCGTATTTTGGCTTCTGCCGAGGAAAAGTCATCTGGCGCGTGCGCGCAATCACCGCAGCACAGCGTGCTTGATGACGCGCAATCGGCATTATTGGCTATGGGCTTTACACCTCAAGAAGTTGAGCTTGCTCTTAAACCGTATGATAAAAAAGAATGCAATGATAATTCATCGCTTACGGCACAAACCGTTATTACGCAAGCGCTTAAACGCTTAGGAGGCAGATTATAGTGTGGGTAGCAGACGAAGAAAACCTCTTTGCCGATAGCGCTTCAAGCATGCACTCGCATGCTTTACAGCACGAGCGCGAAACAGATATTCAAGCACATAACGCAGGAGCTTCGCGGAGCGTGGCGTGTGAACTTACCGAAGATGATTTAGATGTTGAGCGTAGTTTACGACCCGAGTCGCTAGGAGAATATTGCGGACAAACGCGTGTACGCGAAAACCTTCGTGTACTTATTTCTGCTGCAAAGGATAGGGGAGAAACCCTCGATCACGTGCTGTTTTCGGGTCCTCCCGGTTTAGGAAAAACAACACTTGCCTCAATTGTTGCTCATGAAATGGGCGCGCGCCTTAAAACAACGTCTGGTCCAGCAATTGCCAGAACAGGTGATTTAGCTGCTATTTTGACAAATCTTCAAGAGGGAGATGTCTTATTTGTCGACGAAATCCATCGCCTTAATCATCAGGTAGAAGAAGTTCTCTATCCAGCAATGGAAGATTTTTTCCTTGATATTGTTATTGGAAAAGGTCCGGCTGCGCGTTCGATTCGTTTAGATGTGCCTCACTTTACGCTCATTGGTGCCACCACCAGAACAGGTTTGTTAACAGGACCTTTGCGCGACCGTTTTGGAATTTCGTATCGCCTTGATTATTATACGGTGGATGAACTGACAGAAATTGTAAAACGCAGCGCGGGGATTCTTGAGGTTGGTATCGACGATTCAGGCGCACAAGAAATTGCATCACGCTCGCGCGGTACACCTCGTCTTGCAAACCGTCTTCTTAAGCGTGTCCGAGATTATGCGCAGGTAAAAGCTCATGGCGAAATATCTTGGGATGTTGCTTCACAAGCTTTATCCTTCTTTGAAATTGACGAAATGGGCTTAGACTGGATGGACAAAAAGATATTATCGGTATTAACGCAAACATTTAGAGGCAAAGCGGTTGGACTTACCACCATTGCTTCTGCGGTAGGAGAAGATCCTGCTACCCTAGAAGATGTCTACGAGCCGTATTTGCTTCAACGGGGGCTGTTAATTCGTACGCCACAGGGCAGACAGGCAACGTCGCTTGCGTTTACGCATTTAGGCTTGCATGCTCCAACTGCATAGATGGTAAGCTTAGATAGGCGCTGTGATATAGGTGCTGTGATATAAGTACTGCGTGAGATAGTTTTGTGTTCATAACGAAAGGAGAATCCATGATTCATAAGGATTTTCTTGAAGAAGCAATTAAAAAATTTGTAGAAGGCGTATCTAAGCCTTTGGAATATGCGCTTCTTAAGAAAGACATAACACATCTAGGTGATGTTGACGCAGCAATTGCAGAATTGCTTGAGATGAATTCAGCGGTTGTTATGCAGCTTGCTCCTGCTTCTTTGGTAACGATGATGAAACTTTCTCAAGTTGGTGCTGCTATTGCCCAATATGTTTCGTATGTTTTACGCCTTGAAGCGCGTGCATATCAAAGCGCACAACATGATGAGCTTAGCAGCTTACGATTAAACCAAGCGCGCGCAATTGAAGAAGCATTTGACTGCGAACCAGATACTATTCCGCCAGAATTTAGTGATCTAAACACAAAGCTGGGATAAGTCTTAAAGAAACAGTTATATTTTTCGACTCAATTGGCGCTGTTTTAGAGTATGATAGATAATGTTCTTGTAAAAAGCTGGTTTCTCTATGTTACAAGTTACGTATGTGGTGAAACGGTTTCTTTATAAGTGACAGTTAGTTTGCGCATACATGATGTATGCACCTATTTAGTCCAGTAGGACAAGAAAGAAAGGCACGACATGGCTCAGGGTACTGTAAAATGGTTTAATCCAGACAAGGGCTACGGTTTTATTTCTCGCGAAGATGGCGATGATTTATTCGTACACTTTAGCGAAATTAAAATGGACGGCTTTAAAACTTTGGATGAAGGCCAAGCTGTAGAGTTTGATATTACTACCGGTCAAAACGGTAAACTTCAAGCTTCTAATGTTCGCAAAGCATAACTCATTTGGAGTTATACGTATAAATTAGCTTTACCGTGAGTTCATTGTTTGTACTTATTTAGAAGGCTGATTGGAAAGAGAGTCGCATGTACGCGGCTCTCTTTTTGTCGTGAAAATTCATGTTTATATGCATATATATTTACCTATAAGAAGTTATAAAGGAAATTTTGGTGGACGCACAAAAAGAGATAACACAAGCTTGCAACGAAAAAACTCCTATGGCTCAAGCCACGCACAGTTCTCATCTTTCATCGCTGCTTTTAATGGCTTCAATAACATGTCTTGCCGTCTTGTCTGAACTTATGCCCTCAGGCGTTTTGCCTGCTATGATAGAACATTATTCAATCTCGCAAACACAGGCAGCAGGTCTTGTGGGTGCATATGCAGTGGCTTCTGCAATTTTTGGAATTCCTTTAGTTTCTCTGACGGTATCTCGCGATAGAAAAAAGCTATTAGGCGTGTTACTTATAGGCTTTGCCGCTTCAAATCTTTTGGTTGCTCTATCACCACAGTTCCAACTTGCGCTTGTTGGAAGAGCGCTGGGTGGTATGTGTGCTGGCACACTGTGGCCCATGATTACAGCATATGGCATGTCGTTAGTTCCTCGCTCATCTGCTGGAAAAGCTGTTGCTATTATCATGTCGGGCATAACGGTGGGCATGTCGGTTGGTCAACCCTGTATGACTTGGATTGGCCGTCAATTTGGTTTTCAGGTTGAATTTGCGGTTATGGCGATCCTTATTGTGGCAGTTATGGTGCTCTGCATGATGTTTTTACCTCACGTTAAAGGCGAAAAACGAAGCCGAGAAAATTCTCCGTTTACCATGCTTGCCAACCCAGGTATTTTGCTGGTCATTGCGCTAACATTTTTAGGAGTCGGAGCAAATTACGGTGTATATACGTTTATTACCACGCTTATTTCTACGTTTCATTATCCCAGTGTTGAGCTGGCACAAATTTGGTTTGGAATTGGCTCAATTATTTCGGTTATTCTTATTTTGAGGTTTATTGATACGCGGCTTCATCTCTTTTTAGTTTTTATGTTTGTGCTGGGTTGTGTAGCTATGCTTGTCTTTTATAGCTTACATATCGAAATGGTGCTCCACGGTGCATTCGTTCTTTGGGGTATTGCATTTGGCTCGCTGAGCAGTATTTTTCAAACTGCTACTGCGCGCCAGGTTCGTAGTGGTACTGCTGTTGCTAATGCGCTTCAATCCTGCTCGTTTAATGTTGCCATTATGTTTGGATCAACGACTGCTGGATTTTTACTCGAAACAGGAGGAATTGAACCTATTGTCTTAGGGGCATCGGCTATTTTCTTTGTTGGAATGGTGCTCTCAGTTTGTACGCGCTCATATTTTGCTTAAACTCATATATTGCGTAAGTTTATATTTTACTAGAACATACGTTTGTTTTGCAAGCGAAGCATTTCGAGCAAAGACGCACTGTGGTTATTCGCCCTCTTGGGGGCGTGTCTCTATCGAGCGTATAATTCCAACCATTACATCATCACCTGACAACAAGCCTAACAGCGTTGCAAAATTGCGTGCTACGGGAAATACCTCGGCATCAAGTGATGCTTTTGTTCCTTCAAGTACAAATGATGTGATCTCAGGAGTTGGCGCAAGGGGTATGTTGTAGGCTTTAAGCACTGATATAAGCTCTTGTGTATCCATCGCAGAAAGCGGATGCTCGGTGTTATCAGATTGAGATATACCTAATTCTGCACGTAATTGCGTAACAAGGCGTGGCATAAAATGCACCGCACATGCAAAACATGCTTGAGCAGATAACTTGTGGTTCTTTATCATTTCAAGGCGAGCCATATGATAGTACGCAAGCGCCAAGCTTTCGGGAGCGTACGCATAGTGCATGAAGTCGGTAAGCTCTTTTCGTGCTTGGTCGTAGCGCTCACACGCAATTAAGCATTTTATAAGCTGAATGTGAGCTTGCCCGTCAACAGGCGCAATGTTTACCAGCTTATAAGCATATGTTACGGCTTTTTTATAATCTTTTAAGGCAGCTGTGCACACCGATAATCCTAAAAGCATTTCATAATAAGCGTCAGGTACCAGCATTAGGGAAACACGATGCGAATCCCACATGTGCTGTTCGCGCTGCATGAATTCGCGCGCCGTATGTGTATGCGGCAACAGCGCGTCTTTATCAAGCTCACGGTCTTTGCGACGCCGTTCATATTCAATGCGCCCGTATTTGCTGTTATAAAGCGCACGATCTATATAGTTATTAAAGTAGCGCCATTTTACCGTTTGTGTATCACGATAGCTGCCTTTTTTCTCGATATCGGCATATACCGGCGTAAGCAAATCAAGTGCTTGTTGGTATGCTTCATTATTGCAGGCATTGATTGCTTGTTTGGCAATTTGATTAAGAGTATCTCCGCTTATGAGTTCTTCGGTGATTGCTTGAGTATTATCTGGTATCAAAGCAGCAATAAGTTTGCGTGCGCAGCGTCTGCACGCTTCCGTAATGCGCGGATCAACTTCATTTTTGGCACATTCCAGAATAATCTGCACTTTGTCTGAGCAGCTTAAAGCGCCAGTTGTTTCCTCGCGTGCGAGTTTTTCTGCAACACGTGCTGCAAGTTTTTCGAGGCATTCGTTTTCCTCGATTGCTAAACCCGAGGCATGTCGGCAACCAAATACGCGCTGTTGTTCTTTGGATAGGCGCGTATTATTGTTCAAGAGCACGTCGTAGCGTTTGGAAGGACAAAAACGCGTTTCATCCAACGAAAATGTCTGTTCGATTGGATGCAACATGTTGTCAGAAACATGAATTTCGGGCACAAACTGGTGGTAGATGTCTTGTAACTTTTTTGTATCACAAAGTTCGTCAAAGTCTATGGTCAAAAAGCGTGCTTTATCAAAATCTACCGAAAGCAAGCAAGAAGTGTTGCTGTTCTGCTTTTTGCGCGCGGCAATCCAAACATGTTCAATACGATCAGAACTTGCAAACGCAACACCTGCAAGCAGTAATGCAAGACGAAGTGTATAAGCACTTGCCAGACATTTTTTATCGGTGATTGAATTTTTATGAGGAAGATGGTTTACAAAACCATAATCGGGAAATACATGCGCGTCTGTGACGTCAAATTCAAGAGCAACGTTGCCATCTGCAACATTGGTACGAAAATCAACATGGAGACGATAGGGAAGCCGTAGTGCTTCAACAGCATAGGCTATACTTCGACGTACCACCCACTCAGTATTGGGTACCTCACCTTGGGATTTACCCAGCATCGGCTTGATACGTGCAAGTTCATGGGCAATTGAGTTGGTATACTTGTGTAAAACCTCATGTGCCTGTTCTTGGGTAAATTCCTTCTCTTGAAAATGCTCAGCTAAAATAAGTGTTGCGTTAAGCGCGACCTCTGCTTTTTCCACCGCACGTAAAGCTTGAGTAGTTAGATTTTTCCCAGACGTACGAATGTAGAAAAAGTTAGACGGCTGTGGACGAACAATACGCATTTCGGTAAGCGTAATTTGATCGGAAAAAATACCCGAATCCATAAGCTCACGCACTAAAAACCATGAAAGACAAGAAGGCTTTTGAGGTGAATTTGCTGGTGAATCGTCTTTAAGATAAGAGTTGTTTGAAAGCGTAGAGAGTTTGAGTAGTTGCGTTTCTTGGCCTGTTTCGTCGCAAATCACGGTTTTTTGGGCGGATGCACTTAGGCTATTTTGCAAGCGATCAGTTGCACGCTTTAATTGAGCAGAATCCCACAGAGCGCGCTTGTCTTTAGCATCTTGCGCAAATAGCCGCAATGCTGCAATTCCGTCGCCTGTATGTAAAAGCTTTGAGGTAAAGTCATCTAGATCAAAAGGTTCAATCTTTGCTTCGGTTACATCAATTTGTTGAGCCAGTTGCTTTGGTTGCTGCGTTTGAATCTGTGAATTTTCTTTGGCATCTGTGTTTGGTATAGCTGTGCTTGCCGCTATTGTTGCAAGCCCGTCCGCACCTGTTTTGGGGGAATCTGTCGTATGTTCTGTGCTTGTCGTAACTGCGCCATTAACATCGGCAGTTGTAGCAGCAGGAGTTGTTATAAGCGTATTGTGGGCGGCATCTTTGGTATTAGAAGTAAAATAGTATATCCAGCATGCAGCAACCAAGCCATAGCCGAGCGCTGCAATGTATCCGCATATCATGTTTTGTTCAAAAAGAGCGTCCGCTAAAAAGAGTAAACCACCAGGAAGAAATATTACACTTATGCAGATGCACATTTCTTTAGTTATTCTCATATAAAACCTTTCTTAGTTACTCTTTAGTATAGCTTGTTTATACCCATTATGTGATTTGGTCATCGAATTTTAAGGTATGTTCTGTGTCTTTGTAAAGATGATGGTGGAATTGTTGAGCTGCAGTGGAGTTGTAAAGCTGAATATATACTTAAAGAAAGATAACGATGATTTCTGAAAGTATAGTTATATGTTACTTTCAGATAATTCTCAGATATGTTTGATGGCTATGTGTCTACAAGGTAATGGTGAGACTCCCTGTAGATTGTGCGAGATATATGCGTCTCACCCGTGAGGGTATATTTGCCTGTGAGAGGGGCTTATAGTGCATAGTATAGATTACCTGCTTTTGTTGCTTATTGGCGTTTTTGTGGTACGTAGTGTGTATCACATTGCGCGCAGTATGACAGGTGCGTGCGGTTCGTGCGATGTTAAAAAGTCCTGCCCGGCGCATGCAGGTATCTTAAGAAAAAATACAGACCAAGTCCAATGTCCTGCCGCGCAAGCTATGCTTGATCATGCGGATAAAGCACTTGCGCTTCAACGCCTGAGCAAAGTTCAGCAGCATCCAACTTCGCACAAATCTTAGCAGTAACATTTTTGCGCTGCTATAAATTGTGTTATCTGTTTACTTTTTCAAAAAACGCAAGAAAATACGTTTCTTTCCCCGCATTATTGTGAGAAACTAACACAAATACCGATTGAGGAGGAACGTATGGGTGATGACCGCAATATCGATTTTGTCTTGCGTACGGTAGAAAAACGCGGTATTCGTTTTGTTCGCCTTTGGTTTACCGATGTGTTGGGAAAACTTAAGTCATTTTCCATTGCATCCGAAGACTTGGAAGAGGCTTTTGAAGAAGGCGTCGGTTTTGACGGATCGGCAGTTGAGGGCTTTGTTCCGCAAGAAGAATCTGATATGCTTGCGTTCCCCGATCCAACTACATTCCAAATTCTCCCATGGCGCCACTCCGAAAACGAAGGCGTAGCACGTATTATCTGCGACATTAAAACGCCTCATCGTGACCCCTTTGAAGGCGATCCGCGTTCTTGTTTGCGCAGAATTTTTGCCGAGGCAGAATCTAAAGGCTATATTTTAAATGTTGGTCCCAAGATCGAGTATTTCTATTTTGACCGTTCTAATGTCGACGGCTCTTTGCTTCCAAAAACGCTGGATACAGCTGGTTATTTTGATCTTACGGCATCCGATTCGTCAACCGATCTTCGTCGCTCAACTACGCTTATGCTTGAGCGCATGTCTATTCCTATTCAATATTCCTATCACGCGCCTGCTCCTTCGCAAAATAGCGTAGAGCTTCGCTATACCGAGGCTATAAGCTGTGCTGATAATATTATGACGGCACGGCTGGTCATTCGTCAGCAAGCCTTTGACAATAATTTAATTGCCTCTTTTATGCCTAAGCCATCTACCGAAATTTCGGGCTCGGGTATGTTTTTATATCAGTCGTTGTTTGATAAAGAGGGCAATAATCTATTTTGGGCTCCTAAAAAAGAAAATATTGCCCATTTAACGCCTCTCGCTCAGCATTATGTTGCAGGACTTTTAAGATATGCTCCCGAATTTATGCTTATCACTAACCCAACCGTTAACTCATATAAGCGTCTGGTTGCAAATGGAGAGGTTCCCGTGTATACAACATGGGGTCGTAAAAACCGTTCTGCTCTTGTGCGCGTTCCTACGCATAAACCTGGCAAGCATCAGTCAACGCGTGTTGAGCTTAGAAATCCCGATCCTACCGCAAATCCTTATCTGGCACTTGCGGTATCACTAGCGGCAGGTATGCGCGGTATCGAAGAAGAGCTTGAGCTTGCACCTGAGGCTCCCATGAAATTAGATACCTTAAGTTTTGAAGAAAAACAGGTAGCTGGTATTCGTCGTTTGCCTAAGAATTTGGGCGACGCTATTGAGCTTTTTGAACACAGCGATTTTTGTCGAAGCGTTTTGGGCGATCATCTGTTTGAATATTTGCTTAAAGAAAAGAAAAGCGAATGGGACGAGTATTGCTCTATTGTTACCGATTGGGAACGCAAAAAATGCTATGTAGGTGTTTAGCTGTATATGAGTGTGTAATGCATCGATAACACGGGTGCAACTACGGTGTAATAAAAGGTAAGGGGGATATTCAATGCATCATAAAAATGTCTTGCTGGTAGCTCATACTAAACGGTGTGTCATAAGTATGCAGGATTTAAAGCAGGCTTTAGATGTGTCCATTTTATCTTCTACGCCGGATACACTTAATCGAGCGTTTGCTTCGGGTCATGAGTTTGATCTTATTGTTATTGATACACTTGATTTGGATGCGCATTCAATTAAAAACATCGAATCCGATGCTGTTGATCGCGGTGTAAGCGCGTTACTCCTTGTTCAAGATCAGCGTAGTTTAGATAAGCTCTATGTACCTAAGCATATTAATTTTGATTTTATTTTACCTACTGCTTCAAGCTCTGAATTTCAGATCAGATGTGCGCTTTTGTTGTGGTCGGGCGAAGATATTGAACCAACAGACGAAGTGTCCGTAGACAATATGAACATCAACCTTGCTACATACCAAGTTTGCATTGATGATAGGCCTGTTGATTTAACCTTAATGGAGTATTCTCTTCTGTCGTTTTTAGCTACACATCCAGGGCGTGCATACTCGCGCGAAAAGCTGCTTCATCAGGTGTGGGGCTTTGAATATTGTGGTGGTACACGAACCGTTGATGTTCATATTCGTCGTGTGCGCTCTAAAGTGGGTCCGCAGATTGCGTCGCATATTGCAACCGTTCGTGGTGTAGGGTATCTTTTTAAATCGTAAGCATTAATGATTACCACATTTTGTACAACGTGTTATGTTTTTTGTGCAACGTACGGTGAGCGTGTGTCAGTTTTATATAAGCGTATAAAGTTTACCGATTGTGTTTATAGTTCATATGTACCGATGATTTCTTGAAGATAACATATATTCGTATACGTTTACTCGCGTAAAAGAAAGGTGTTGCAATGAATAATGAATTGGAGCATCCTCGTACGACAAAGGCCGATACTTCTCAAAATAGTACATCGCCTACAGCTGTTCTAGACCCTCTTATGGTAAATCCTACTACGGAACAAAATCCGCAGCAGGCTAGTGCGCCTGCTCAAAGCGCTGCAGGTGCCGCCGATGAAGTTTCTGCTACCGCAGTTACTCCTCGTGTAAACCTTAAGCAAACACCAAAAGACCCTCATAATCAGAGCAAATCTGGCACGTGTGCACAAATGAGTTCCAATAAAAAACGTTGTATGCGTGTGCGCGCGATGAGATTTGTTTTAGCTTTGGTGCTCATTCTTTTAGGTGCAGGTATCGATTTTGGCTTGCAACAGCTTCGCGCGAATATGCACCAAAACTCGCAAGGAAATCCTGCATCTCTTACCATTAATGCTCAAGATCAAGATGTCTCTGTTGCAAAGGCGGCGGCTGCTAAGGCTCTTCCTTCGGTTGTTTCAATTGGAGTCCAAAAAGCACAGGGTTCAGGCGTTGGTTCGGGTATTATGCTTGATAGCGATGGCAATATTCTTACCAACTATCACGTTGTTTCAAATGCTCAGGCTGTCTCTGTTACCATTGCCAATAAAACGTACTCAGCACAGGTGGTTGGATCGGATCCTTCAAGCGATATTGCTGTAATTAAAGCCGATTTGGAAGGTGACGAAGTAACCCCTATAGAAGTTGCCGATTCAGACAAGCTCTCTGTTGGCGACTGGGTTATGTCGGTAGGAAGTCCCTACGGTTTGAATCAGTCTGTTTCTGCAGGCATCATAAGCTCCCTTGCTCGAAATCAATCGTTGCGCACAAAGTCGGGCACAACCTTGTATACCAATTTAATTCAAACGGATGCATCTATTAATCCTGGTAATTCGGGTGGAGCCTTAGTAAATGCAGAAGGTAAATTAGTGGGTGTATGTACGCTCTTTTCTTCCTCATCAGGTGCTTTTTCGGGAATTGGCTTTGCTATTCCGTCTAATTACGCTATGAAAATTGCCCATAAAATTTTAAACGGCGAAAAAGTAACGCATGCCTATATTGGTCTTGCAATGCAAACGATTAATGCACAAAACGCATCTCATTATCGTTTGTCTGTTACTGAAGGCGCTTTTGTTGTTGATGTTGCGGCTTCTGGTCCTGCCGACAAAGCAGGTATCAAAAAGGGTGATATTATCACCGCCGTTGATGATAAAGAAATTACCTCGGCAGATGACATGATTTTGAATGTGCGCTCACATGAAATTGGCCAAACCGTGCATGTTACGGTTCAGCGCGGTAAAGAAAAGAAAACGTTTGATGTAACGCTTGCATCGGATGAGGCATTGCAGCAGCAACAAAACTCGTTATTTAAGCAGCAAGCACCCAATGGCGATCCATTTAATTCGGGGCGCGGTGATGATAATCCCGGTGATTCCGAACAAAATGGTCAAAATTCGCGCAAAAAGCTTCAGCGCTTAAAAGACTTCATTATGGATCTTAATGATTTATAAGCGAGAACTTGTATGTCTTTGTCTAATAACACGCGTTCGTATACATTTGACGTAGAAGGCATGACCTGTTCGGCATGTGTTAAACATGTGCAACAGGCAGCAGAGGGTATCACGGGCGTGCAGTCAGCAGACGTTAATTTGCTAACTCATACGCTGCGTATACAGGCTTATTCGCACGAAATTGACTCGTCTTTCTGCACAACAGTTGTGGATACCATTAAACGCGCAGGTTATGATGCTCAAATCAGTGATGTTGCTGCTGCCGCGCATGATGGTGTTGCCGATGCCACTGTTAACATTGCAGCCACCGCACCTGGTAGTGCTTCTGTCGATGCCGCCGCTGCTGCAAAGTCTTCGCATGTGCCCTCTGCTAACTCAACACCAAGCGAACTGTCACGTCTTGCGCATCGCCTTAAACTTTCAATTCTTTGTGCCGTGCCGCTTATGTATTTTGCTATGGCTCCTATGTTTGGATTGCCTTGTCTATTTTCAAGCACTTCTCGCGCTGATTACGCACTTGGTGGTCTCATCCAGTTCTTTTTGGCACTGTGCATTCTCATTATCAACCGCGTGTACTTCATACGTGGTTTTAAGGCAGCTCGCGCAGGTTATGCCACTATGGATACGCTTATTGCGCTTGGATCACTTGCTTCGTTTGTATATTCAACGTTTCTTGTGGGGCTTCGCTGGTTTGATGTGTTTGCGTTTCTGCATTATGCCGAACATGTGTTTTCCTTGCCCTCAGCACAGCAAAGCTTTGCAGAGACACTTCCTGCTTTCGTAAGCGTATCTACAGTTTTTCCCCTCGATCATCTTTATTTTGATTCGTGCGGCATGATTTTAGTATTTGTAAGTATTGGAACCTATTTTGAAACCAAAACCAAGCAACAAGCAACAAGCGCATTAACCGAGCTTATTAATTTGGCACCACCTTTGGTAACGGTGGTGACCCCTTTGGGCGAAAAGCTTTGTTCGCGCGATTCCGTGCAGGTTGGGCAAGAAATAATCGTTAAAGCAGGGGAGCGCATTGCACTGGACGCCACCGTGGTTGCAGGTTCGCTTGCAGTAGATGAGTCTGCCCTTTCAGGTGAGGCGTTTCCTCAAGACAAAACACTTGATTCCAAGGTTTATGCAGGAACTCACGTTCTGCAGGGTTGGGCTCGCTTGCGCGTGAACGCTGTAGCGTCTAAGAGTGTGCTTTCTCATATTATTACCCTTGTTGAACAAGCTACTTCAACTAAAGCTCCTATTGAACGCATTGCCGATACGCTTGCATCTTTATTTGTACCTGCCGTTATATTGATTTCTTTGGGTACCTTTGTCACATGGTTGTGTCTTGGCGGTGCAGTATCCGCGCTTCCTTGGGCAATAAATTGCAGCGTAAGCGTGTTAGTTGTTAGTTGTCCTTGCGCTCTGGGTTTGGCAGTACCAGTTGCGCTCATGGTTGCATGTGCTCGTGGTGCGCGTTTTGGTATTTTATTCAAATGCGCTTCTGCGCTTGAAAACTTGCGTCGTGTACGTGTGGTTGCTTTTGATAAAACGGGTACGCTTACCCGTGGCAAGCCCTGTGTTACGGCACATGTGGTACTTGATGAATTATCAAATAATCAGCAGGCATACGCATCGTTGTTGCGCGATGTGTGGACGCTTGAGCATAAAAGCGAACACGTGGTTGCCCGCGCTTTGTGCTTATATATTAAAACATTGGCAGATAAGCATGACATAGAGCTTAGCGGCAAAACGTGTGCTTCTGTTGTTGATACCTGTGATTTTACTCAAAAACCTGGTCTTGGTGTCACAGGTTATGTAGGAGGTAGACGCCTGGTAATTGGTAATGAGCGCCTTATGCACTCTTTGCATATTGATACAGCACAAGTTGGTGCTGTATTGCCTAAATCCGCGTTAAAATCGAGTGTTATATACGTTGCCTACGATACATGTGCCTGTGCCTGTTTTGAGTTTGAAGATCTTTGCAAGCCTTCAAGTATCGAAGCACTTGCCGCTTTGCGCATGCGTGCTCTTGAGCCAGTTATGCTTTCTGGGGATACGCCTGCATCATGTGAGCAGCTTGCGCGCCAGCTCAGCATAAACAAAGTACATGCAGGTTTGTTGCCACATGAGAAATACGCATGCATCAAGAATCTGCAAAATTCTGTGCACGCGCGCACGAATAGGCTTTCGCGTTTGGTAGGTTTTCGCAGCTATCCGTTAGTTGCAATGGTAGGTGACGGTATTAACGACGCGCCGTCTTTAGCACAAGCAGATATTGGTATTGCGGTGGGCGCTGGAACCGATATTGCCATTGATTCCGCCGATATCGTTTTAATGAATTCCAACGTATGCGATCTTGTGCATGCATACGATTTAAGCCGAAAAACAGCACGTATTATCAAGCAAAATCTTTTTTGGGCGCTAGTATATAACGTTATTTGTATACCGCTTGCAGCAGGCGTACTCCAACCGTTTTCCATAACGCTTAACCCTATGATGGCCTCGGCGTCTATGAGCATTTCTTCGCTCATTGTAGTGGGAAACGCGCTTCGTTTGTTGAGATGGAAACCGCGCGCGCTTTCTAAAATTACTTCGAGCTTGCGCGAACATTCATCTACAATAAAAGAAAAAACTCGTGTAGCGCATAAAGAAACGCATGTAGCGCAAAAGGAGAAAACTGTGATTATTAAGTTGGCAATTGAGGGTATGACCTGCGAACATTGCGTGCGTCACGTAACAGATGCTCTGTCAGAGATTGCAGGTGTTAGTAAGGTTGATGTGAACCTTGCCCGTAAATCAGCAGAAGTAACATGTAGCGATGTACACATGTCTCAGCAACTTATTGCTGCCGTAGAAAAAGCAGGATATAGCGCGCACTTGATGTAAGGGTGCACTGCAAGCAAACAGCAGACAGTACGAGAGTTTATTGTAGTTTGTGCTAATAAGGATCAGGTATGACACAGCAGAGTAAAACTAGAGAGAAAATATCAAACTCTTCGCTTAAGACAACCCAGATGACACAGCCTACGCTGTTTGACATGCTGTCTGAAACCAAGAGTCTAGATACACCTGTTCCTACACCGCATGAAACCCAGGAACTCGATACACCTGTTTCTACATCGCATAAATCGCTAGAAGCTGATGTTCCCGTTGATACGCATGCCAGCTTGCCCGCCGAGCGCGTGCGTGAGCTTAGAAAACTTTTGGACTATCACGCATATCGCTATTATGCTTTAGATGCGCCTTTGATAACCGATAATCAGTTTGACAGCTATCTCCAAGAATTGTTGCACCTCGAAAAAGCGTATCCATACCTTGACGATGAGCACTCATACACACATCGTATAGGTGGTTATGTTTCTCAGCAATTTCGTCGGGTTGCCCATGCTCAACGCATGTATTCTATGGACGACGCTATGAATTTGGAGGAGCTCGATGCCTGGCTTGAGAAAACCGATGAAGCGCTTGGATCTTCACCGGAAAATCATGTTGCATATACCTGTGAACTTAAAATAGATGGTTTAGGTGTTGCGCTTACCTATCACAACGGCCAGCTCTTGCGTGCGGCAACGCGCGGTGATGGTAGTGTTGGAGAAGACGTAACTGCCAACGTAGTTACCATTAAAGATGTACCGCACACCCTTTTACGTGATGGTTTGCAAAAAATTGCTAACACGGGGTTTGGTTCTGACATTGAGGTGCGCGGCGAAGTGTATATGCCCAAGCATAGCTTTGTCCGTCTTAACGAAACCGCCGACGACGAAGGCCGACCCACTTTTGCAAATCCGCGTAATGCTGCGGCTGGTTCGCTTCGTCAAAAAAATGCACGCATTACGGCACATCGTGATCTTGAAACATTTATTTATGCGCTTGCTTCGCGCGAATCTTTAGACGTCCACACTCAAACCGATTTTTTGGCATGGCTGTCTTCGTGCGGTTTTAGTGTCAATCCACATGCGCAGCGCTGCGTGTGTGCACAAGAGGTGCACGACTATTGCGCGCGTGCGCTTAAAAACCGCAGCTCACTTGATTACGACATTGATGGTGTTGTGGTCAAGGTTGATTCTTTTGCCTTCCAAGATCAGCTTGGGTTTACGGCTCGCGCGCCTCGGTGGGCAATTGCGTTTAAGTTTCCACCCGAGCAAAAACAAACCATACTTAGAGAAATTCGCATTCAAGTCGGTAGAACAGGCGTTCTTACTCCCGTTGCCGAATTTGATCCCGTTTTGGTTGCTGGATCAACCATAGCACGCGCTACGTTGCACAATATAGACGAAGTACGTCGTCGTGACGTGCGCGTAGGCGATACCATTGTTGTCCACAAAGCAGGCGATGTGATCCCAGAAGTAGTAGGGCCAGTTCTAGAAGGTGACCTTGCCGCGCTTCATTTTGCGCGCCCTGTGTGGGATATGCCGCGTACCTGTCCTGCGTGTGGCGCATCTGTTGTGCGCGAGGACGATGAAGTGGCGTATCGCTGTGTTTCGCTTGATTGCCCAGCTCAGGCATCTCAACGTCTTATCCATTGGTGTTCTCGAAAGGCCATGGATATTGATGGCTTAGGCTCTGAACTTATTACCAGGCTTACCGAACAAGGCTATGTTAAAGACGTTGCCGATTATTACGATAAACTGACCTTAGAAAATTTGAGCTCGCTTGATACGGGACGCACGTACGATACTACCAATAAATTGCACAAGCAGGGTGACGCCATTCGTGTTGGTAAAAAAATTGCGTCAAAAATTACGGCGCAGCTCAATAAGAGTAAACAAGCAGGTCTTGCCCGCGTTTTGTTTGGATTGGGTATTCGTCATGTAGGAGCAAGTGTTGCAGAACTTATCGTGGCAACATATCCTGATCTTGAAAGTTTACTGCGTGCAGATAAAGACGAAATTGCAGCTATAGATGGTGTTGGTCCCAAAATTGCTGCTTCATTGGTCGACTTTTTGCACATGCCACAAAATATGGAAGTGCTTATGCGTCTGCAAGCTGCAGGTGTGGTGCTTTCAGCTCCTGAACAGAAGGCTCTGCTTCCGCAATCGTTAACAGGATACACCTTTGTGCTCACCGGAACGCTTGAGGATCTGTCGCGCACTGCTGCAGGAGATGCGCTCAAAGCCTTAGGTGCAAAAGTTTCGGGTTCGGTATCTCGTAAAACAAGTTTTGTGATTGCAGGGGAGCAGGCAGGTTCAAAGCTAGACAAAGCGCGCGAGTTGGGTGTATGTGTTATTGGTAGAAAAGAGCTTGATGAGATCTTATCTACTCAAAAACTGCCGCAATATTTGCTTGAACAACTTAAGGAATAGCTCAAAGGAGAAGAGATGTCATTATCACAGTTAAACGACCATATAGAAGTTCACGAAAACACGATGGACTTTATGGGCTATAAAACGTACTACCGCATTGCGGGCGACATAACTTCTGGTAAAGCACCGCTGATCACGCTTCACGGAGGACCTGGTTCTACCCACAATTATATGGAACTCCTTGATCCTGTGGCTTTGTGTGGCCGTGCGGTTATCAGCTATGACCAGCTTGGTTGCGGAAAGTCGTATGTAGAAAACCGACCCGATTTGTGGAAACTTAGCACATGGGAAAACGAGCTTGAAGCCCTTATCAGCCATCTTGGTTTATCAAAATATTATCTGTTAGGCCAATCATGGGGCGGTATGCTGGCACAGAGCTTTGCACTGGATTGCAACGCACAGGGTTTGCAAGGGCTTATTTTGTCGTCTACTTTGCCGTCCTCACAACTTTGGGCGCGCGAGCAGCACCGTCTTGCGCGTATGCTTCCTGTGCTTGAATACAGTGCGCTTATGAATGCCGAAAAAACGCAGGACTTTTCTGGCCGTGCATATACCCAGGCCCTTGACCATTTTATGACCATGCATTGTTGCGACTTAACATACGACGAAACTGCGCCCGAATGCTTGCGCCGTCCTAAGAAAAGTGGCGAAGAATCCTATGTAGTTGCGTGGGGTCCTAATGAATTAACGGCAACGGGTACGCTTGCAGACTGGAACGTGATTGATCGTTTGCACCACATTAAGGTTCCAACGCTCATTATCAGTGGCACAGATGACGAGTGCACACCGCTTATTGCTAAGACTATGTTTGATCGTATTCCAAACGCACGCTGGGAATTATTTGAAGGTTGTAGGCACATGTGTTACGCCGAAAATAACGAGCATTATCTGAGTGTCATTTGTGATTTTATGACCAACTAGTATAATATGTAGCACGTGTTTGCCCTTGTTTGATCTATGTTTTTAACATCTTGGCATCGTGGCAAACCGATGGGATTTTGATTTTGGATCTGAAAAGAGGATATCATGATTGCCACAACTAATGATATTTTTAGCGGAACACAAGCACCGGTCATTATCGGTATTATTATCGCAATATGTTTAATCGTAGCTGGTGTGGTAATGCGCCGTCGTCGTAAATAATCAGCGGCTTTTTAGTCTTTGTATCTGTACAAATCTATCTTATGTGCAGAGGCTTTTCTTATGTGTAGAGGCCTTCAATCTAACTCATATAATAAACAAAAATAGTGAGAAAATCGGGTGTCCGCTTACAGCAGATACCCGATTTCTTATGCAACAAGCTATGAACTATAGCGCCTGAGCTAGCAGTATCAAAAGACAAGCTAGTCTACTTGCTTTACATGCACGTTTTCTTTGAGTTCGTCCATGCGCGAAAACGTGCCTAAACCTGCAGACATAGCAACATTTGCGCCACATGCCATTGCGTTTGTAAGTGCTTGTTCAACAGATGTTTTATGCACCACATATGATGCCAAAAAGCATCCAAGCGTAGCATCGCCTGCACAAACCGTAGAATAAGGCTTAATTTTTGGTGCGTTCGCATACCAAACATGTGTCCCATTATAAAAGTATGCACCGCGCGAACCAAGCGTCAGCAATACATTTTGAAAACCCTGAGTGCCCAAATCATGCAACGCACGAACAGTATCATCTTCGCCTGTAAGCGTATAGCCAAAAATGGCATGCAATTCGTCGTCGTTAGGCTTAATGAGAAGCGGCTTCTTTGCACCAAGCTGGCTGAGGTGAGAAGAGCTGGTATCAAGCACAATGTCTACGTGCTTAGCAGCAAGGGTATCAAAAATCTCATCATAAAAGGTAGGTTTAACTTCGGGAGGAAGCGAGCCCGATACAACAAGACAGGTTAAATCATCAAGCGAGCTCAGTAACTGTAAAAGTTCGTGTTGTTTATCTTCTGGCACACTACAGCCTGCATTAGGGAAGGTGTATTCTTGCGTAGGAGTTGAAATAAAGGGATTGATGCGTGTGATACCGTCTACCATAACGGGGTAAACGTCGCAACCTTTCTTTCGCGCTTCGTCAACAATATAGGTACCGCTAAATCCCCCAAAAAAGCCCAAAATAGGAGCGTGTACACCAAAATGTTGAAGGGTAAAGCTTACATTTAAGCCTTTACCGTTAGGGGTATATACCGCATCTTTGGTACGGCAAACACGATTAGGTACTACAACATCTGCGCTTACATTCATGTCAACGGCAGGATTGGGAGTGAGCGTATAAATCATGGATATGTCCTTAGGTTTGTGCTTGTTCAAAGTGACCAATAGTGTTTGTGTCTTAGGAGCAGATCACTATGCTTTGTTGGTAGACCTTATGCCTTGTTGGTTGATCCCAAGTTGTCCATATGCGATGCAACAATATCAAAAATTGCTTGTTGAGCTGGGATAAACGGTTTTTTAGGATCAAAGCATGCAGGATTTTCTCCCATATATTTCATAAAGCCAGCGGTAAAGACTTGTCGCAACTCGGTTGCATAGTTTACTTTGCAAATACCATTTTGAATAGCTTGCGCAACCTGATCGTCGGGAACACCCGATGTGCCGTGCAACACTAAAGGTACATTTGTGTGTGCTTTAATCTCTTTAAGAACGCCCTGTTCAATATGAGGTGTACCTTTATATACGCCATGAATGGTTCCAACGCCTACAGCTAAGGATGTGCAATGCGTTTTTGCAATAAATTCTGCAGCTTGTTCGGGGTCGGTGTAGGGGTTTTCGTCGGCAGCAAGTGGGCCATCGTCTTCTTTTCCGCCCACTTTACCTAATTCGGCCTCAACAGGAAGTCCAATAGGTTCAGCAACTTTGGTTACCGATGTAGTAATAGCAAGATTGCTTTGATAATCAACATGTGATCCATCGATCATAACCGAGGTATAGCCTGCTCGAATAGCCTGAACGCAGCGCTCAAACGTGTCGCCGTGGTCAAGGTGAAGTGCAACAGGAACATCCACCGACTCTGCTGCAACGCTGACCATTGCCTTAAAATAATCAACATTTGCATATTTAAGCGTTCCAGGCGTTGTTTGCAAAATAATAGGCGAGTGCTTTGCTTGTGCGGCACGCACTGCTGCCATAACAAACTCAAGGTTCTCTACATTAAATGCACCAACGGCATAATGTCCTTCGTAGGCTTTTTGCAACATTTCTTTTGTTGAAACGAGCATGATGACACTACCTCCTATAAAACGTGTATGAGCTTTGCTGTCAAAAGGCATAAAACAAGGTAACCATGATTTGATACTTCACTTGACAACAAAATATATTTTCATTGTAGAATACTTTGTGAATCTCGCGTTATCTTATGTATGCTTTGTCGTGCATAATACATAATTGACATGAGAAATTGTGTTGGCATCAAATATAGACCCTGACCTGTGCTCTTTTGGGTTTTTATATGCATACCACTTTCTTTAGAGAAAGGTATACTTTTATGATTTTAACCGTTACGCTTAATCCTTCTATCGATACAAGCTACGCGCTTGATAAGCTTTGTATAGACGATGTTAATCGTGTAGTTGCTCATAAAACAGCAGGAGGTAAAGGTCTTAATGTCACGCGTGTTTTGCACGAGTTGGGCGCGCGTGTTCTTGCAACTGGTTTTGTGGGGGGATATATGGGCTCTTACTTGCAGCAGCTCATGGATAACTCTGACTTGCCTCATGATTTTTTGCATATAAAGGGCGAAACACGTGTGTGCATAAGTGTACTGCACGAAGGCAAACAAACCGAGTTTTTAGAGGCTGGGCCTTGCGTGACACCACAGGATACGCAGGCATTTAAGGAAAAATTTACGCACCTTATACAAGACGTGTCATGCGTTACGATTTCGGGATCTATGCCACAAGGTATACCCGATGATTTTTATGCGCATCTTATTACGAGCGCTGCTGCAGCGCACAAACGAGTGCTTTTGGATACATCGGGTGCAGCCCTTGAGGCAGCTCTTTTGTCGTCGGATAAACCAACGCTTATAAAGCCCAATCTTTCGGAACTCAATGCTATGCTGCACACAAACTTTACCAGCGAAAATCCCCAAGCGCTTGTACATGCGCTTGAGTGCGATGAACGTTTTACGGGTATTGCATGGATTGTTATTTCTATGGGAAAAGACGGTTTGCTTGCATACCATCAAGGGAGCGTGTATCGCGTGCACGCTGCTCAGATTAGCTGCGTTAATGCAACGGGTTCGGGTGATTCTACAATTGCAGGATTTGCTTATGCGCTTTCGCAAAATATGAGCGCAGCTGACGTGTTGCGCTATGGAGCCGCGTGCGGTACGCTTAACGCGCTTGAAGCCCAAACTGGTCATATTAATATGGATAAATGGGACAACATATATAAAGACACCAAGGTAGAACGTATTAAATAAAAAAGTATTAAAGAAGTGTTGTCATGAGCATGGAGTTAGATAGCGCGGCCGCTCAAATTGTCACGTACGAACACGATATTGCTGCGTGGTGTAGCCTAGTCACCTATCAGATATTCAGAGAAACTAAAGTTTTATGGATTGACTAGAACATAAAACTCAACTGTTGTAGGATAACTACATGCTTATGTGTAAGTTTCACAGAATTGGCATATGCAAAGGTCTTAAAATCCTTGGTCATGTGGTTTGCGCGTTGGCATCTCGCCAATCCTTTCAGTTCAACTTTCACTTTGCTTATCAACACCATAAATTTTTATAGAAGATGTAGGTCGCTAGATATGTCAACTGATAAGGCCTCAACACTACATAGATATTCAAAAGGAACTCAAACATCGACATCCATGTCAAAATCATCTTTGCATGCACGGTTGACAAACTATCTGCGCGAAAAAATTTATTCACACGAATTAGTTCCTGGACAACGCATTGCCTCCGAGAACGAACTTGTCAAACAATACAGTCTCTCGCGCGGAACAGTGCGCAAGGCTATTTTGACGCTAATCGAAGAGGGTCTGCTTAAAAGCGTACAGGGGAGTGGCACTTTTGTTGCTGATCATGCACTTTCCCATCCTGCGGGCGTACGTCCCCTGTCATTCGCGGAGTCCCTGCATCAACAGGGCAAATCGTTCCAAACACATATTCTTACTAAAGAAGTGCTTGCTGCGTCCGTTGAAGTGGCGCGGCATTTGCATGTTCAGCCTGGCGAGAATGTTATGTTTTTGCGCCGTGTGCGTAGCGTGGATGGACAGCCCATAATGTGTCAGGAAAGTTGGTACCCGCTGCGAGAATGCCCTGGTATTGATAGGGTCGATTTTACACAAGCAGCTGCTTTTGACGCCGTTGAACAATGCTCGGGGCGTCGCATTAAAACTGCGCAGATGCGTTATGTGGCGCGTGTTGCTGGTAGACAATACGGTGGGTATTTAGCGGTTGACGAGAATGCGCCTGTACTCCTTTTGATCCAAACTATTTTTCTTGAAGATGGCGTTCCTATTGAGTGGAGCTTTACCTGGCTCAAGGCTGGTCAAGAAATTATTGGTACTGCCACTCAGGAATAATTTCAAACAGTTTTCCATACAGGTCTATCATGCGCAAGACCTGCCTCAAACCCACGTTTTTGCTGAATGAGCACACAGGCGCTGTCATTTTACCGTGCAATCAAATTTTGTATAAAAACCGATGAACGTTACAAAATTGTCGGCGAATGGTCTTTCATATATATACTTGCAATAAAGTGTTTGCTTTACTCACGGCTTTTTGATAAACTTGTTCATAAAAGTATGAACAAGTTGCGTTTTAACAGGCAAATTCAAGAGACGCATACCTCGAATAATCAAGGTTAGTGGTAAAGGAGTTATTATGGGGATTGTAGTTTTGCAGCGCCCTTTTTTTGTAGTCAATCCTAAGTCATATCTGTACGGACAGGAGTTGTACAAGCTTGCAAAAAAAGTCGACGAGCTCTGCGAGCGTTACAAGTTTCAGTCGCTGTTTACCGCGCAACTCATTGATCTGCCATGGGTTATCCATAATTGTCCGCACCTCATTCCCTGCGCTCAAACAATGGAGTCGCTTAAGCCAGGACGTGGTATGGGTCACGTATTACCCGAGGCATTAGCGGCAGCAGGCGTGCAAGCAACATTTTTAAATCATGCCGAGAATCCCATGACAATTAATGAGCTTGCATCGACGATTATGCGTGCTAAGGAGGTGGGGATTCTCACCTGTGTTTGTGCTGATTCAGTTGAAGAAGCTCGTGCTATTGCGCAGTTTAAGCCTGACATTATGACTTGTGAGCTCACGAGTCTCATTGGTACGGGACACATTGCTTCAGAAGATTACATACGTGAATCAACCAAAGCTGTTAAGGAGGCTTCTCCTGACACGATGGTCTTGCAAGCGGCGGGTATTTCGTCGGGGCAGGATGTTTATGATGCCATTATGTACGGCGGTGACGCTACAGGTGGAACGAGTGGTATTGTAGCGGCAGCGGATCCCTTCGCCACGCTTGACGAGATGTTTGAAGCATTGGATCGTGCTCGTCGTGACATAAAGAAAGGAATGTAGGCATGAGTGTATATAAAGGTTTAGTCACCGTACAAACTCTTGCAAATAAACCAACTTATGTTGATATTACTGATAAGGTTAACGAGATTGTAGTTGCTTCTGGCATTAAGGAAGGAACTGTCACGGTTATTTCGTGCCACACCACCTGCGCTCTCTTCTCGGATGAATATGATCATGATCGCACAGGTTCGGGCGATCTGTTTTTGCACGCTGACCTCAATGACGGTCTGCAAAAAATTTTCCCTGAGCAAAAGGATTGGTCGACTTATCGTTATCCTGGAGAGAAACATTTCGAAGCAGTGGAAAGCTGGCCTAATGCTGCAGCTTATTTGCCAGGTGGCGACCGCACGCTTTTGTGGAACGGCGATGCGCATCTGCGCGCAACTCTGCTGGGCGGTTCATGCGTTTTTGAAGTGGCCGATGGAAAGCTTCAAATGAACGGTTTGGCATCAATATTTTTTGTAGACTATGACCGTACGCGTGAACGTACGCGTAAGGCAAAAGTCATCGTTATGGGTGAGTAACTTTTGTCAAACCTTGCAATGACTTTATGATTTGAGTAGAGTTTTACTGTTACGTTATTCTTGGCAGCAAGAGTTCTATAGAACGATTGTGGTAGCCATCACGTTTCATTGTAGGTGGGCAATGCTCATAAAGTAATACAGAGCTTCAAATAATGTTGAAGGGAGGTAGTATGAAAAACATCATTTTGGCTTGTGGATCAGGAATTGCAACGTCAACAGCGGTTGCTGCAAAGATTAAAGATCTGCTCAACTCTAATGGGTTTGAAGGAACATTTAACATCACTACATGTTCCATTGCTGAGGCTGTTGATAAATCCAAGGACGCTGATCTTATTATCGCAACCACAGTTAAGCCAGCTGGTATTGAATGTCCATTTATTTCTGGCATTCCTTTCTTGACTGGTATGGGTCGCGCTGCTGCAGAACAGCAGGTTATTGATTTCATGAAGGCCTAAATTACATTCGTTTTGTTTGTTGCGGCGCAGCTAATTTGCTGCGCTCGCGATACGTATTTTTTTTGGAAGAGAGACATATATGGACGTAGTCGTTAGCTTCTTCTCGGGTTTGTCAAGTCTTGGCGTCTCGGTGGTAATGCCTATTGTGCTCACCATCATTGGCATGGCCTTTGGCGCAGGTTTTGGTAAATCTCTTAAAGCTGGTCTTACGGTCGGCATTGGTTTTATCGGTCTTAATCTTGTTATTAATCAGCTCATGGGTACCGACCTTGCTGGTGCAGTAACCGCTATGGTGCACCGCTTTGGTCTGTCTCTTTCGGTTATGGATGTTGGTTGGCCTGCAGCTTCTGCTATTGCTATGGGCTCCATTGTTGGAACCATCATCATCCCGCTGTCGTTACTTGTTAACGTTGTGATGTTGCTCACAAACACAACTCAAACGGCTGACGTCGACATTTGGAACTACTGGCACTTTGCCTTTACGGGTGCACTGGTTGCTATTGTGACAGGTAACGTCGCATTTGGTATTGCTGCAGCCGTAATTAACGAGGTTATCGTACTTATCATTGGTGACGTAACCGCTCCTATGGTTGAGAAGTCTCTCGGTCTGCCAGGCGTTTCTATTCCTCACGGCTTTTCAGGCGCCTATGCACCCATTGCTTTTGCTATGGACTGGCTTATCGATAAAATCCCTGGCTTGAACAAAGTTGACATTAATGTCGAGAGTCTCCAAAAGCGCTTTGGTGTCTTTGGTGATCCTGTGCTCCTTGGCTCCATCATCGGACTGGTTATTGGTGTTTTAGCAGGTTATGGCTTCCTCCCTTCAATAGGCGCTAACGGTAAGGCTACACCTAGCTTCTTAGCAACAGCCGTTTCGATGGGTGCTGTTATGGTGTTGATTCCAAAGATGGCCGCCCTTCTGATGGAAGGTTTGCTTCCCATTTCAGATGCTGCTTCTGCCTTCATTCAAAAGCATTTCCAAAGCCGCGGTAAGATTTATATTGGTCTTGACTCTGCCGTTGGTACCGGCCACCCCGTTACTTTGACGATGGCTCTGATTTTGGTTCCGTTTGCCATTCTTCTTGCCTTCATTCTTCCTGGAAACAAGGTTATGCCTCTGGTTGACTTGGCTTGCATTCCTTATATGTTGGTTTTGGTTACGCCCATCGTTCGTCAAAACGGTTTCCGCGGTATTTTGACTGGTATTGTTGTATTGGCTGTTGGCCTCTACATTGCAACAGATCTTGCTCCGCTCATCACTACCGCTGCAGCCTCTGTTAATTTTGATATGAATGGCGCTGCTGCTATTTCGTCAATCTGTGATGGTGCTAATCCTTTGACCTGGATTATTGTTCGCCTTGGTGCGCTAGGTGGAGGTATTGGTCTTGCAATTCCTGCTGTTGGTGCTTTGGCATTGGCTTTCTGGAACCGCGTACGCATTCTTAAAGAAGCAAAGGTTTTGCATAACGAGAACGAGTAGGTATTGAGGCAGAGAGCGGGAGTGTAGAAACGGTAAGCTCATGCGTATAAGCGTATATGCATGAGCCAGTTTATCCTGCATACTGCATCAAGGATATCAAGGATATAGATAATTTATAGAGCTCCATGATGAGACGGAACTTTCGTAAGGTGGTTCCGTCTCTGGAGGTTTTCATGAAGCAGTACATATATGAACCAAAACGTTTTTTTGTGTCAGTAACTTTTACGGGCATCTTTTGTATAGCTATTTGCATTGCATGTTTAGGCGCATTTTTCGGGCTTGTACCACTGCCGCATGGAATTGCTGCGATTGTAGGAATTGTTGCTGCATATCAGGTATGGAACACGTTTATAGCACGAGCAAATCCACAAATTGTAACTATCGACGATACTACTATTCGTTTTAGCGCCTATGGCCGTAGCGATATCTTTGAACTTTCAGAAGTTACGAGCTTTCTGGTGCGAGAATTTTCAGGCAAACGATACGTTCGTATCAATGGTGGGGGCATGCTTAAAGGTAGATACTGGCTTCAAACGATGTATATTGAAAATGGCGATGAACTTGAAGCATGGTTAGCTGATTTTGAATACAAGGTTGATCCCCATTCACTAAAATCACAGGCTCGACGACCGTATTGCATGCGTAGTTCGGACAAGTGTAAAACCAACAAAGGCGAAATCGATCGAGAAAAAGAACGATAACAACTAATAAATCACCCAAAAGCAATCAAAAGGAGAGAAAATGCTGATTAGTCTTCGTGACATCTGTGCGATTGCTGAACAAAATGGTATGGCGATCGCGGCATTTAATACACCAAGTCTCGAGGCCGTACGTGCGGCACTCGACGCTGCTGAACAGACAGGCTATCCTGTTATTTTGGCACACGCAGAGTGTCATGAGCACGCAGCTCCTTTGAAGTATATAGGTCCTGCCATGGTTGCACTGGCCGAACAGTCCAGCGCTATGGTATGCGTGCATTTGGATCACTGTGAACATCTTTCATATTTACGTCGTGCTCTTGATATGGGCTTTACGGGTGCCATGTTCGATGGTTCGTACATGCCCTATGAAGTGAATGTCGAGAATTCTGCACGAGCCGCTGAAATCTGTGCTCCGTTTGGCGTGGGTCTTGAGTGCGAGCTTGGAAGCATGGGCTCTCGTGAGGCAGGCTATCGCGACGAGGGTGGTACTGCTGAAGAATCAGGTGCTGTGTACACTGATCCTGATCAGGCGGAAGATTTTATTAGGCGTACGGGCTTAGATATTTTGGCGTGTTCGTTTGGTACCGTACACGGCATTTACAAGGGAGAACCTCATCTTAATCTGGATGTACTTCGTGATATTCGTTCACGAATTAAGTTACCCCTGGTTATGCATGGTGGTTCGGGCGTCTCGGATGAGGATTATCGCAAATCAATTGATGCAGGCATTCGTAAGATTAATTACTATACCTATGGTGCGAAGTTCGCAGGCGAAGCTGTGTGTAATCTTATTGCCGACCGCCGTCGTGACCGCAAGGATGCTCTTGTTTACTGGCATGACATGACGCCTGTTGCCTATGAACGCTTGCTTGAGGATTTTACTCAGGTTATTAAAGTCTTTGCCAATGGTGCTAAGCCCGTAGCTTAGATACAATGGCATAGACACATCTCATTATCTACTGTGCACACTACAAGAAGGAGTTACACGTGAGCGAAAACAACATCACTGAACCTACCGTCAACACTACCGAGACCACCACTGATGAGACTTGCCTCTACAGGCCAGAGCTTGTGTTTTTTGATTTTGATGCCGATAATTACATCGACTTTTTTGAAAAACTCTCTGATATTCTGTTAAAGAAGGGGTATGTAAAAGAGAGCTGGCTTCAGGCAATTACGGATCGTGAGCGCAATTTCCCAACGGGTCTTATGTTCGAAACTATTGGTGTGGCTATCCCTCACGTTGATCCACAGCACATAGTTAAGCCTTATATCGCTATTATCAAACCAAAAAAGAGTGTGAGCTTTGAGCCTATGGCGGGTATGGTGGATCATGCTATCGATACTAACCTTGTGGTGAACCTTGGTCTGCTGAAACACGCCGAAGATCAAGTTGAGGTGTTGCAGGCTATGATGGGTATGTTTATGAACGAGGACGCTGTCAATGATGTACAGTCGCAAACTACACCCGAGGGTATGGTTGAATGCTTTAAGCGTTACGCTAACGTTAAGTAGGTAGTAGACTGTAGCTAACAAGCATTGCATATAAGATAAATGGAAAAGGCGACTTTTGCTTAAAGCGAAGGTCGCCTTTTATAGATGAATCTCATCTTCCAAAAAAATTTCTTGTTCTATTTCTAACCGGTATCACTATCTAAAGACCTTTATGCATTTAACTTGTATTTTAAGGTATCCATATTCATCTATTCATTGCAAAATATGCTCGCAAATGAGGTATACATAGCAATTTTATACGTACTTCTCATGAAAAATAACCCTTGTGAACTGCTATTATCCGTTAACCTGAGTTTTTTATCCGTTCACCTAACATATTAACCTGTTTGGTGACTTTATGGATGTTCTTTTATACACTGTGTATAGCTGGTTGTAACCAGTTGGAATAACTGGTTGAGATAGCCAGTTGAAATATTCAGTGCGTGCGCTCAGTTTGCGGTGCAGCTCAAAGGTTAGGAAAACACATGGTAGGTTGCATTATTACAGGACACGGTGATTTTGCGCAAGGACTTATGTCTGCACTCGAAATGATTGCAGGTCCTCAAAATGCAACTCAAGCCGTTATTTTTCACGAAGACGAAGCCGCCACATTTGGAAACAGTCTTGCACACGCAATTGATGAAGCAATTGCACAGTTTGGTTCGGTTGTAGTTTGTTGCGATTTAATGGGTGGCACCCCATTTAATCAGGCAATGTTGGCCGCAGCAGATAAGCCAGTTGAAATTGTAACTGGTTGTAATTTAGGCATGTTGCTCGAGCTTACCTCTTCACAAAGCAGTGCCTCTTCAGCTCAAGAACTTGCCCAGCTCGCGCAAGATGCAGGCAAGGAAAGCGTTGCACACATTAGCCCATCTCAAATTAACACCCACACAGAAAATCAAGACTCTTTAGATCTATCTGATGAAGGAGATGGTATTTAATGAGCGAGATGTTTCTAAACGCTTTAGGTGCTTCTTCGTTGGTTATTGCCGTTCTTCTTACTTTAATTGCACTAGTTTTGTTTGTGTATATGACCGTTTTAAAACAACGCAAGCAGCACGAATTCAAAGAGCTTCATAAGGAGCTCGCGGTTGGCCAAAAGGTTTCTGTTATGGGTGTTATCTTTGGCGAAATAGTTGCGCTGCGTACAGATACCTGTGATCTCAAGGTCAAGTCGGGTGCTGTATTAGAAGTTTCGCGCTATGCAATTCAATATATCGATTCACAAACTTTTGGCAAATAGTCGTTCGTTTTTAGGTAATGGTTAAAGTGTGTTGCCGCGCACAAATCTGCACGCATGAGTATTCACGCGTACGCATATGGGCTTGGTAACTATGAGATTTTGTTGTGTGAGCAGTCGTAGGCGTTTGTGCATACGGGTTGCGTTTACTGAGGAAATGATGCATTAGCATTCATAGGCATACAACCGAAAGGGTGAGCGGTATGGGTGAACCAAATATTGTACTTGCACGTATTGACAATCGTCTTATTCACGGGCAAGTGGCAACTCAATGGACAGGTAGCGTAGGCGCTAATCTTATTCTGGTTGCAAACGATGAAGTTGCAAGCAATACCATGAGACAACATCTTATGGATATGGCTGCTCCGCAAGGTGTTGCAACGAGATATTTTTCGCTTCAAAAAACAATTGACGTTATTCACAAAGCTGCTGCTCGTCAGCATATTTTCCTCGTGCTGGAAACACCTGAAGATGCTTTAAAGCTGGTAGAAGGTGGCGTTCCCATTAAAGTTTTAAATATCGGTAATATGCATATGTCTGAAGGCAAGCGTCAAGTTGCAACTTCGGTTGCGGTAGATGATGCCGATGTAGCAGCATTCAAAAAACTTGTTGACCACGGCGTTAAGCTAAGCATTCAGCGCGTTCCTACCACAGCTGTTGAGGATTCATCAAAGCTGTTTAATTAATCGGATTTTACGTGCATATATGTGGGGTATATGCACGATAAAAAGGGATATGTATGTTCTTATACATTGAAAGGAGGAGCAAAGATGGAATATTCAATTATTCAGGTTATATTGGTCTTTTTGGTAACGTTTGTTGCCGCAATCGACCAATTTAGTTTCCTTGAGTCACTGTATCAGCCGCTGGTTACTGGTCTTGTTATCGGCCTTATCTTGGGCGATGTTCAAACTGGTCTGATTGTTGGTGGTACGTATCAGTTAATGACAATCGGAAACATGCCAATCGGAGGTGCACAACCACCTAATGCTGTAGTAGGTGGTATTATGGCGGCAGTTATTGCTATTTCTTTGCATCTCGATCCAAATATTGCAGTTGCAACTGCAATTCCATTCTCTCTGCTCGGCCAATACGGCGTTACGTTGATCTTTACGCTTATGTCCCCACTCATGAGTAAGGCAGATCAATATGCTCACGATGCCAATCCACAAGGTATTGTTAATCTTAACTACCTTTCAATGGGTCTTTTAGGCCTCGTATTTGGTATTGTTGTTACCCTGTTCTTTGTTGGTGGTGCAACGGTTGGTCAGTCTGTTGTAGATTCAATTCCACAATGGTTAAGCAATGGTTTAAGTGCCGCTGGCGGTATGATGCGCTTTGTTGGTTTTGCAATCCTTCTTAAGTTCATGATGACCAAAGATATGTGGGGATTCTACTTCCTTGGCTTTGGTCTTGCACTTATCGTTACCAACATTGCTGCTCTTGCAACACCTGCTCTGCTTATTCTTGCTCTTATTGGCTTTGGTATTGCATATTGGGATTATCAACAAAATACCGAGCTTAAAGGTAGTGTTGTTGTAAATGCGGGAGGTGAAGAAGATGGCATCTAATGAGCAAACAAGCTATAAAAATTTGAACGAGGGCGCACAGCTTGATCAAGCTACCCTTAACAAAATGGCATGGCGTTCATGCTTCTTGCAAGCATCGTTTAACTACGAGCGTATGCAGGCTGCAGGTTGGCTTTACTCTATCTTGCCCGGTTTGGAAAAGATTCATACCGATAAAGATGACCTTGCTACTTCTATGACCCACAACATGGAGTTTTTCAACATTCATCCATTTTTGGTAACGTTTGCAATGGGTGTAATCCTTTCCATGGAGCAAAAGAAGGTTGATATTCCTACCATCCGTGCGGTCCGCGTATCGCTTATGGGACCTCTTGGTGGTATTGGTGATGCCTTGTTCTGGATGACGCTTGTTCCTATTACCGCAGGTATTTGCTCTAATATGGCAATTAGCGGCAGTATCTTTGGCCCTATTTTATTCCTGCTCATCTTTAACATTGTTCAATTTGCGCTTCGTTTTGGCCTTATGAACTGGTCGTATAAGATGGGAACTCAGGCCATTGATTCTATGATGGCTAACATGAAGGCATTTACTCGTGCAGCTTCTATTTTGGGTGTATTTGTTGTTGGTTGCTTAACGGTTGCTATGGGCGGAACGCAAATTAAGCTTTCGGTACCTAATGGTTCAACTCAGTCATACGTTTCGCATGTTGCCGTTGTTAAAACCGACGAAGTTAAAAGCTTTGACGTCATTAAAAAGACCGACGAAGGCGTTACACTTTCGGGTACTAAAGACGCAGCTGGTAAGCCTCTTAAAACAGTTGATGACAAAGGCCAAACCGTTGTTGCTGGTGCTAAAGATCTTGGAAATGGCATGAGCGAAGTTACCTACATGGAAATGGTTCAAAAACCGGTCAATGTTGATATCGCTAAGGTACTTGATAGCATTTGTCCTAAACTTGTTCCATTAGCTATTGTTATGCTTTTGTATTATTTATTTGCACGTCGTCGCTTTACTCCTATGAAGGGTATCATTCTTGTTTTGATTATTGGTATCCTAGGTGCAGGACCATTTGGTATGTGGCCAAGTATTTGGGGTTAACCTCGTGTTATAGCATTTCAAAGGCGTGCGGTGCCTTGTACACGGCACGCCTTTTTTGATAGGGGGCATATATGACCGCGGCAAGTAAAAAACAGCCTCTGTATCGTACGCTTGTCGATACATTGCGCGAAAAGATCGATAACGACATGACGCCTGGCAGTCTTTTGCCCTCTGAGCGTGAACTTGCTTCTAAATATGGCTTATCGCGTACAACGGTAAGGCTTGCGTTAGATGAACTTGAAGGATATGGCATAGTGGTTCGTCGACATGGAAAGGGAACATTTGTTTCTGAGTTTTCGAGTCACGCAGCCAATCTGATTTCGGCATACAGTTTTACCGAACAAATGAAAGAGCTTGGTCGTGTTCCTTCTACCAAAATTTTGAGTTTTGACGTCATAAAAGCAACGCGCAATGTTGCCGAAAATATTCATATTCCCATAAACAGTGATGTATATGTTATTAACCGTTTGCGCCTTGCAGACGGCGTTCCTATGATGGTAGGTGCAACGTATTTACCCGTTTCGCTTTTCCCAAATATTAACTTAAACTTGTTGACCGATAAACCCTTGTACGATGTGCTTGAAAAGCATTTTGATCAGCGTATTGCTGTTGCAAATGAAGAGTGTTTTGCAAGCACATGTCGCATGGATGAAGCGGCGTTTTTGAACATTGGCGAAGGTGTTCCCGTTTTAAGAATTTGGCGTACCACCTATAATGACAAGCATCAAATTATTGAGTATACCAGAAGCGTTGCACGTGGTGACAGCTTTAAATACGTTGTATCTCACGTGCGAAATAAATAAGTAAGTAAAACCATATGAGCGTATGCTCAAGAAAGAAGGCGGATGGCATGTTTAAAAAATCATCTGAGGAATTAACACAACTAGGTGCGCATATTACAACTCATGAGATTTTTCAGCAAAGTGATTTATGGAAACAAACCTATGATGTGTATACGCAGCACAAACAGGAGATAACCGCATTTTTGAACGGCGTCGTTGCTGGCAAAGGAAACCACGAGGCCGTTCGAGTTATTTTTGCAGGTGCTGGAACCTCGGCTTATGTGGGAGATACGCTTGTACCGTATTTGCGTCGCTCGGCGCAGACGTCTCCGTATGAGTTTTGCGCACGCGCAACCACCGATATTGTGTCTGCTCCTTATGATTTTATTCGCCCCGATGACCCTACGCTGTTTGTTTCGTTTGCTCGTTCAGGCAATAGTCCCGAGAGCCTAGCGGCAATTGAGCGTGTAGAACAGGTTGCAACCAATGTTCATTTTCTTAATATAACCTGTGCCCCCGAGGGTAAGCTTGCAGTGCAAAGTGCAAACAATCCACGTGCATATACCGTGTTGCTTCCGTTTGCAAATGATCAGGGTTTCGCAATGACAGGTAGCTTTACCTGTATGTTATTGCTTGCTGCGCTTATTTTTGATCCATTAGAAGATGTTCGCAAACAAAAACTTGTTGAGCAAATTGCTCAACTTGGTAAAAATATTACCGATCGCGAGGAAGAGATCTGTAAATTCTTACAAGACGACTTTACGCGTATCACCTATTTGGGTTCAGGAGCCCTAGGAGCTCTTACACGCGAAGCGCAACTTAAAATTCTTGAGCTTACTGCTGGTAAAATTGCAACTTCATTTGATACTTCAATGGGTTATCGTCATGGACCAAAGTCTTTTGTTGATGCACACACGCTGGTATTCGATTTTGTTTCAAACGATCCTTATACGCGTCAATATGACCTTGATATTCTTAACGAAATTGCAGGCGATGATATTGCACTTCACACCGTTGCAATTCAGCAGCTTCAAACCAGCAATTTTGAGGGCGAATCGTTTAACCTCAGCGCGCAGGAAGCACTGCCCGAACTTTATCTTGCTTTGCCGTATATTTTGGTTGCTCAGACTATTGCGCTTAATACATCTGTTAAAGTTAACAATACCCCCGATACACCCTCTCCATCTGGTACGGTTAATCGTGTGGTCAAAGGTGTAACTATTCACCCTCTGCCATAGTACGTTCGTAAATATAAGCTAACGCTTTGCTACAGTTTGTATACGTGGTGAGATGTGTGTAAGCATATGCGTATGGAGTTTTGAATCAAATAGAAGAGGTAAACAGCAATGTATGCGGTACAAGTTGGAAAAATTGTTCTTCCCGGACGCGTTGAAACTCACGGGTATCTTCTGATCGATCAAGGTGAATTTATAGGTTTTACCCATGAGAAGCCTTCAGAAGATATAAACGTTGTGGACCGATCAACGTATTGGGTAGCACCTGGATATGTAGATACACACATTCACGGTTTTATAGGACACGACGTTATGGACGCTAACGCCAAAGGTTTAGACGAGGCGTCTCGTGCCTTGGTAAAATTTGGTACTACTACCTGGGTACCAACTACGCTTACACAAACGGTTGAGCAAATTGGTCGTGCATGTGAAAGTGTATATGAGGCACGTTCAAATCGTTCAGACGATTTTGTGGGTGCGCGCATTGAAGGAATCTTTTTGGAAGGCCCATTCTTTACCGAAAAGCATAAAGGCGCGCAAAATCCTGCGCATATGATCGACCCCAACATCGAAATTCTTGAAGGTTGGCAAAAGCGCGCACATGGTTTGATTTGCAGAACTGGTCTTGCGCCCGAGCGAAGTGGTGCTGCGCGTTATTGCGCACAGGCACGTGATTTAGGTGTTGTTTGCGCACTTGGACATTCAGATGCAACATGTGCAGAAGGTTTTGCATGTATAGAAGCCGGCGCTACAACATTCATACATGTGTATAACGGTATGAGTGGCCTTCATCATAGAAATCCAGGCCTAGTTGCATGCGCCATGACGTCGAGTAACACCTATGGTGAGCTTATCTGCGATGGCATGCATATTGTACCCGATGCATTAACTGCATTTATTAAAGCAAAAGGTTGGGAGCATACGCCCCTTGTAACCGATTGTCTGCGCTGTGGTGGTATGCCCGAAGGTAACTATATGTTAGGAGATTTGCCTATTCGTATGCAGGATAATCTTGCTCATCTTATTATGCCAGACGGTTCTTTAGGAAGCATTGCAGGTTCGGTTCTCACTCTTAACCAAGCGGTTAAAAATGTTGTTGATTGGAATATAGTAACCGCTGAGCAAGCAATACGTATGGCAACAGAAGTTGCAGCTCAGGCATCGGGTATTGATGATGTGTGTGGACAAATTTTGCCGGGTCGTCATGCAGACTTTAATATCCTTGACAACAACCTCAATGTTATGGAAACATATTTATCTGGTACTTGTGTGCAAACAGCTTCACAGTTGTAATATGCAAAGTTTTGGATGAGGGTATGATTAAATTAATTCTTTCGGATATCGATGGTACGCTTTTGCCTTTTGGCGAACATGTTGTGAGCGAGCGTACCAGACGCGCTCTAGCGTTGGCAAACGAAGCAGGAATTATATGTGGTCCGTGTACGGGCCGTATATATGGACAACTACCTCCCTTGTTTGGCAATGAAAGTGCCTGTACAGAAAGCGCGGTTGCAACTAATGGGTCGCAGGTCTTTTTGCGTGGCAAAAAAATCGAAGAAATTATTATTCCTTATGAGCTTCTTTGCGCGCTTAAGAGCGAGGTTGAACGTATTCCTCACTGTGGCATGTTGGTGTTTAAGGGCACAACTCCTTATTTGGTTGCAGGAAAACGCGAGGATTTAGGTCTTCATTTTCCTTCATATGCAGATATCTGTATTCCAATATCTCAGATGCCAACGCATCCTGTTGTAAAAACAAATGTGTTCATGGCTGAGCCCGAGCAAGGCACCCGCGCTGTTATAGATCATCTTAATCGCTGCGTAGATGGTCTTGATTTTGACTATCCGCGTGTTGGTTTTTCTAATGTCATGCTCAGCGGTCATAATAAAGCTACAGGTATTGACACTATGGTCAAGGCGCTTGGTATTAGCTATGACGAAGTAGTTGTTTTTGGTGACGCAGGTAACGACCTTACCATGTTTTCAAAAGTACCTGCTTCTGTTGCCGTTGCAGGTGCAACTCCAGAAGCTGCAGCTGCCGCGCGTTATCACATCGGTGCGTGCGAAGACGATAGTGTTGCATGTGCAATTGAGATGCTTGCACAAAATATTTGGCCCTTTTCTTCCTAAGCTGTGCTATGATGCATACATATGCAATGACGGAGAGGGTATGCCTTTGCCATTGGTCGGTGTAGTTAAGAGATAAAATCCTTGGCTGAAAGATTTTACGTCATCGAGGCATACGTTCACTCTATCAGCAGCTATCTGAAAGCTTTTGAGTTTGGTTTAACACAAATGTATAAAGCAAGTAGGTGCGCCGTTTTCTCACGAGACGAGATTTTAAGTGGGCAAAACAAAAGCTATACGTTTTGTCAAACAAGGTGGTACCGCGGAATATTATCCGTCCTTGTGTGTGATACACGAGGACGGTTTTTTTATATAGAAGTTCGTTTTATACACAAAGTTGTATGGATTTCTAACTATGTGTACAGTTTGAAAGGGGAGCTTATATGTCAATGGCAGAAAGCCTTGAAGCTATTCAACACGAAGTAGAACAAGGTCTTGCACAAGCATCTTCTCCAGAAGAGATCGAGGCTATTCGCGTACAAGTTTTGGGTAAAAAGGGCTCGCTTACGGCAGTTATGCACATGATGGGTAGTGTGAGTAAAGAAGAGCGTCCTCATATGGGAAAGCTTGCAAACGATGTGCGCGAACGGGTAAGTACACTTATTGCCAAGCGTAAAAGTGAGCTTATGGACGCGTGCATGCTCAAACAGTTTGAATCCCAAAAAGTAGACATAACGCTTCCAGGACGCGCCTATCCAAAAGGCACACAACATCTGATCTCATCTATTCGCGAAGAAATTGAGGATATTTTTACGGGTCTTGGATACACGGTAGAAGATGGCCCTTATGTTGAAACCACGTATTATAACTTTACAGCGCTTAATGCTCCTGAGGATCATCCCTCACGTAGTGCAAAAGATACCTTCTATTTGGTAGATCGAGCACCCGAAGGAAAAGAGCATCATGTTTTGGGTGAGTCCGATGTTTTGCTGAGAACTCAAACATCAGGAGTGCAAGTACACGTAATGGAACATACCAAGCCTCCTATTTATATGATTTGCCCAGGTACCGTATTTCGTCCCGATACAGCAGACGCCAATCATCTTCCACAATTTACGCAGGTAGAAGGTCTTGTTGTTGATAAGGGAATTACGTTTGGCGACTTAAAAGGTACGCTTGATTATTTTTGCAAAGAGATTTTTGGAAAAGACAGAAAAACACGCTATCGTCCACACTTTTTCCCATTTACCGAGCCAAGCTGCGAAGTTGATGTATCTTGTGGTGTTTGCAAAGGTAGTGGGTGTCGTTTTTGCAAATATACAGGTTGGTTAGAGATTTTGGGTTGCGGTCTTGTAGACCCCAACGTCTTTGGATATGTAGGAATTGATCCCGAGGTATATTCTGGTTTTGCCTTTGGTATTGGTGTTGAGCGCGTTGCTGCATTGCGCTACGATTTGCCAGATTTACGCATGCTTATGGCAGGCGATATGCGCTTCTTGCGCCAATTTTAGCATCATCTAATACAACTGCTGTTACGTTGAAAGGTTTATAATGCGTATCTCGTATGAATGGTTAAAAACTTTAGTAGATATACCCGATGATCCAAATGATTTAGTACGTGAATTTATTCGTACTGGAACCGAAGTTGAGGCGGTGGATACAACGGGTGCCGATATTACCCATGTGGTAACATCGCAAGTTCTTTCAAAAACACCCCATCCCGATTCCGATCATATGTTTGTATGCAAAATGGACGTTGGCACATATCATACAGATGATAAAGGTAATCCCATACCGCTTCAGGTTGTTTGTGGTGCCCAAAATTTTAACGAAGGCGATAAAACCGTAACCGCACTGGTAGGAGCCACGCTTCCTGGTGATATTCACATTAAAAAAGGTAAATTGCGCGGCGTTGAATCCTGTGGTATGAACTGTTCAGCGCGTGAATTGGGCTTAAGTTCAGATCACACAGGCATTATGATTTTAGACCCCACAGCTCCTGTAGGAGTAGATTTTTGCACGTGGAAAAACTTGCGCGATACCGTTATCGACTGCGAGATTACGCCTAATCGTCCCGATTGTTTAAGTATGCTCGGCATTGCACATGAAGTAAGCGCTATGTATAACGAGCCGTGTCATATCTCGCTTGAAACTGTTAAACACGAATCCGCGCACTCTACGCAAGACCTTGTTGATGTGCGTATCCAAGACGATACATTATGTCCTCGTTATACGGCGCGCGTGCTACATAACGTGGTAATTAAAGAGAGCCCCGAGTGGCTTCGCAAGCGTTTAATAGCTGCAGGCACCAGACCCATTAATAACGTGGTAGATATTACCAATTACGTTATGTATCTTACCGGCCAGCCACTGCACGCGTTTGATCTCGCTAAGCTGTCAGCTGACGAGAATGGCAAACGCCATATTGTTGTGCGTGCTGCACACGCAGGCGAAACCTTGGTTACGCTTGACGACCAAGAGCGTACGCTTACCGATGACATGATCGTTATTAGCGATAACGGTCAAACACCTCTTGCGCTTGCAGGTGTTATGGGCGGTAAAAATTCTGAAATTGATGAATCAACACAAGATGTTTTGCTTGAAAGTGCGGCATTTTCTGCAGGTCATATTTCACGTACTAGCAGAAACCTCGACCTTATGAGTGAAGCTTCTATACGCTATGAGCGTCAGATTGATGTTAATGGCTGCGCGCGTGCCTCTGAAATTGCTGCTGCATTATTTGAAGCATATGCATCGGCTGAAGTTTCCAAAGGTTTGCTTGATGTGTATCCACATGTTGTAGAGCCTGTATGCATAAAATTGCGCTCTAAGCGTGTGTGCGAGCTTGCCGGAGAAACTATTCAACCAAACTTTATGAAAGAGCGTCTTGAGCGTCTTGGGTGTACGGTAAAGCCTTGTAACTCGTCTGATACCCAAAACGCTGATGCGTGCGCACAACCTTCGGATAATGCGTGCGAATATCTTGTGTATGCACCAACTAATCGTCCCGATTTAACGCGCGAAATCGATCTAGTAGAAGAAATTGTTCGTCTGTGGGGCGAAGGTGATATTACGCCAACGCTTCCTGCAGCACGCAATCATGCAGGTGGTTTAAGCGAGGAGCAGCGATATCTGCGTTGTATAGGCGCTACGTTGCGTGCAAGTGGCCTGAGCGAGACAACTACGTATAATTTTGCCGATCCAGCCGATTTGGAGCGTTTAGGCATGTCTAGCGAGGGTAGAGGCGTTCCCATTCAGATTATGCGTCCTTTGGTTGCCGATCAAAGCGAAATGCGCCGCGATATTATCCCTGGACTCTTACGCAGTGTTGCTTACAATCTTGATCATGGTGTTAAAAATGTACATTTGTACGAGATTGGCCGTGTGTTCTTTGGTCATGAGCACAAAAGTCAGCCTACCGAGAGTGTCTATGTAGCAGGCGTTATGTGTGGCTCATGGGCCGATGACGCGTGGTGTGCCAGCTATCCCGCGTTTGATTTCTTTGATGTTAAAGGTGTTGTTGAGCAGCTTTGCGAGCGCTTGCGCCTTACCAAAGTTCGTTATAAAGTTGCCGATCCACAAGCATTTGGATGGTTACAGCCTGGTTGTGCAGCTGAGCTCATATGCTCAGGCGAGCACATTGGCTGGCTTGGCGTGTTACATCCAAAGAGTTGCAAAAACTTTGGTGTTTCTGAACCCGTTATGGCGTTTGAATTATCGTGTGCTGCTCTTCTTCGTCACGCGCACCACGAACTGCCTTACCAAGATGTTCCAACGCTTCCAGGTGTATCTATTGACCTTGCCCTTGTGGTAGACGAAGATTTAGATGCCGAAAGCATTATGCAGCGTCTTGCGTCTGCTGGTGGAAAACTCTTAACTGATGTTCGCCTTTTTGACGTTTATCGTGATGAGGAGCGTGTTGGCGCCCATAAAAAGTCAATGACCTTCTCGCTGACGTATCGCTGTTATGATCATACGCTTACCTCAGAAGAAGTTAACAAAGCTCATACAAAATTGATTGCCAAGATAACAAGAAGTTGTAAAGCAGAAATAAGAAGCTAAACTGTATACGGTATACTATTTCTCGTGTGCGACCAATTAAGGCGCACACGAGATTTGTATCGAGTTTAAGCTCAAAGAAGGTCTATATGCCAAGCTGGAATGTTCATATAGCACATGCCTTGCGTGTGTTGAGCGCACATCGTAAACAAGAATTAGGTATTCATGACGAACAAGCGTTTGTCTTTGGCTGTTTGTTGCCCGATTTGTATGTTGGCTATATGGTTAAACCGCTTACCAAAAAGATTGCATATATGAAAACGCATTTTGCCGATCCAAGTCAGGTACCGCTTCCCGATTATGATCGTTTTGAAAGCGAATATGTGCCTCATGACAAGGCTTTATATACCCACGAACACCCACAAGACGTGGTTTTAGGCGCGTGGTGCCATCTTATGGCAGACCATACCTATAATGCTGCAACACGGGTATTTTTAGCCGAGCATCATATTCCGCGAGGCGAGCGCGCACGTATTGGCAAACAAGGTGATCTTGACTTATTTGGTAAAACAATGGATATTGATATTCATATTGAGCTCACGCAAGCCCTTATACAGCAATGTCAGGCTTTTAAGCAGTATCAAATAGATATGGTTGATGCCAAACACGCTTGTGAAGTGGTTGATGATATTGTTGCTTCCAATAAGCGTGAGCACATATATGCCGTACCGCACTATGCAATGTTGAATCAGGAATTTTTTGATACAACATTTGAGCGTGTACATAATTTGATGGAACAAAAATTACTTGAGTACGCCCAAAAGCGCTATTCGTAAAGAAAGGTCTTTCATGCCAAAGTTTGAAAAATCTACAGGTGATTTATATTATGCGCAGGTTTCAGACTATGTGCGTGAAAAGATTTATTCTAAAGAATGGGGCGTAGACGAGCCCATTCCTTCTGAGCACGAATTGATGTCTATGCTCGATCTATCGCGTGGAACCGTGCAAAAAGGCATTAGACAGTTGGTAGACGAGGGTTTATTGGTTCAGCAGCGCGGGCGTGGCACTTTTGTTGTACAACCAGTTATGGCAAGCCCTACCTCTAATAAATTGTTGTCGTTTGGCGAATCTATGACCGATTTAGGTGTTGACTATACAACCTGTGTTGTTACCCGTGAGGTGCGTTCAGCCGATGTTGTGTGTGCCGAAAATCTACAAATTGACGTAGGAGATCCCTATTTGTTTTTGTGTCGTGTTCGTTATGTGCGAGCGCGCCCTGTTATGTTTTTAGAAAGTCATGTCAATATTAGCGTGTGTCCAGGTCTTGAAAACGAGGATTTTACCGAGCATACCTTATTTTATCAGGTAGAAAAAACCAGTGGCCGAAAAATTGGTCGTTCTGAGCTTGTGTACAATGCTCGTGTTGTAGGGAAAAAACGCGGTGCTTATTTGGATTCTGATGAACATGCGCCTGCGCTTGAAATAGACCAGCTGGTACGCCTTGATAACGGCGTTCCCTTTGAGTGGGGAAGCGTGTGGCTTCCTGCTAACAGGTGTGTTATTTCAAATGCAACACAGCGTACAGGCAATTAACATCGTACAAGTAGCTCAACATAAAGCCTAACAAACAACCCCCTCTACATCCTGATATGTACCCAGAATACTGGACACATATTTATGAACTAGGCTGGACACATGGATGCTATTCTGTACTTTACAGGT
>NZ_JBWPJQ010000008.1:0-103300 GCF_056583915.1 Fannyhessea sp. C0108B2 | reverse complement strand
CCAGTAGTCATCACCCTTATAGGATACTTTGCCTGTTACCATCTTGTGATCTTGGTTAAAGTACCACCACCTACCGTTAGGTGCATAGTACCAGCCTGTTACCAAAATACCCTTATCGTTGGTGCGTATCCAGCTGCCTTGTTCGTCTTTTGCCCAACCGTTACACAGAAGGCCTACATTCTCATCAAGCCAGTAGTCATCACCCTTATAGGATACTTTGCCTGTTACCATCTTGGAATTGTCTTTATTAAAGTAGAACCAATTGCCATTGGGAATTTTATACCAGTTTTTTACTAAAATACCCTTATCGTTGGTACGTATCCAGCTGCCTTGTGTATCTTTTGCCCAGCCGTTATACAGAAGACCTGCGTTTTCATCAAGCCAGTAGTCTTTATTATCATCGGTAACTTTGCCTGTTACCATCTTATGGTTGTCTTGATTAAAGTACCACCATTTCTTGTTAGGAGTCTGCAGCCAGCCTGTTGCAAGATTTCCGTCGTCTTTTACATACGTCCATGCATTATCTTTATGAACCCAACCAGGGTTTTGTGCTAATGCAGTAGTTGGTTGAGACAGAGAGCATGCAATACCCAAGCCAAGAACACAGCTTAAAGGAAGTAACAAGGATACGCGTATACCTTGGTGCTTATTGTTATTGACCATAAAGCCTCCTTTATAGGTATGATACATATGAGGATTGTACCCCCCCCCCCACAAGCTTGATGCAAGCTCTATTTTTAAAAGCGTAAGTCGTTTTATCTCTCATGGATGTTGAAATTAATGTATCCGCGTTTCACACCACATTTATGGCGATAGGTCAAGCAAAAAAAACACAAAGCTTCACAAAAGAAAAAGCTCTAACAGCAGCTAGAGCTTTTAAAAACTTTTATAAATGCATCACATATGTTAACAAGCAGTTGTTTGTTCCATCCGCTTAGGACTTAGCCGAACCACCCAAGTAAGCCTTGCGAACATCGTCGTCGTGCAGCAACTCTTGACCCGTACCAGTTTTGGTAAGTGTACCTGTTTCTAAAACATAGCCACGATCGGCAATTGAAAGTGCCATTGAAGCATTTTGTTCTACCAATAAAATAGTAGTCCCCTGCTCATTAAGCTCTTTAATGATCGAAAAGATTTCTTTAACCAAAATAGGCGCTAAACCCATAGAAGGCTCGTCGAGCATAAGCAAGCGAGGTTTACTCATTAAAGCTCTACCCATAGCAAGCATTTGCTGCTCGCCACCGCTCATGGTACCTGCAGATTGCTTTAGACGCTCTTTTAAACGGGGAAAATGCTCGTAAATGCGTTCGAGCGTTTGTTTATTCTGCGCATCTTTTTGCGTGTATCCACCCATCATAAGGTTTTCTTCAACACGCATATTGGTAAAAACATGGCGTCCTTCGGGGCAAAGGGCAAGACCACGACGGACAATTTTATGTGCAGGCATTCCAACAAGTGATGTTTCCTCAAATAAAATTTCTCCAGATTGAGGCTTCAACAAACCTGCAAGGGTGTTAAGCGTTGTGGACTTTCCTGCGCCATTGGCACCAATTAAAGAAACAATCTCGCCCTCGTTAATTTCAAAACTGATGCCACGAACGGCCTTAATCATTCCGTAAGACACATGTAAATCGGAAACTTTTAAAAGCGCCATTTACGCCACCTCCTGTTTACCAAGGTAGGCTTCTATAACACGTGGGTCATGTTGAATGTCCTCAGGCGTTCCCTTAGCAATAATTTTTCCGTAATCAAGTACACCAACAGATTCGCATACACCGCAAACGAGGTTCATATCATGCTCAATAAGCAATATTGCAATCTTAAACGTATCACGAATAATTTCGATATGCTCGGTAAGAGCTGCAGTTTCGGAAGGATTCATACCTGCAGCAGGTTCGTCGAGTAATAAGACCTTTGGTTGCGTTGCAAGCGCGCGAAGAATTTCCAAGCAACGCTGCTGTCCATATGCCAAATTTCCTGCAGAGGTATCGGCAGTTTTTTGCATGTCAAACAAGCCTAAAAGCTCATATGCTTTGTCTTTAAATTCTTGTTCTTGCCTCCAGTGCTTAGGAAGACGAAAAACATCGCTCACAAGTCCTGTTGACATAGAAGAGTTAAAACCAACCAAAATGTTATCAAGAACGCTCATCTGATTAAAAAGTCTAATATTTTGAAACGTTCGTGCTACACCCATCTTATTAACTTGAGTGATGGTTTTTCCAGCGGTATCATAGCCGTCTACTAAAACGGTGCCGCGCGTAGGCTTATACACATTGGTGAGTAGGTTAAAAATAGTAGTTTTACCTGCACCATTAGGACCTATTAAACCAGCAATTTCAGTTTTACCAATGGCAATATTAAAGTTATCAACGGCAGTAAGACCACCAAAATCAATTCCTAAATGTTCTGCTTGTAAAACAGGAATTTTTCCAAGATCACGCTCGGGCAATAAATTAGGTGACTCAATAGGAACAAGAATGGAGCGCAGCCTTTTCCCTAACGAGAGTGAAGAGGACAGCTTATCTTGTAACGTAGTCTTTGATCCAACGGAATTGGTGGGTTTTATACCTTCAGCTTCAACTTTTGTCTTGTCATTACTCATGAGCGCTCACCTCTTTGTTATGTGATGTACCGCGAACTAAAGATACAAGTTTTCCAAGAATGCGTGAAAGCGAAAAATCATAGGATCCAAGAAGACCTTTTGGCCTAAAGATCATAACGAGTACAAGAACAATAGAGTACGCAATCATACGATAATCAGAAAATCCGCGTAACAATTCTGGAAGAATGGTAAGCGTTGTAGCAGATAATACCGAGCCTAACATAGAGCCCATACCACCTAATACAACCATTACCAAAATCTCAACCGATTTCATGAATCCAAATTTTGCCGGGGCAAGAACACCAATACAACCAGCATACAAAACACCTGCAACACCTGCAAAAAAGGCTGAAAGAACAAAAGCTGTGGTTTTATAGGTAGTAATTGAAATTCCACTTGCTTCGGCCGCAATCTCGTTATCACGAATAGCATAAATTGCTCTACCCCACCTGGACTTCATAAGTGTATGGATAACAAAAATGGTAATAACAACTAAAACCGACGTATTAATAAAGTTAGTAAACGAAGGTATACCAGTTAAGCCTTTAGCACCTCCGGTAAGCGTCACGTTAAACGTAGCGTCAAAATTTTGCATAACCACACGAATGATTTCGGCAAAACCAAGGGTAATAATAGCCAAATAGTCGCCTTTAAGACGAAGCGCTGGAATACCAATGATTAAGCCACACAGAGCCGCCGCCAGACCGCCAATAAGAACGCCACCTATAAAAACAGCTACGGCAACAGGAGATAAAAGAACAAAAGCGCGCGGCGCCAGGTGAAGAGCTTCTGCGCACTTCATAATAAAGATAGCGCCAGCATAACCTCCAACCGACATAAACCCAGCATGGCCGAGCGGCAACTGTCCAAGATATCCCGTTACCAGGTTAAGGGAAACAGCCATGATGATATAAATACCAATTTGCTCGAGAACCGAAATTTGATATCGAGTGATAAATGCAGATGCAATCAAAAACTGACCAAGCGCAATAACAATCACAATAAGAAGCGTGTTAACAAGATAGCTCACAGGTGTTGAAAGATGAGGAGTGCCATCAAATGTTTGAGCAGCTTGAGCAGCTTGAACACTGTTGCTTGGTTTTTTCTGAGACGAATGAAATAAACGCATGTTCTTCTCCTAAACTTTCTCATTAATCGGTTTGCCTAAAATACCTGTAGGCTTGACGACCAAAACAATAATTAGAAGCAAAAAGACAATAGCGTCTTTCCAAACAGAGAGACCACATGCAGAAACCAGCACCTCAGCAAAGCCTACTACCAAACCACCAATCACCGCACCAGGAATAGAACCAATTCCGCCTAAAACGGCAGCAACAAAAGCCTTAGTTCCAAGCATAACACCCATTGTTGGACTTGCTTGCGCATAAGCCATGCTATAAAGAACCGAACCAATACCAGCAAGTACACAACCAAGTGCAAAGGTAAACGAAATAACCGTGTTAACGTTAATACCCATTAAACGAGCAGCACCCATATCTTCGGAAACGGCACGCATGGCAGCACCGAGCTTGGTCTTTTTAACCAAAAGCGTAAGAACCGCGCACGATATTCCGGTAACTACAATGGTAATAACAGCAACCGTAGAAATGGGCAGCCCCATAAACTCGGATGATGACACTTCAAAGAAATTTGGAAGAACTTTTGCATCAGCACCAAAAATTAATTGGGCGCAGTTCTCAAGAAAATACGAAACGCCAATTGCAGTAATAAGCAAAGACAAACGAGGAGCATTTCTTAACGGAGCATACGCGAGCTTTTCGATAACAATACCCAAAAGCGTACAGACAACAATCGTTGCTATAATAGCTGGTATAGGACCAATTCCTAACTGAACTAAACAAAGCCAGGAGATATAGGCACCTACCATAATAATATCTCCATGCGCAAAGTTGAGAAGCAGGATAATTCCGTACACCATAGTGTAGCCCAAAGCAACGAGCGCATAAATACTACCAACTTGCAACCCGTTAAGAATTTGCATTCCTATCATCTCAAACCTCCTTATCACGATAACAACTGACGATGCGTTGAAAATACACGAAATAAAACAAGCCAATTACGGTCAATTTATATGGCAAAACCCTTATGCCTTTAAACATCTTGCATAAGGGTTTACCAAAAATGTATATTACTTATTTTGCTTCAATAACCTGGAATACTTTTTGTTTACCCTTATCAAATGTAACAACAAGGGTTGATTTAAGAGGATCGCCGCTGCCATTAAATTTAATGGATCCGGTTACCCCATCTACTTTGTCTTGCGCAATAGCATCGATAAGTGCTTGCTTATATTCTTCGGTTCCAGGTTTTACGTCGCCCTTATCATCAACTGTTTTCAACGCTGTGCACATCATCATAGCAGCGTCATAACCAAGCGCGCAGAAGTTAGAAGGATTCTTGCCGTATTCATCGTGATAGGCTTTAACAAATTCTTTAACCTTCTCATTATCATTTTCAACGATGAACGGGCAGTTATAATAGCAACCTTCCAAATCTTCTGGTGAAGCATACTTATCATCACCGTCAACCATGTTAGCCCAACCATCGGCACCAAGGAACACTCCTTTGTAGCCAAGCTGACGTGCTTGGGTAACAATTTTGCCGCTGTCTTGATAATAGTTAGGACAAAATACTGCATCGGGCGAAGTTGCAAAGATTGCAGTAAGTTGAGCGTTAAAGTCTACGTCACCGGCTGCATATGCCTGTTGCGAGGTAACATTAATACCAAGTTGCTGACATTCTTCAACAAAAATCTTGTTAATACCGCTCTCGTAATCACCGCCGGAGTTATAGATAGTGCCCACGGTTTTATATCCCTGCTTTTGTGCAAACTGAGCCATAACTTTACCTTGGAAGTCATCAGTCATAGTAGCTCTAAATGCATTATGACCAAATGAAGTAAAGGCTGGAGCGGTAGCAGACGCACTAATAAGTGGCATATTATCATTTGCAGAAACCTGCGCCACTGCAATAGAAGGTGTTGAGGTTACGTCACCGATGATACCTAATACCTTGGCATCGAGCATTTTTTCGTAAACGTTCTTTGCCTCGGTAGAGTCACCTTTTTCGTCTTCGATCATAAGCTCAACGGTTTTACCGTTAACACCACCATTGGCATTGAACTCTTTAACAAAAAGTTGAACACCGTTTCTAATAGCAAGACCGTATTGAGCAACATCGCCCGTATACGGTCCCATAACACCAACTTTTAATGAGCTGTTTGAATCTGAGGACATGTTATTATTACAGCCAGCAATAATAGACAAACCCCCCATCAGTGTAGCGGCTTGCGCACTCATTTTGACGAATTGACGTCGTGTGAGATTAGTCATCATCATATCCCCCTTCATATCGTTTACGTATGTGATAACAACTATCGATACATACTGTAAAGCCTTTTTAGAAATTTTTTGTCCAAAATCAAATCTTGTCATCATTTGTTAACGAAAGTATTCAAAACTTATGTAAATTCGCGAATTTTTACTCATTTTAAGCGTAGAAATTGTCAACATAATTTTTAAATTGTATAAGTAAATTGATAAGTTAACCGAGGAAAATTACTCGTTTATTGGATAGAATTATATTTATATACAAATATTTATATAATAAATTATACCCTTTGTGAGGAAAGCTCATAGATTAAGTTTTTAAAATAGTAAAGGTAAAAGGTGTTATACGTAACAAAAAAGGACTAAAAAGTTCTTCGTTGGGTCTTGTTTATCCGGCGTATATAACTACCCCATACTATGCATACACCCAAACAAACCCCACATAAATCAATCGCGCAATCAACAAGTTCGCCACTTCGACCAGGAACAAAAAGTTGAATTGTTTCATCGCAAGCAGGTACAACAGCTGCAGTCAATACAAAAAGAAGAAGTAACTGAGATGTTTTTATCCGAAGTACCCGCGCATTTCCCATGCAAAAAGGTTGAAGAGCCATTAACGTTCGAAGACATGCAAACAACAGGGCAAGCAGCGTTCCAAAAACAGCATATTCAAGCAGATGGGCGCTTTTGCGAACAATAAAAACCATAAGATGAACGTTGTAGATACCAAATCCCACAAATATATTCCAAAATCTATAAACAACGGCATCACTTTGCGCGGAAGATACAAAGCCAGGAGTGGCAGAATGATGCCACATGCTCAAGATCCATAAAAGCGTTGCAATCCATAAGAAAAAAGACGCACGTGAAGGAGAAAGGTTCGACCAAAACCGTTTACGTATATTCAAAATTAAGCTTCTTTAATGTTGGGCTCAACAAAATGTTTTGGTGAAAACACGCACGATTTTGCAGGCGATGTAGACATATGCTTTGGTCGTTGAATAGAAGATTTAGTATTGAGCGATGCCGTCGAGGAATTAACACGCAAAGGCAATGTTTGGCTTCCACCCTCAAGTACCTTTAAGTAATTATGTGAGCTTTTACGGGCAACTTTGGATTCGTTGCGCGAAAATTCGTCCTCTAATAAGTAATCAACATAGGAATCTCTATCCACAACCTCGGGATGATTACCAGGCGCTTTAAACGGAATAAATGCTGTAACGCCAGACATGTCATCAACTTCATCTACCGAGGTAAAATCATCAAAGTCAACATCAAAAGGAGACACGGAATCTGCATGAGAAATCTTCTCGTTCATATTATGTAAGGCAACTTCCCATAAGTCCTTATGATCAAGTTCGTTTGCGCTGCGCCGAGCAGGATACGCGCCTTCATTAACTTCAGCAATGGAGCTGCGAATATAATCAGCACGAGCGGAATTAGAATTAAACTCAGCTGTATGTGAGTCTGTTTGTATCTCAGAAGAGTGAGGCGTTGCTTCTTCATCAAGCCAGGTAGGATCTTGCGAGAAATCTACAGGAGTAATGCTACGATAAGAATCGGCATCGCCTACATGACGAACGCTATCGCCTAAACGAGCTTCCCACCAACTTGTTCCCACATCACCTACCGAGCCATCGGCACGCTGTATAACAGGAACATCGTCAAAACGATCAGAAGACAGGCGCTCCGAAAGAATTTTTGCGACACCTTGTGCGCGCGCGGCCATACGTTCTTTGAAAGACTGATGCTGAACATAATTGGTTGCAATATCTGCATAATCATTACTTGCATGCGCCATAGCACTTTGTGGATAAGCAAATGTGCTATCTGAAGACCTCAGATCAGAGTTTGTAAGAGAAGATTTAGTGTCAGGTTCAAGCTGATCAAGCTCATCATCTTCATCTAAATTGTGCGCTTCATCCACCTTGTTATAAGAAAGCTTATTGCGTGAATGGGTGGCTTGTGTGGAAATATCAGTGGTTTTATTACGAAAAAGGATAATAAAATACGAAAGAGTTGCAATAAGTCCCGAAATTCCAACACCAGCGAGCAATCCAAAACCAAAATCAGGTGTTAGATAACCATTTGTAGACGATGAAGCAGCAAGGGCATAATGAGGAGCTAATAAACAATCACAAGAAAGAAGACCCGCTACTATAGCTTGATTACTTCTGATGCTTCTCATATCTAAACCTTTCTAGAAAGCTTTAGATACGCAAGTAAACAAAAACGCTGCTAGCGCGTACATTAAACGGCGTTGTATGTTTAATCTGCGTATACCGTTTATCGTATTTATATAAAATATGTATCTTTAATGGTACGCAAAACTGTAAAAAATTCAAGCTTAAATATAAAAGGATAATATTTTTTAACGAGATTTGCGAAATGAGCCCGTGACCTTGTTCGAATTGGGAAAGATATAGCACTCACCAAAGAAAAACCGCACAGGCATACATCCTGCGCGGCTTATCCAGCTCTATTTAGTAAGTCTGTACCTAAAGCTTAGACGGAGAGTCAACATAATCAATCGCCTGCGCTTTTCGAGCAGATCGAATTAAAAAGTCCTCGTTATCCTTTGTTTCTTTGAGACCTTTAACAAGTGCCGAAGCTGCACGCTCAGTATTGTTCATATTTGCCAGAACACGGCGAAGACCCCAAACAAATGGTTGAAGCTCTTTAGAAATAAGCAGGTCTTCATTACGCGTACCCGAAGAAACAGGATCGATAGCTGGGAAAATACGACGATCAGCCAATTCACGATCGAGTTTAAGCTCCATATTACCCGTTCCTTTGAACTCCTCAAAGATAACTTCGTCCATTTTTGAACCAGTGTCAATAAGAGCAGAAGCTAAAATTGTGAGAGATCCCCCATGTTCAATATTGCGTGCAGCACCTAAGAATTTCTTAGGCGGATATAAGGCCGCAGAATCTACACCACCAGACAAAACTCGGCCACTAGCAGGTTGAGCAAGGTTGTATGCACGTGCAAGACGCGTAATTGAGTCAAGCACAACTACCACATCTTGTCCAAGTTCAACAAGGCGTTTTGCGTGTTCAATAACCAGCTCAGAAACTGAGGTGTGATTTTCGGCTGGCATATCAAAGGTAGAGGCAACAACGGTGCCTTTAATGGAACGCTGCATATCGGTAACTTCTTCGGGGCGTTCGTCAACCAACAAACAGAAAAGATGTACCTCAGGATTATTTGCCGTAATAGACTGGCAGATTTTTTTAAGAATTGTTGTTTTACCAGCTTTTGGAGGTGAAACAATTAATCCACGCTGACCCTTTCCAATAGGTGCAACTAAATCGATAGCACGACCCGTTATAGATTGCTGTCCGTTTTCCATGGTAAGGCGCTCGTCAGGATACACAGGAGTTAAATCACGAAAACGTGGACGCTGGCGAATCTCTTCTGGCGTTTTACCATTGATTTGAACAATTTTATGAAGCGGTGGGAATTTATTATTCCTACTTGGGGAAACACGGCCATCAATTAAATCGCCAGGACGCAGCCCATATTGGCGAATAAGTTGCTGATGGACAAAGGCATCATTATCGCCACTCATATAATTTCCTGTACGGATAAATCCATACCCGTCGGGCTGAATATCTAAAATACCTTGAATAGTTGCAAAGCCCTCAGAAGCAGCTGCAGCCTTATAAATTTGCTCTATAAGAACTTTTTTGCGAACTCCTGCGGTTTCAAGACCAAGTTCTTGAGCTTTAGCGCGTAGCTCGGCAACTTTCATTGAAGAAAGTTCCTCTTGAGAGAGCGAAGGCTCGCTTGGCGAAAGATTTTCTCCTTTTCTACCCCGTCTGCGTTGCTGCTTGGTAAAACGAACATTCACCTGTGGAACCTTAACAGCTGTTTGAGGTTGGTGCACTAAAGGCGAACTAGTTTGATTAGAGGAAGTTGCATTTGCAGATACCTGAGCAGGTACGGGGGCGCTTTGAGGAAGAGCAGATGCTTGTGGAAGGGAATTTTCATGAGCACTATGAGGTGCTGGCTGGTTAATACCAAGCTGAGCTGCATTATTGTGACGACGATGACGACGTAGCTCTACCGTTGGCGTAGCAGTAAACGATGTTTTTGCTTCAGAATTTATTTGTTGTTCTGATTCATGCTCGGCCTTTGGAGTAATAGCTCTTGTTTCATGATATAAGGTACTGTTTTGTGCTGCTTCAGAAGTTGATTTTTGTGCCAGCGTTTGTGTTTGCGGTTGAGTCTGCTTAAGCGCCATATCAGACGCACCACGATGACTATTTTGCTTATCAGACGTTTCGGACTTTTGCGAGTTATCCTGCGATAAAACAGCATTTGCTTGAGCAGATATATTCTTATCAAACGTAGATTGAACAATTGGAGAATGTGCTTCTTGAGCTTTTAACATTATGTCATGAGATTCAATCGATTGCTGTTGAGCTAACAGTGCAGCTTCAATGGCTTTTTGACGTGCAATTATATCTGATTTACGGGGACGACCGCGACGACGTTTTGGAAGATTAATTAAAGGAAGTGAGCCATCCTCAATATTTTTTATAAGTTCATGTTCGGGCACTTGTTCGCTCTGAGATTTTTCATCTACAGACTGAGAAGATGCGTCTGGCGAAGACTCCAGTAAATTTTGATTTTTACGCGGACGACCGCGACGACGTTTTTGAGGAAAAGATGAATCTGCACCTGATTGGATCATAACTGCAATATGCCTTTCTTGTAACTGTACTCCAGGTGAAATAATAAATTAACCATCATGCATAAGACATCTGATTCAGAAAAAATCTGATTAACATGTTCTAATTAGAATCACTTAAGGGATTTGGATAACACAACGGTTAAAATACAAGCAAATGTATGTTAACACATTTAATAAAAAACGAGGTGATGGTGTATTAAAACATATGGTATATGGGGAGAACTAACAAAATTCACACAAAGCTCAATAGATTTTGCAAGAAGCAATGAGTAAGAACCTATGTGATTAAAAAGAAACTACAACGCATTAAAAACGTGCTCGCGTAGCGTGCATAACGTCGTGTTGTTGATCAAAAGACCTACGACGTCATGCACGCAAATTAATAAAGTAATTACATTACATCGGGAGCGGATACGCCAATAAGCTTTAAAGCAACTTCGAGATTAATGCGAACTGCATCACAGGCTGCAAGACGAGCACGAGAGAGCTCTGGATCAATTTGTCTACCTTCACTTGAAAGTACTTGACAATTTGCATAAAAGCCGTGGAAAGCACCTGCAAGCTCTTCGCAGAAATGCGTGATTCTAAAGGGTGCACGATCGCGTGCACAACCTGAAATAAGCTCAGGGAACTCAGAAAGTTTACGTGTAAGTGCAGCTTCCATAGGATGAACCAAAAGTGACAAATCACATGCATCGCCAATTGCTTTTTGTGCAACAGCATCCATGCCTAAAGATTTAGCTTCTTCTTCGCTTACACCAGCTGCGTGACGCAAGATCGAGCAAATACGAGCATGAGCATATTGAACATAAAATACTGGATTTGCATTTGATTTTTCTTTTACAGCTTCGATATCAAAATCGATTGTTTGATTAGATGACTTGCTTACCAAAGTATAGCGTGTAGCGTCTACCCCAACTTCTTTAATCAGCTCGTCAAAGGGAACCATAGTACCGCGACGTTTTGACATACGAACAGGTTCACCGTTACGCAGCAAGTTTACAAACTGGCCTAAGTCAACCTTAAATTGTCCCTTAAACCCAAGTGCATCGCATACATTAGTAACACGCGCAATGTATCCATGGTGGTCAGAACCCCATAAATCAATCGAGAGCTGCGCGCCACGGTCAAACTTATTCCAGTGGTAAGCAACATCGGAGGCAAAATAGGTGTAATCACCGTTAGACTTAATTAATACGCGGTCTTTATCGTCGCCAAACGCGGTAGACTTAAACCAAAGTGCACCGTCATCCGTTTTATAAAGATATCCCATTTCATCAAGACGAGCAAAAGCTTTATCAACCAAAGAAACGCCCTGTTCGTTTTTGTCATAGAGCGAACGCTCTGAAAACCAAAGGTCAAAATCGCAGCGAACGTTGTGACAGGTTTTTTTGATACGAGAAAGCATGGCCTGATATGCGCGCTCACGGAAGGCATCACAACGCTTTTCTTCGTCAACCTTATACCAAGCATCACCATCGGCATCATAAAACTCTTTTGCAATCTCGATAATATAATCGCCACCATACGAGTTGCCACCAAGGTGCTCGTTAAAAGCGTCCATAAAGGGGTGTTTTTCGGGGTGAGAGTCATCCTCGTCTAAAACGTATTCTTCGCGGTCTTGCAAAAGAAGCTCGTATGCTTTATTGCTATCACAGGATTTCTCTTGCATAATTTGGCAAAGTTGCACATAGCGCATAGCAACTGAACCGCCAAAAACATCCATTTGCGAGCCGTGATCATTAATGTAATACTCACGGAAGACGTCATATCCACAAAAATCCAAAACATTGCAGATGGAGTCACCTAAAGCAGCCCAACGACCGTGGCCAACATGTAATGGGCCGGTTGGATTGGCAGAAATGAACTCGTAATTTATCTTAAAACCATGACCATCGTTGCATGAGCCCCATTTACTGCCCTGTGCACGAACATCATTAATAACATCGTTACTGGCAGCGGCCTTGAGATAAAAATTAATAAAACCAGGGCCTGCAATTTCAACTTTTTCAACTTCCTTGTTCTCAGGAAGATGATCAACAATAATCTGCGCGATTTTTGCAGGAGCCATATGCGCAAGACGAGCGGTTCGCAGCGCTACGGTTGAAGACCAATCACCATGATCGGCATCAGCTGGACGCTCAATACAGGCGTCTTCAATTTTGAACTCAGGAAGATCTGAAGATGCTTGAGCATCCTTAAGAGCACAAAGAACAAGGTCATTAATTGCTTCGGGCATATATAACTCCTTTAATCATATACATGCTGGACGTATACTATTTCATACCAATACAACACACAAAAATCTGTATACCTTTTAATCATACGTATAAAATAAACAAAATACATTGGAAAAAATAAAAATTAACCAAAAATAATGTCTTGCATAATTAGAAGGATAAAAGCATTCAAAATTTCACGAGCACAAAGAGCGCGCAACACTTAAGCACTCAAGCGGTAGCGCGTGTGCTCACACAAAAATATACCGTTATCGTCGTCGTGTTTGGTCGCAAGAAGACTGAAACGCTGCATGACTTTGAACAAGCTCGCGTGTAAGCTCGGATAGACAAGGTTCAAGACCAACAGGATACACTTGCGGATTTAAAAATCTTCTTATGGCTGGATCAAGATGCGCCTGAGCATCAAGCGAGCGTGCACGCGCAACTTCCAAACTATCGGGATCTTTAGTACGCATACCTTGCTTAACAATTTGTTCAAGGAGCTCATAACAAGTTGCATCGTGCAATTTGTAACTTACTAAATCGTCCAACACATCTACCATATGCGAAGGAGCATTTGATGCGTTGCACTCTGTAGCGATCATATCTCCTACCAGGTTGTTATTACTATCAACAAAACGTAAGATACGCTGAATTCCTGGAATGGTACGCTTATACGCCATCTCAGATAACTTAATAGTAGGTGTCCATGCATCGGCTGAATTATTTCTAATAGCTGAAAGTTTATAGACGCCTCCCAAAGCCGGCTGAGGATCGCAGGTAGCAAGCTTAGTACCAACACCAAATGAATCAATTGGCGCATGCTGCGCTAACAAAGATTGAATAGTAAACTCATCCAAGTCGTTGGAAACTGAGATTTTAACGTATGAAAGATTTTCTTGGTCAAAAGCCTGTCGTACACGCTTTGAAAGCTTTGCCAAGTCACCACTATCAAGACGAACACCCAAGAGATGCTCTCCTCGTGCTTCCATCTCGTGCGCAACGGTAATTGCATCTTGAATACCAAGGTTAACATCATAGGTATCGAGCAGCAGCACGCAATTATGAGGGCTTGATTGAGCATAAGCTCTAAATGCGTCAAGTTGCGAAGGAAACGACATTACCCATGAATGAGCATGCGTACCAAAAACAGGAATGTTATAAATTTTACCAGCAAGCAAGTTTGAAGTTGCACCAGCACCACCAATATAGGAAGCGCGCGCTACACTCAAACCGCCATCGTATCCCTGCGCACGTCTAAGCCCAAATTCAAAAACGGGACGTCCTTGTGCAGCACTGACAACACGTGCAGTTTTAGTTGCAAGTAAAGTTTGAAAATTAACTGTATTTAGTAAAGCTGTTTCTAAAAGTTGACAATCGATAAGAGGGCCTTGAACACGTACGATGGGCTCACGAGGAAAAACAACATCGCCTTCGGGCACTGCCCATATATCAACATGCATACGAAATGTACGCAGATAGTCTAGAAATCCTGGTTTGAACATAGCACCACCAGCAGGTGCTTTAAGCGAGGCAAGGTAATCGATGATCGTATCATCAAAAGAAAAATTCTCAACTAACTCGGCAATCTGAGCCATGCCGCACGCAATAGCATAACCGCCATCAAATGGATTAGAACGAAAAAAAACCGTAAAGCACGATTGCATATCCACAAGCCCTGCGTCCCAATACCCTTGAGCCATGGTAAATTCATATAAATCGGTATTAAGAGACACGTCATGAGCAGACGTTGCATCGGTAAGAGCCATAGTATTATCTTCCTTTACAATGAAAAGTGAACGCGTTAATTGTACCACTAAACATGCATAAGTCTTGCGTCTAAGTTAAGCTGAAAAACGCATAATAATAAGGATGGCAGCCGCAAGCACTGCTAAGCATATAAGGACAATTTTTTGGCCAAGCGGCATACGCAAATCATCATCAGGTTCCATGATTTTTCTGTTCTTCTCTTGAATATATTTAATGTGCTCATCCCGCGCACGAGCAGCTGCGGCTTGCTGTTTTTGAGCTGCTTGTACCCGTTGTTGCTGACGCATTCGTTCGGCTTTTTCTTTTCTAAGCTCTAATAACTCTGCACGCTCGGCGCGAGATAGAGAATCATCGTTATGTGTTTGTTCTTCTCTTTGTTGATGTACTTCGTCTGTCATGTTTTCCCTTTCCATCATATTCGCAGATAAATTGTAATGCAGGCGCTTATGCAACTGATGCACGTCTGACATGAGCCGTAAATGAAGAAAGTTCTGGTCCTTGAACACCAGTTGCGTCAAACTCTGGAATGAAGCTTTCCGAAACGGTACCGCCTTGTTGCCACCACATACGCTCAAAGCCAAGGTCATCGGCATGATCGAGCACGGCTTCATATTCTTCGTTTGTTAGGGCATGTGCTAAGTTACCCCCAGCTTTGCGGCAACGCTTATTAGGCGTATATTGGTTCATAACCGAAATATCAATCTCGTTATGACCTATCTTCCACAATTTATCTAAAACCTTACACGAATCATCGCTGTGACCAGGCATAACTAAATGACGAACAATAATGCCACGAAGCATTTTACCAGTTGACTCATCAATAAGACGACCACCATGCTGACGTAAGCTTATAAGCATCTGTTCAAGAGACGCTGCTGCCATCTGCGGATAATCAGCTGCAGAGGTAAGCATTTTTGCCAATTTTGACGATGCAAATTTAAAATCAGGAAGCCAAATATCAATAACATCAGACATTGCTTCTATAGTTTCGGGACGCTCATATCCTGAAGTATTACACACAATAGGCAAATGTAACCCTGCATCTTTTGCCATAAACAGCGCTTCACGCACGTGAGGCGCATAATGAAGCGGCGTAACCAGGTTAATGTTGAGTGCACCTTGCTCTTGAAGCTCAAGCATAATCTCAGCAAGGCGCGCCGTGGTAATTTTTAATCCAAAACCTTCTTGAGAAATCTTAAAGTTTTGACAAAATGCACAACGAAGCGGACACCCAGTAAAAAAGATTGCTCCGGAACCTTTTGTTCCCGAAATGGGCGGCTCTTCCCAAAAATGAAGTGCCGCGCGCGCAATATAAAGAGAATTAGAAGCACCACAAAAGCCTGCATGACCAAGGTTACGCTTTGCATGACACATACGTGGACATAGTTGGCATACATCATATGATGCATTGGTTATACGCATAAACGCTGACTTCACTTTCACTGAGTAGAGATAACCACCTTATTGTAACGTAGCTTACCAATAATAAAGCAAAAGACTTGCTGAAGTTACAAAGAAACCTAGAACCTATATGAATGAAGCCACGTAATGACAGATTACGCATATAAACAAAGAGATATCAGCTCTACCGTTTATCGTTGCGACCAACGGTAACTACACGTCCATCTTTTACTAGAATAGTAGATTCGCCATGGTTACATAGATACCGACCATTACCAAGCTCATCTACCGAAAGAGACGGTGTTTGGTTAAGCATATTGTTCTCGATATCTTCAGTTCCACCTGCCGCATAATCGGCCTTACACCGTTCTCTAAAACGCTGTACGCGCATGTACTGCGCATGATACGCGCTGCCAGTTTTTTCAAGCGCAGAGACTTCATTAGATAATTTCTCGTTATATCCAAGCATTTTATAAAACGGAGCAAACAAGCTGATATGCGTCTTGTCGTACAAATCATAGGCAGCTTCCGATTGGCCGTACTGCTTCCATTTTAAGTCATCAAGTATTTTTTCTTGAACGTCAAGGAGTTTGTTGTCGTGCTTTAAAAGATAATACCTGCTGAAATCTGATGGCGGAATAGCGCGCATGCCAACATGTACAAACACATCGAGAATGTCTACGTGCGTAATGAGGTGCTTATTTGGATAAAACAGTACTTTTACAATTTTTATCCCACAAAGTACCACTACATACAACATCACAATATACATGTACATCATGATAAGCAGAGGCAGGCGGAAAAAAGCATCCAACTCGCTAAATGGCTGGCTCAATAAAAACAATATAAAAAGAGGAAGCGGTTTTACTAAGGTGTTTGCTGCAATTCGCCATACGTTATATTTCTTGGGATAATTGTGCTCATACATGAGCAGTTTTATCGCATACGACTGTAAAGTAGTTCTGTTTGGTGAAGGCTGATTGTCTGCAGCAGTTCCGCTGTTCATAATGTCTCTTTCCCGCAGCCTACGTGTGCACTTGGAGCCAACACAGGGTAGCTTGCGTTGCACAAAAACTTTTTAATACTACTATTATACTCATTATTTGTTGAAAAATGGAGGGCTATAGCCGAGAAATCGGGCTATAGGACAAATGTAGCTTACCAATAATAAAGCAAAAGACTTGCTGAAGTTACAAAGAAACCTAGAACCTATATGAATGAAGTCACGTAATGACAGATCACGCATATTGAAGTCACGTAATGACAGATCACGCATATTGAAGTCACGTAATGACAGATTACGCATATAAACAAATAGAAACCAATCCTACTGTTTATCGTCGCCAATAACGGTAACTACACATCCATCTTTTACTACAATCATAAATTGACCATTGTTACATGGATACCGACCATTACCAAGCTCTTCTACCAGATGACATGTTGTCTGGTTGAGTATCTTGTTCTCGATATCTTCTATATTTATGCCAAGAACACGCTCAACGTAGCGAATAATAGCATGTTCGGAGACGGTTAATTTTTTATTTTGCAACATAAGCTTATCTATCTTGGTGCTAAGTATTTGAATACTTGTTTTCTTAGTAGCTATGGTATGTTTAATTTCTTGTTGATGAGCATAAAGTGCTTCAACTTCTCCAACCAAATTATTTTTAAGCGTTTGAAGCTTTTTTATTTCAGCTCGCGCGGCTACACCCATGACGCTCCCCTTTCGTACATGAATACAGATGTATCCATGAATTAATACGTTAGCTGTACTATAACTGAGGGGTCGGACATTAATTAAAATATGGATGCATATACGAAGTTAAAGGAAACGAGAAAGATCAAAAGATAAGAAAAAAAAACCGAGTATCAAAGATACTCGGTTATAACATGTTCTGGCTCCCCGAGTAGGATTCGAACCTACGACACGCTGATTAACAGTCAGCTGCGCTACCGCTGCGCCATCGGGGAATAATCGTGCGCAAGCACGGATAACTACTATACCAAACTCACTCATAAAGACAAGTGCTAAATTAAAATTTCTACGTAAAATTTCAAAAAAGTAGAAAAACAGCTGGTAGAGCTATTGCACGTGCGCTAAAAATATACTCGCGTTTAGTGGCGAGGATTTGCTTCCACTAATGCTACAAATTTATCTACATAACTTTGTAAAAACTTATACGTAGACTCAACAGCAATGCGACCATTTTCGTCGAGCAACGAAGGAGACTTGCCTAAAAATACCTCAGGCTGACCCATAAGTGGCATATCAAAATAAGAAAGTGCAAGGCGAAGATTTTTTTGAGCGCTGTAGCCACCCATAGCACCAACAGAATGACTCATCATACCACAAGGTGTACCTTTCCATGCCACGTCACCTGCTGGTTTAGAGGCAACATCCACAGCATTTTTAAGACATGCAGGAATGCAACGATTGTTTTCGGGAGTTACAAACAAAACGCCGTCAGCGGCTTTAATGGTGTTTCTAAACTCTGTATAGCTCTCTGGAAGCGGCTTGTCAGTTTCCTCGGGGTTGTCGTAATCGGCATCATAGAGTGGCAAATCACGAATCTCAACAATCTTTGCTTCATAATCCTTAGGAAACATATCAAGAACATTATTTGCAATCTTGCGAGCATAGGAACCTTTACGTAAGCTTCCCACCAAAACAGCGATGTGTTTCATACTCTCCTCCATCTACTCAATAAAAGATAACAATAAAGTTGTACCCAATTTGGAAGTGTCCTATAACACAAACCAATTGGGTACCAAAATTTTATCAAATTATAAAGCTAAGAGCACAAAACTAATCGCCAATGTAGTCTTTTAACCTACCTGAACGCGAAGGATGACGCAGCTTGGCAAGCGTTTTGCTTTCTATCTGACGAATACGCTCACGCGTAACGCCAAACTCTCGGCCAACCTCTTCAAGCGTACGGGGATGTCCGTCTTCTAAACCAAAACGGAACTTGATAACTTTACGCTCACGATCGGCTAAGCCATCGAGCACCTGATTAAGCTGCTCGCGCAACATAGAGTCACTTGCAGCATCGGGAGGAGCTACAGCTGTTGAATCTTCGATGAAGTCGCCCAAAGAAGAATCCTCTTCTTCTCCAATAGGAGTTTCAAGTGACACAGGCTCTTGGCTGATTTTTTGGATCTCACGCACGCGATCGGCAGACATTTTCATCTGTTCGCCAATTTCCTCGGGCGTTGGTTCTCGTCCTAAATCTTGCAAAAGCTCTTTTTGAACACGAACAAGTTTATTGATGGTTTCTACCATGTGTACCGGAATACGAATGGTGCGCGCTTGATCGGCAATAGCACGCGTGATGGCTTGACGAATCCACCAAGTAGCATAGGTGGAAAATTTAAAGCCTTTTGTATAGTCAAATTTTTCGACAGCGCGAATAAGACCAAGATTTCCCTCTTGAATAAGGTCGAGAAATAACATGCCACGTCCAACATAGCGCTTAGCAATCGAAACAGTTAAGCGTAGGTTTGCCGAGGTAAGCGCCTGCTTTGCGTCAAGACCTACTTGCTCGATACGCATAAGACGTCTTTGCTCGGCACGCGTTAATTCAATCTCGCCATTTTCTGCAGCTTCCAACTTTTTGGACGCATCTGTTCCTGCTTGGATCTTCATTGCCAAATGAACTTCTTCTGAAGCATTAAGCAAATCAACTTTTCCAATTTCTTTGAGGTACATGCGAACAGGATCGCCTGTGAGCATAACTGCAGAACTATCAATTCTGCGTGTACGCGCACGGGAAGAGCGTTTATTACTACGTTTTTTAGGCGAAGAACGTAATATCTCGGTTGCAACACGCGTTTCTGCGCGAGCAGCAGCTAAATCGGGATCGTCTTCATCATCAACTTTTAAATCGTCATCATCTAACAGATCATCGTCGTCGTCCAAATTAACCGCGTCAGCAGTAATAGTGATATGTTGAGCACGCAAAACCTGGTATACATCAGAAAGTTCATCTGCATCGGTGTCATAATCTGATAAAGCGATTTGAATTTCGTCTTCGGATAAGGTATTACCCGATGCATTTGCTTGCGAACTTAGTTTATCGACAATTATTTGAAGCTCTTCAGAAAGCTGTACATCTTGGTTTGATTCTTGCGATGCCACAGATATCCTTTCGACACATGCTTATGCGATTTGAGAAACTACTTGTTATATACCCAAACCTAATTTTAGATAACATTAGAAATTATACTCTTTAGTTCGCTAATATGTTTCTGTAATTGCGTGGCTTTTTCAAGGAGTTTTTGGCTTTCGTCAAAGGTAAGCGAGGTACGCGCAAGTTTAAGCTGTGTTTTTATCTTTTTAACTTCGCGAATAGATGACCACAAATCAACACTTGTTACCAAAAACTGAAATTGCATTTCTGGCGCTAAATTAGAAAAACTAACTACCCGTCCTGATGCTAAAAGGTTAGGTGCCGATTGCACAACGCGCGTAGCAGCTCCTACTACTTCTGCAGGTGTTGCCCCTTCAGGAGTTGCAAGCATAGCCCATGCAAGTTGTTCATGCGTGGCATCAAGCCAATTAAAATGCGCAATACGATCTTGATATTGGTGCATAAGCTGTGGTTTTGCAGCCATTAAGGAAAGTAATTCTAACTCAGAACTTTTTTGCATACGCGCATCAGCAGACAACAAATGTTGTGGTGTTAAAGCGTGGTTCGATGAATTGGTGTTTAAGGTATTGTTTTGAATAGGTGTCTGCAAACCTACAGAAGCACTATTTGCGGGAGTATACACACGCGCTGCCTCTTTCGCGGCTTTAATTGATGCTTTTACATGGTTTACATCCATATCAAGCAAATCAGCTACTTGAGAAGCGTAATCGTCTAAAAATAATGAATGCTTAAGAGGTGCTAAAAGCTGACTGGTAGATTGGAGCGCCTGAACACGTTGACCTTCAATACGTGTATCAAAATGCTCAAGTCTTTTTGCAAGCACAAAATCTAAGAGCGGCCGCGCATGCGAAAGAATTTCGGCGAGTTCCTCTTTAGAATGAGCGCTTAAAAATTCTGCAGGATCCAAATTTTGTGGCAACACAACACATAACATTTCAAGACGAGTTTGATCAAGAAATTGAACGGCTCGCTCGGCAGCTTTTTGACCCGCAGCGTCACCGTCAAACATGCAGATAATCTTACGCGTTGCAAAACGTTCGATAAGTTTAATATGATCAAGCGTGAGCGCCGTTCCAAGAGCCGCCACACAATTGGTAAAACCAGCACGATGCATAGAAATAACGTCAGTATAGCCTTCACACACAATAGCGGTTCCCGTTACCACAAGAGAATTTTTTGCTTCGTCAAATGCGAACAAGTGTTTACCCTTAGAAAACAGAACTGTATCTTTAGTATTAAGGTATTTGGGCTTGCCATCCCCTATGACACGTCCTCCAAAAGCAATACATTTTCCTTGTTCATCATGAATAGGAAACATAACCCTATCAAAAAAACGCTCACGCAAACCCTGAGGAGTAAGACGCGCTAAATCACAAGCTAAAAGTTCTTGACGGGTAAATCCTTGTTTTGTCAATTCTGCTAACAACTCGTTTGAGCCAAGTGCAAATCCTAGATGCCAACGTTTAGAAACAGCACTTCCAAATGAGCGACCTTGTAAGTACATACGTGCTTCTTGCGCTTTTGTTGAGCGTGAACAAAGAAGGGTACGCTCGTAAAATTCTTGAGCCGCCTGCATGCACGCATAAAGGCGAACACGCTTAGGAGTATGAGATGAACGATGAGAGGTTTGCGTTAACTCAACGCCATATTTATCTGCTAAAAATTTGAGTGCGTCAGGAAATTCGAGGTGTTCGCGCTGCATAATGTAGGCAAAGACATCGCCACCAAGTCCGCAACCAAAGCATTTCCATAAACCAGTTGAAGGATTGATATGAAATGAAGGGCTTTTCTCGTGGTGAAAAGGACAACAGCCCCACAAATCTGCACCGCGAGGTCGTAAAGGTACGGTTTCTGCTACAAGCTGCTCAAAATTTACCGCAGCGCGCACACGTTCTTTATCGTCTGTTTCCATACCTGTACACCTCGATTCCAGTTTCTCCTAAACAGTTTTTCACTTCTTTAATATTATCATGGACTGCTTTGATAAGCGCAGACACCGACTCAAATTTACGCGCATCACGCATGCGTTTAATAAAGATAACATCGACGGTTTGGCCGTATATATCGCCTGTAAATCCTAACAAATGTGCTTCTAAAAATCCCTGTCGTGATAAAAGGCGCCTCTTTGAATCGCAGACAGTCTTTTGGGTGTTGTCTTGGGCATTCTTTTCGAAGCTGTCTTGGGAGTTATGGTGGGCGTTATTTTGGGCAGCATTTTGAAGATTATCTTGAGCCTTGCCTTGGCTGTTCTCATAAATTTCGGAAGAGAATGTTGGAGAAATCCCCACATTTACTGCAGCTGGATAGATATGGTTTTGACAAACAACACATGCCATATATACACCAGATTGAGGAACACAATGATTTGCTTGGCATAGAATATTTGCCGTTGCAAAACCAAAGCCACTACCCTTTCCTCTTCCATGAACAACTTTTCCCGATAAGGAATAAAAGCGTGTGAGATACCTTGTTGCAAGATCTATATGGCCGTTTTGCAAAAGCGTACGAATTAATGTTGCAGAAATAACCACTTCGTTGTCGGCAGCAAGCGTATGACCAAAAACATCAATATCATGTAACAAACCAAAAGCGCGTAATGCAGAAATGTCGCCTTGCCCACGATACCCCATTTTAAAGTCGGAACCTACATGAATAATACGAGGTGCAAGATGTTTCATAACAATGTCAGTCAAAAATTTTTGACACTCAAGCTTTGCAAGCGCTGGCGTAAAAGCCACCACAACAATAAGGTCAACATGGGTGCGTGCAATGAGTTCTAAACGTTGTTCGGTAGTTAACAGGCAAGCATCCAAATCAAGAGCACAGGACGCAGGTGCTTGCGAGTGAAGTACAAACGATGGATCGGGGTCAAAGGTAACAACCGCAGATGCAAGATTGTGTTCACGCGCGCTTTCAAGAGTTTTGTGAAGAAGTTCTTGATGCCCTACATGAAAACCGTCAAAAACACCAAAGGCAACACAAGCTGGCGTATGCGAAGTGTATGCAACATGAGGAGAAACATAAAGCGTAATTCCATCTTGTTCCAGCCGCTGGTATGTTGAAAGTACCTGCGGATATATAGAGCTGCTTTCACATATGCTTGCTAATGACACATCATGAGAAGTAAAATTTGCATGCGCAAGCACACGATTGCTATCACAGCTTATGTTGCGCGGAGAAGACACTACCATGTTACACCCGTAACGCCATTCAACATGTTTGTTCTGCATATTAGCTTATCATCTTTGCGCTCATAGATACCATAAAGTTTATGTTGGTACACACAGCCCACAAGTGGAGAATTTGCGCAATCACTCAGACTGTTTTTTCTAATTGTCAATGACCTGCCATAGGACATATCAACTAAATCGGTATCATCGAGCATATAACGTGCGGCATCAATAACATCAAAGGGATTAAGTATCTTATTGGTAAGTGACGACAAGGATTCTTTTTTAAGTTCATCTAAGGTAATGCAATCAGCTATGGTAATACTACCCGAAGAAGATCGTTTAAGCGCCGATAGATGCGCGTGTGTTTGTGCATACAAGCCAATATCGCGCGCAAGAGAACGAATATACGTGCCTTTTGATACGCAAAAATGAACATGCCAGATAGGTGCATGCGTAGAGGGGTTAAACGTGATATCGCTCAGCTCTGCCTTATGTACATATACACAACGCGGGTCAAGATCAAGCGGCGCGCCTTGTCGAACCGCATTATAGGCACGAATACCTCCAAGCGATATGGCACTATACGCAGGTGGCACTTGTTGGATCTGCCCTGTGAAGTGATGAAGGACGCGCTGTGCATACGAAGCATCTTCAACACAAGCAGGAACCAAGGAAGAGGCACAAATATCGCCTTCGGTATCATCAGTGGTAGTTTGCTGCCCAAAGGTAATAGATGCTTCATAGCTTTTGTCGTGACCAACAATATAAGATAAAAGACGAGTTGCCTGTCCAATACCTATAAGCAAAACTCCATCAGCTAAAGGATCAAGCGTCCCTGCATGACCAATACGGCGTTCGTGCAAAATGTTACGCAAAGCATTGATACAGTCATGAGATGTTATGCCTTTGGGCTTATGGAGCGCAATTAAACAATTGATACCGCTTTGGCCTCGCTTCATAAGGATTCTTTCTGAATTATGAGTTCTTGTAACTTAGGAAGAACAAGCGAAAATGCTTCATCCAAAGATGCGTCAATGGTAAATCCAGCAGCTGCTTTATGGCCTCCTCCGCCAAAAGACGCAGCAACACCAGATATATCGATCTCTGATTTAGAGCGAAGATTTCCACGAATAGTAGCGTCGCAGACTTCTTTTAAGAAAAGCACGATTTCGGCACCTGACGTGCAGCGAACAGCATCAACAAGACCTTCGCTTTCTTCCAAAGACACACCAAAACGGACATAGTCGGCACGCGTAGCGTAACTATATGCAATTTTTCCATTACAAAAACAGCTGATCCGCCCCATAACAAGCGCTTTGAGATGGAGATAGCCTAATGAAGCGTTTTGATATATATTCAGCGAAACAACTGATGGATCGGCACCAAAATTGACCAACTGAGACGCAACTTCAAACGCCTCGGGATTAGCATTTTGATATTGAAACCTTCCCGTATCAGTCATAAGCGCGCAAAAGAGATTCTGAGCAATATCGGGTGTAATAGATGCGCCCAAATAACGCAAGAAATCAAAGATAACAACACCCGCAGCAGCGGCATCAGGCTTAATGTAGGAAACATCACCAAACGGGTGCTCACAGGGATGATGGTCAAGAATAGCTGTTGCGTGTGCACGCTTGAGCACAGCCTGTGCGTCATTAAGACGATGCGAAACACTTAGGTCTACCACAATCATAAGATCGGGCGTTTCGGCATAATCACCTGCGTGTATCATTTGAGTAATACCTGGTAAAAAGCTATAAATATGACCAGGATCAACTGAATCAGCTAAAAGATTAACAATATGTTTATCAGGAAAAAGCGATCTAAGACCTAAAGCTAATCCCAAAGCAGAACCTAATGCATCGCCATCAGGTGATGTATGGCCACAAATTGCAATTGTTTGGCTCTTTTGCACTAATTCTTTTAATGCAGCAAATGCTTGCATTTTATGAGATAGTTCTTTGTCACTCATGACAGATGAACTCCTTACGTTCCTTAAGAATCTATGTTATAAACCACAAGCTCAGATTAACGCCGCATACATAAGCAGCGATCTCCAAGCTCGGCTATTCTTCTATGGGATAGCCAAACTCATCCTTAGAAACGTGGATCGTTTTGGGTACATCCTGCAAAGCCTGACTAATACGCTCGGCTTGATCGGCTGTGGTATCAATCTTAAACACAAGCGCAGGAGTTACGCGCCAGTCAAGCGCGTGACCAAGCAGGCGCCTAATCCTGCTTTTTGCACGCGCAAAACCACGCTGTACTTCTTCATAGCGAGAACTCTCGCAACTTACATATACAACCATGAGTGACTTATCAACTGACACCTCAACATCACTCACTACCACAAGTGATAAGTTGGGATCTGCTATATCAAAAAGCAATATATGTGCAAGTTTCTCACGCGCAATATGGTTAATATGGCGTGATTGCTGATTTTGTTTCATACCTACCTACTCTGTACGAGCAACTTGTTCAATACGATAAGATTCAATAGTGTCACCAGGGTGAATATCTTGGAATCCGTCTAATCCAATACCGCATTCGTATCCTGCTTTTACAGATTTAACATCGTCTTTGAAGCGGCGCAAGGATGCAAGCTTACCTTCGTAAACAACAATACCGTCACGAACCAAACGGCATAAGTCATCACGGTGAACTTCGCCTTCTTCGACCATACAACCAGCAGCGATACCAACTTTTGGAACCTTAAAGGTGCTTCGAACCTCAATGGTTGCGCTTTGAACCTCTTGTTCGGTTGGCTTAAGCATACCAATACGTGCAGCATCAATGTCTTCGATAGCTTTGTAAATAACGCTATACGTTCTAATCTCAACACCTTGACGTTCAGCCGCTGCGCGTGCTTTAGCTTCGGGACGAACACCAAATCCAATAATAATTGCGTTTGAAGCGTCTGCTAAGACAACGTCGGTTTCTGAAATTGCACCAACAGCCGAGTGAATAGTATTAAGTCGAACCTCAGACTGATCCATCTTGTCGAGCGAATCTTGAAGCGCCTCAATAGAACCTTGAACATCGGCTTTAATAATGAGATTGAGCTCTTTAACATCGGATGCAGCCATGGTATCAAAGAGGTTTTCAAGGGTAACGTGGCGAACACGATTTTGCTCCTCGATACGTGCCTTAAGCTGGCGTTGTTCAGCCAATGCACGAGCATCGCGCTCATCAGAAAAGACACGGAACTCATCACCTGCACCAGGTACGCTTTGCAAACCAAGTACCTCAACAGGATCGGATGGACGAGCAACTTCTACATTATTTCCACGCGGGTCAATCATAGCGCGGATTTTACCAAAGGTAAGACCTGCAACAATGGCGTCACCAACATGGAGGGTTCCTCGGTTAACCAAAAGCGTTGCAACAGAACCACGACCGCGATCAAGTTTTGCTTCCAAAACATTACCCGAAGCAAACGTGTCAGGATTGGCTTTAAGCTCTAATACATCGGCCTCAAGCAAAACAGACTCAAGCAGCGTATCAATGCCTATGTGTTTTTTAGCCGAGATGTCAACAAACATGTTGTCTCCGCCCCAGTCCTCAGGAATAACACCATGCTCGGTAAGTTCTTGACGAACACGATTGGGGTCGGCACCAGGTTTATCTATCTTGTTAACCGCAACGATAATAGGTACATTTGCAGCTTTTGCATGGTTAATAGACTCAATCGTTTGAGGCATAACACCATCATCGGCAGCAACGATAAGGATAACAATATCGGTAACTTTAGCACCACGCGCACGCATTGCCGTAAATGTAGCGTGACCTGGTGTATCAATAAAGGTAATCGTACGGCCGTTGATGCGAACCTGAGATGCACCAATTGCCTGTGTAATACCACCTGCTTCGCCAGATGCAACGCCTGTGTGTCTAATAGCATCCAAAAGCGACGTTTTACCATGGTCAACGTGACCCATAACGGTAACCACGGGCGGACGAGGTTTAAGATCTTTAGGATCATCGTAGAATGAGAAGGTATTTTCTTCTTCTTTAGTCATAATCTTAATATCGCGATGCATATCATCAGCAACAAGTTCAATAAGATCATCAGACATAGACTCGGTAAGCGTTAAAGGAGAACCAAGCAAGAATAAGCGTTTAATAATATCGTTAGCATTAACGTTTAACAACTTTGCCAAGTGAGAAACGGTAGAACCTTGCGGAACTTTAATAGTATCAAGTTGAGATATGTCTTGATCGTTAGCAAGAGCTTCTTGAATCTTCTGCTGCTCTGCAGCCTGCTCTGCCTGCTGTTGTCTGCGTTCCTTACGCTTTTTACGACGACCAGTAGAAGCACGATTTGCCTCTTCAACAGCTTCACGCGCTTCTTCGAACACGCGTGCATGACTATAGGCCGCAGCTTCACGCGCCATGCGAGAATAGCGATCTTCTTCGTTTGACTCCTGACGACGTCCGCGTTTTTGCTTACGAGAGCGCCCCTGCTCTGAATCGTTATAATCCATGTCATCACGAGACATATGAGATGAATTACGACGACGCTTATTATGAGGCGTATCGGCAGAGTCTCCACGAGTTGGTGCCTCAGCTGATGAAATGTGAGAAGCCACAGACGTGTTATGTGCTTTTTCGTGTGAAGACGAAGGCGCAGCCACTACAGAAGTTTTGTGAGCACTTTTGGCATTTTTAGCATTTTTATGCTCCGCCTTTTTCTTTTTTTGCTCAAGATTTTCTTGTAAAACTACTTCTTGCTGAGCAATCTGATCTAAAAGACTGGAAAAACCAGAAGTTGCACGAGGAGCGGTGTCTTTAACACGTGTGCGCTCTTGCTCTGCTTCAAGGCGCGCCTTAGCTGCTGCAGCTTCTTCTTCTGCACGCTTACGAGCCGCTTCGGCAGCTTTACGTTTCTTCTCTTCTTCTTTGCGCTCAGCTTCGCGACGAGCTTCAGCTTCGAGACGTTGTTTTTCTGCAGCTTGCTCGGCCTTCTTTTCTTCTTCAGCGCGCTCTTGCTCGGCTTTAAGCTTCTTGGCTTCAATCTCAGCAGCACGTGCTTCTAAAATAGGTTGCAAGCTTTTTTTAATAATAGAGATATATGCATCCTCAATCGTAGAAGAAGCACTTTTAACAGGAATCTTAAGTTGAGCTAAATGATCAAGCATCTCTTTGCTTGACATTCCGTAATCTTTAGCAAGGTTATGTACGCGGGTTTTTGCCATATAAACACCTTTCGTTGGGGGCTGTGTCGGATTTCGAGGAAAGCCGCGCACTAAATGAGTGAATCTGGATCATCGGAAAAATCGCTTTGAGCACCCGAGGCAAGTTGTTCGTGAAGACGACAATACCTAGAACCCGGACGAGCAACATTGCGACATTGACCTTTATCGGCGCTTACAAATTCGCAGCGATAGTCGCCGTCTTTGTCAACGGGCTGAGGGGTTTTCTTAAGATCGCGTAAAATGTCGGCTGCAAGCGTTTCGTTTTTGATGTCAATATGCATGCCCGTAAGACGCGCAGCCAAACGAGCATTTTGACCCTCTTTACCAATAGCTAAGGAAAGCTGATCGTCAGGAACAATCACGGTAGCATAATTGTTTTCCCTATCAACTAAAACACGTGAAACTTTAGCAGGTGAAAGTGCATTAGCAACATTGATTGCAGGGTCATCGCTCCACATAACAACATCAACGCGTTCACCGCGAAGCTCTGAAACCACCGTGCGAACACGCGAGCCTTTAGGGCCAACACAAGCACCAACGGGGTCGAGATGAGGATCTGTAGAGCTTACCGCAATTTTTGAACGAATACCAGGTTCGCGCGCAACAGACGCAATTGAAACAACACCATCAAAAATCTCAGGCACTTCGAGCTCAAACAAACGCGAAATAAGATCGGGATGCGTACGCGACACAACAATGGATGGACGCTGACGCTCACCTCTTATTTGCTGCTGATTAGCGTGAGGATCGCGAACCTCAACAATTAACGCACGAAGACGCTGATTGTGGGCATAGTGCTCATTAGCAGGACGCTCATTTCTTTCGTCAGGATAACGATGAGGATCAAAATAAGGAAGCTCTGCCTCTACTCCATCACGTATTTTAATAATGGCAAAGTCGGAGGTAGTCTGTAAAACAGTACCGGTGATAAGATCACCAACGCGCTTTGAAAACTCTTCAAAAATCTGCTGACGACCAGCACTGCGGATAATTTCGGCAAGTTCTTGCTTAGTATGCTGTACAACTAAACGGCTTGCTTCTTTTGGTGTTACATCGCGCTCATCAAAGTCTTGGTACTCCCCTGTTTCGGGATCGGGCTCGCCTTTGGGAATAAGCTCATACACATAAACTTTTCCAGTAACACGGTCGATAGTAACACGTGCTCCATGCTCAAGATGTAAAATGTCAGCATAATTTTTAGCAAGTGTTTGTTCAAGTCGATCAACAATATAGAGCTCGTCTAAATGCGTTTTTTGGCAAATATCAATGAGTGCTTCTACCATGTTCGATGCCATATATAAATCCTTTCAACAAAGGCAAAACCCGCCTTTTTACTTTTTGTAATCTGCTTGCTTGTACGAGATAAAACTAAAATGTAGGTTTAATTTTGCACGACTTTACGTCATCTATCGTAAACGTCATATCTTGGCCGTCAACGATGAGGGTAAATGTATTGTCTGCAACAGATGAAAGCTTGCCAGTAAACCGTTTGCGGCCCTGTTGTGCGCGCGTGACAAGTTCTACCTCTTGACCACAGAAACGCTCAAAATCGTGAATGCGACGAAGAGGGCGTGCAAGACCAGGAGATGAAACCTCCAGCGTGTAAGAGGAATCAATTGGATCAAGACTATCAAGAACTTCATTAATCCATTCACTTTGAGCGGCTACTTCGTCTAAGGTAATGGTAGGCAAAGTCTCATCAAGATGGTCGATACGCAGGCGAATAACCGGAGCTGTTCGCGTTCCAGCTAGTTCAACATCAACAATATCAATGCCTCTTGGCGTAGCTGCTTCTTCCAAAGCCTTGAGCAAGGTTGTCTGAATATCTTCTAAGCTCACGTGCACTCCTCACCACACAGCATATAACCGATTCATATTAAAAGGAAGCAAGGTCGAAAAACCTTACTTCCTTACAAAAGTCAAAATAACTTACGTTCAGTGTAGCACAACAAACGTATCACCACAACATATGCACGTTTACATACAGCGCGTACGCAAACGCCGCACAAAAGCGTCGGACATTAAACGCAAGATGAGTTCAACCATGGAAAAACTAGCAAGCAACAATGTTTACCAATTTATGAGGAATCACAATTACTTTTTTCACCGTTTTTCCTTCAAGCTGAGCGGCGACACTTTCAAGAGCTGCTTGTTGGATAACCTCAGAAGAAGCATCAGCATCAACTTCTACATGGCCACGCACTTTACCTTGGATTTGAACAACAATTTCGATGCGAGATTGTTTTGTACGTGCTTCATCAAACTCAGGCCAAGACGCGTCATAAATCGAATCAAAGGGCTTTGAAGTATCAACAAATGCCTGCTGGTAAATTTCTTCAGCCCAGTGTGGACACACAGGAGCAAGCAGCAAAACAATGTCATGCGCCAAACGCAGCGCAAGATGAGGATTAAGTGTTTCGTGTTGATCTACATAACACTTAGACGCAGCGTTAACCAACTCCATAACTGCAGAAATAGCAGTATTAAATTGATTTTTATCAAAGTCACGCGTGCATTTAAGACCAAGCGTATGAAGCGCGCGAACAAGCTCTTGCTCGGCGTGAGTAAGATTTGCGTGCTCTAAAGCAGAATCGTTAGGAACTATGGTTGTGCTAAGACCTGCATCGCGTGCAGCAAAAATAAATTGCCAAGCAAGACGCCATGCACGCTTGAGAAAACGATTAGTGCCTTGAACAACTTCGGTATCCCAATCGAAATCTTTCTCGGGCGGCGCAATAAACAAAATTGCCAAACGCAAGGTATCGGCACCAAATGGTTCAATAACACTTGAAGGTGGCACAACGTTACCCTTAGATTTGCTCATCGTATCGCCATGTTCATCGCGAACCATACCTTGACACAAAAGATTGGTAAACGGCTCGTCGATTGAACACAAGCCTAAATCGCGCATAACTTTTGTCCAAAAACGTGAATACAAAAGATGCAAAATAGCGTGCTCGATACCGCCAATATAGTTATCTACCGGCATAAAACGCTCAACGGCTTCTTTTGAGAAAGGAAGCTCAGTATTATGAGGATCACAATACCTTAAGAAATACCAGCTTGAACAGGTAAACGTATCCATCGTATCGGTAATGCGTCGAGCAGGCTTTCCGCATTTTGGACACGTAGTTTCATAGAATTCTTTTGAATCAGCAAGCGTTTGGCCATTCTCAAGATTTAAGTGTTTAGGCAATAAAACAGGCAAATCTTTAAGCGGAACCGCAACATCACCACATGCGTCACAGTGAATCATAGGAATTGGATTTCCCCAATAACGCTGACGAGAAATAAGCCAGTCACGCAGGCGATATTGAACAGTCTTACGAGCACAACCCTTGTTGGTAAGATACTCGGTAATAGCTTGCTCGGCTTGAGAATGCTTACCACCTTTCATTCCCGTAAAGGGACCCGATTGCACAAGATAACCCTGAGCTTCCATTGCTTGATCCCACATGACATGGCGCACTTTAAGCTCTTTTTCATTACACAGCTCGTTGTAGAGGTCGTCATCTTGAGAGCAAATGATAGGCGCGATCTCAAGATTATATTTTTGAGCAAAATCAAAATCGCGCTGGTCGCCGCATGGAACACCCATAACAGCACCAGTTCCATAATCACTTAAGACATAATCAGCAATCCAAATAGGTACCAGACGATTATTAACAGGATTAAGGGCATATCGACCGGTAAATACACCATTCTTTTCGCGATGAGAACCTTGACGATCAACAGCAGAAATTTTTTCGGTAGCAGCTTTAAGTTTTAGAAATTCCTCTTCGTGAGCAGTTCCTTGGACTAATTTTGCTGCAACTTCACTTTCGGGAGGAAGCACCAAAAATGATACACCATAAATCGTATCTGCACGCGTGGTAAATACCGTAAGTTTTTCGAGCTCACCCAAAGAAGAACGCTGTTCATCGGTGATAAATTCCGTCTCTTTGCTCACAAGCTTGTCGCTATCGCAGGCGGCAAGAACAGAAAAATCAATCTCGGTACCAACAGAGCGGCCAATCCAATTTCTTTGTTGAGAAATAACGTTTTCTGGCCAGCCGGTAAGCGTATCAAGGTCATCAAGAAGCTCTTGAGCATAAGCGGTAATTTTAAAATACCATTGTGAAAGCTTCTTTTTTTGGTTGATTGTATCGCAGCGCCAGCATCTTCCGTTGATAACCTGCTCATTAGCAAGAACGGTTTTACAAACAGGGCACCAATTTACTAAGGAATTTCCACGATAGACTAATCCCTTTTCCCACATTTTAATAAACATCCACTGACCCCAGGTGTAATAAGTTGGGTCGCAAGTGTTAAACATGCGTTGGTAATCATACGAAAATCCCATACGCTTCATGGTAGAAATTGCCTGATTGATATTAGAATATGTCCATGTAGACGGCTCGGTATGATGCTTGATAGCAGCGTTTTCTGCAGGTAGACCAAACGCATCAAAACCCATAGGATGCAAAACATCAAATCCACGCATACGCGCTTGTCGAGCCATTACATCGCCTATGGTGTAATTGCGTGCGTGCCCCATGTGAAGATCACCAGAAGGATAAGGGAACATCTCAAGCACATATTTCTTAGGGCAATCTTTTTTTGAATCTGTAGCAAAGCTATTGTTTTGCTCCCAAACCTTTTGCCATTTTGTTTCGATCTGTGCTGCGTCGTAAACAGGTATCTCGTGCGCAGTTTGAGAATTTTGTGACATAGAGGCTCTCCCTACCTAAAGTTCATATCGGAATTTGATTCTTTTAACATAACATCGTGCGCGCCGCCTTCTACCAAAGACGTAGCAGAAACGCGCGTAATACGTGCTTTATCGCGAAGTTCAGCAAGCGTGAGCGCACCACAGTTACACATGGTAGAACGTACTTTTGTAAGCGATCCTTCAACGTTATCTTTAAGTGGTCCAGCATAAGGAACGTAAGAATCAACGCCTTCAACAAATGACAGAGCTTTCTTTTTACCGCCTAAATCGTAACGCGCCCAGTTGCGTGCACGAGCAGAGCCTTCGCCCCAATACTCTTTAACATAGGATCCGTTTACGTTAAGACGACGTGTTGGGCTCTCATCAAAACGTGCAAAATAACGGCCCAACATAAGGAAGTCAGCACCCATCGCAAGAGCAAGTGTCATATGATAATCGTAAACAATACCACCGTCAGAACATACAGGAACATACACACCTGTTTGCTCGTAATACTCATCGCGAGCACGGCATACATCGATCAAGGCAGAAGCTTGACCACGGCCAATACCTTTTTGCTCGCGTGTAATGCAAATTGAACCGCCGCCGATTCCAACTTTAACAAAATCGGCGCCACAATCAGCAAGATATCTAAATCCAGCAGCGTCAACAACATTTCCAGCACCAACTTTTACACTGGTACCATAGTGCTCGCGAATCCAATCAATAGTGAGCTTTTGCCATTCAGAGAAACCTTCAGATGAGTCAATGCACAATACATCTGCCCCAGCGTCTATAAGCAAAGGTACACGCTGTGCATAGTCGCGTGTATTAATACCTGCACCAACGATATAACGTTTGTGCTCGTCAAGCAGTTCATCTGGACGAGATTTATGAGAATCATAATCCTTACGAAATACCAAAGAAACAAGATTACCGTCATCGTCAACAATAGGAAGCTGATTAACTTTTTGCTCCCAAATAATATCATTACACTCTTTAAGCGACGTGCGCGCGTTTGCGGTTATGCACTCAGATGCTGTGGTCATAAATTCACGCACAGGCTTTTGCGGTTCATCACGAGACACACGATAATCACGAGATGTGACAATACCGCAGAATTTACCAGTAGGAGTACCGTCTTCGGTAACAGGCATGGTGGTATGACCAGTACGTTCTTTAAGCTCCAAAACATCAGCGAGCGTCATATCAGGAGTTAGCGTAGAATCAGAAATGACAAAACCAGCTTTATAGCTTTTAACCTCACGTACCATTTGTGCTTCATTTTCGGGACTTTGAGAACCGTAAATAAAAGAAATGCCCCCTTCTTGCGCAAGTGCAATAGCAAGACGAGGGCCAGAAACGGCCTGCATTATAGCTGAAACCATAGGAATATGCATGGTAATAGAAGGCTTTTCACCTTTTGCATAGCGTACAAGAGGCGTCTCGAGCGAAACATTAGACGGAATGTTTTTACTTGAGGAATATCCTGGTACCAGCAAATACTCCGAAAATGTATGCGATTCTTCCTCAAAAAATTTAGCCATCCCAATCTCCTTTGGCTCGACATCCTGTACAGTAATACATATCGCTTAAAACGATACATGTGTTGCGCTTTGCGATTTGTGTTGTTGCTAAAGTCAACAACGCATCCGCTTATACCTTAAATTGTATAGATTGTAGCACCTTTGCAATTTATATGTTCTGTGTTCCTTCACTCATAACTTGATCAAAATTAACAGCTATGTCGTGTTTAGTAGGAACCCATTCAACTTTTTTAAACAAGGCGGCTACCGTAATTGGAATATAGGTCATCATAAAGAGCGGGAACGTAAAGATATTCGCAAGTACACGCCACTTCTTACGTGAATGGATATGCTTTCTTTCGGAAATAGTTGTAATAAGACCCAAAATAAAAAACGTAATGTACATAGACAAAAACGTAACAAAAAGTGATGCGATACACATTGCAAGCTCGGCAGTAGTTGCTATAAAACCATGACTTAAGCTTCCAACAATAAGATAAGCTGCATTTACGAAAAACGAAAGAAGCGTAAGTATCATTCCTGGCGCAACGGTCATAAGCATGTCATACGAAGAAAAACGTTTATGCGAAATACCGTGTACCAAATTCTTGAAATACGAGAAAAATACCTGATAAAAACCCTTTGTCCAGCGCATACGTTGTGTCCATGACGCTTTAAAGGTGATGGGTTGTTCGTCAAAAAACTCTGCAGGCGCATAACCAATTTGAATATCATGAGCACAACAAAAGGTAGAAAATTGAATGTCTTCAGTAAGCGTATGAAAACGCCACCCATGCATACCACGAATAATAGGAACTGCAACCATCCAGCCCGAGCCCGAAATTGCGCAACTTGTTCCAAGCATCATACGAGCATTATTTAAAAACTTGGCTTCGCGCAAAAACCAAAGTGCATATGCGGAGCTAATCCAGCTCGAATCAAAATTCTTTGAATTCCTATAACTGGTACATACAAGATAGCCTGCGTCATAGGCCCGATTCATAATCTCAACGTAATTAGGCGACAAAATATTATCTGCATCCATAATAAAGAACGCATCATACGCGTCGGGTTTTTCGTCTAAAATTCGGTTAAATGCATAATCAAGCACCCAACTTTTACCCTTACGAACAAGGTCATTACGTGCCCAGGTAATAGCACCTGCAGCTTGCGCACGTTCAAACGTTTTATCGGTACACGCATCTGCAATTACATAGCAATCAATGGTGCCTTCATATTTTTGAGAAAGGATTGAAGTAACTAAATTGCCTACCACAGACTCCTCATTGTGAGCAGGAATTACAAATGCATACCGATGGTGCTTTTTTGCTTGAGGCAAAACAACATTGCCTTTGAACATAACGCGAATTAAGTACACGATCTGATAAAAATAAGCAAACGTAAAGAAGAACCATACAACACCGTTAAAAATAACGATAGGCGTTATTCCAAGCGCAGTTAAATTCATATAGTCTAACTCCCAAATCCTTATGTAGACCCATAGGTAATGGATCCCATGACCGAATGAGTTTGTACATCTATAGTAGCGTAAATAATGAGCTATACATCTCAAAAAGACAAAAGTTACGAGTCTTTAAAATAATTGCAAAAGAAGGAAAAAGACCTAAATCTGCACGAGATACAAAAGCTGCTTAAAGTTTGAGCTCAGCGCATATGCGCTCGCCGTCTGCAGTTCTACCCATTGATTGAGGTTGAAGCCGCGCTAAAACCTCGGATAAATCGGACGGAAGCGTATCGCAAAATTGGAGATGTTCATGCGTTATAGGATGATCAAATGACATGCGCCACGAATGTAAAAATTGCCGTTGTAATCCCTGATTAAGTGCATCGCCTTTTCTTCCATAGAGCGGATCTCCCACAACACTATGACCAACGTAGCGCATATGTACGCGAATTTGATGCGTTCTACCTGTATAAAGATGGCACTCAAGCAGCGAATACCCATCGTCTTTTGAACCTGCCTCAAATCGTTCAAGCGTTTTAAACGTTGTAATAGCTTCGCGTGACGCAGGATCTTTGCTTATGCACATTTTAAGGCGATTTTTTTTGGAACGCGCAATACCAGTTGTGATAGTACCTTCATCAGGCGTAACATAACCTTGCACCAGCACAATATAGCGACGATCAAAGACACGCAAACGGATTAAATCTTGAAGCGCTTGCTGGGTTGCGTTGTCTTTTGCAGCAACCATTAAACCAGTTGTATCCATATCAAGGCGATGCACAATACCTGGGCGATCGTCTCCTTGCAATAATCCTAAATGCTCGTATCCACAATGCGCTACTAAGGCATTAGAGAGCGTGTCATCAACGTGACCAGGAGAAGGATGACATACCAAACCCGTTTGCTTTGAAATAACTAACAGATAATCATCTTCATAACGAATATCCAAAGGGATGGATGCATTAGGCATGATATGAGATGACAAGGTATTTTCTACTTCTTGAGCTACACAGATGCGATCACCTAAGCGCACACGCTCGGATTTAGACAACGCAAGTGTATCATTAATTTCAACTTTTCCCTGTTCAATAAGGTGTGCACACGCATTACGTGCGCCTAATTCTGAACACGTTGACAAAAAAGCATCAAGCCGCATGCGATCGTATTGAGGTGTAACTAAAAGTTGAATATGCGTTTCACTCATCTTGCGCCTGATTTCGAGAGACAACATAAGAATAAACAAAGACGCCACATGCACCAAGCGTTACATATATGTCGGCAATATTAAAAATAGGAAACGAGATAAACTGTGTTGCAAAAAAATCGCATACGGTGTGATATATGAGCCTGTCTATTAAATTACCTAAAGCACCCGAAGCGATAAGCATTAACGTACACCCAAGAAAAAGATTGGTGCATTTACGTATAAGATAGTAAAAAATAGCACACAGCGCCACAAGCGCACATATAACAAAAAACGGAAGCGCGCCTTCGGCAAAACTAAAGGCGGCGCCACTATTTTCTACGTGATAGAACTCAATAATTCCTTCTAGGAAAGGACGCTTTGCAAAAAGAGGTAACCGATCTCTTACGATACATTTACTTAGTTGATCAATGCCCACAAGCACACATGCACATATAAACAGAGTTAGCAAACAAGGCAAACTCAGGCCCTGTTGTTTTGAGCTCTGTTTTGTCATACACGAATCCTCTCTTTATCATCAAAAACACGCTGCGCTCAACTTAAACGTACAAATTGAGCGCATATATTTTACAAATTACCTCAAAAATCGCAGATTGCACAAGGCGTTTATAAGTTACCCATAACCTCACTACAACGAGAACACAAGCCATCAGATTCAAGATGACGCCAATTCCAACAACGCGGACATTTTGAACCCGTTGCCTGAACAACGCTACAGCTCAAATCTTCGCCATCAGAAAGCTCAACTGCAGAGCACACCAAAGCCTCTGCAACATCCAAATGAGGCACTACTTCGAGCGCTTTTTTCATCTCAGACGTAAGCGAAATACGAGCAAGTGTTGCTTGCGTTGTGTTTTCGTCAAACGATGTATCCTCACGCGCACGCTCGTATGCCTTGGTAAATGAGTTACGGATTTGAACAAGTGCTTTGTATGCAGGAAGATATGTTGCCATATGTTTTTCATCAACAGGAACGCTAAACCACGAAAGAAGTGCTGCAAAGGTCTTTCCTTCGCGAAGCGATTGGGGCATATGCTCAAGAACTTCATCGCAGGTAAATACCAAAATAGGTTGCAAATCACGAACAAGCATGGCAAGAAGATACGACCATGTTGTAAGCGCACTTCTGCGCTCAAGACCAGTAGTTGCACCACAATACACACGATCTTTTGTAGCGTTGAGATAGCCCTGAGACAACTCGGTTACTACGTAATCATAAAGCGTACGATACACCTGATTAAACTTATAATCTTGATACGCTTGGGTAACTTGATTGTGAACTTCGCACATACGCGTGAGCACGCATTTATCATAATCACAAAGATCATCAAATGCCAAGCCATCTGTTGCAAGATCAAACTGATCCTCAAGCTCACCTAACAAGAATCTAAAGGTATTGCGGAAATGACGATAAGCATTGCCAACATGGCTTAATATCTCTTCGTCGCACGACACATCAACAGAAGTATCAACAGAGGCAACCCACAAACGAATGATATCAGCACCTTGCGTAGCACACACTTTGTTTGGATCAATAACATTACCCAAGCTCTTGGACATCTTTCTACCCTGTCCATCTAAGGTAAATCCTTGAGAAACAACAGATTTATAAGGAGCTATTCCATAGGCACCAACAGAAGTCATAAGTGAGCTCATAAACCAACCACGGTGCTGATCTGAGCCCTCCAAATACATATCTGCTGGGAATTGCAGCTCTGGGCGATGTTTACAAACGGCCGTATGAGAAACTCCTGAATCCCACCATACGTCCAAAATGTCTTTATTTGCTTGAAGGTTGTGAGATTCACACGCGGGACATACGCACGCATCACCTAAGTAGTCTTGCGGTTCTTGCGTAAACCAGGCATCTGAGCCACAGTTTTTAAAGAGTTCGATTGTTTTATCAAGCGTAGCGTCATTAAGTACAAGCTCACCACAATCCTTGCAGGTAAATGCAGGAATTGGAACACCCCAGTTGCGCTGACGAGAAATACACCAATCGGGTCGACCTTCAACCATGGTACCAATACGACGAGCGGCATGAGCAGGATAAAAGGTAACATGGGCAAGTTCTTGAGTTGCTTGGTTACGTAAGTTAGTTTGGTCCATTGAAACAAACCACTGATCAGTTGCCCTAAAGATAACGGGCTTTTTACAACGCCAACAGTGAGGATACGAGTGTGATATATCTTCGTGAAGAATAAGGGTATGACGCTTAGTAAGCCAATCAATAACACAAGGATTAGCATCGTTTACGTTCATGCCCGAGAAAGGACCTCCCGTACCCAATCCAGTTCCTTCATAAAAGCAGCCGTTATCATCTACTGGCATAACAACGGGCACGCCAAACTTACAACCTGCAATATAGTCGTCCACACCGTGTCCAGGAGCCGAGTGAACAACACCGGTACCATCATCAAGGGTTACATAGTCTGCGTAAATAAATACACCAGTTTCACCTTGCTCGCCAAAAATTGGCAAAAGATAGGTATTACCCTGCAATTGAGTACCCGTTGCACGCCAGGTATTTCCTTGGGCATCACGTGCCAACTCATAGGAATCATAACCAAATTTATCGCAACATTTTTTGACAAGAGCCTCAGCCATAAGCTCACAGCGACCGTCAACCAAAACACCAACATAGGTGGCTTCGGGATGCAAGATAACACAGTCATCTGCTGGAAGCGTCCACGGAGTGGTTGTCCAAATATCTACCCATAGATTATCGGCATAAGCTTCAAGGCCTGCCGGAACGCTCGTCATTGCAAAACGAACAAAGATAGCAGGTGAAATCTCATCACCATATTCAATTTCGGCTTCTGACAATGCGGTGTGACAATACATACACCAGTGAACAGGCTTTCTACCGCGATAAATTGATCCTTTGTCGTAGATTTTTTTGAAAATCTCAATATCGGTGGCGTCGTAGTCGTGCGTATAGGTTAAATAAGGATCATTCCACTTTGCCAAAACGCCCAAACGCTTAAATCCCTGACGCTGGGTATCAACTTGTTCAACGGCCATTTTACGACAAAGCTCACGAATTTTAGCAGTTGAGAGTTGGTTAAACTTTTGCGTTCCAAGCATTTGTTCAACTTTATGCTCAATAGGTTGACCATGGCAATCCCAACCAGGAATAAACGGCGTTTGATATCCGCGCATCGACCAGTAACGATTGATAATATCCTTTGAGATTTTATTAAGTGCATGACCCAAATGAATAGGACCATTTGCATAGGGAGGTCCATCATGAAGCACAAACTTATCATGACCTTCATTTTGAGCTTGCAAAAGCTCGTATACATGATTTTCTTCCCACATTTTAAGACGTTTTGGCTCGTTTTGTGCAAGGCCCGCACGCATAGCAAAAGAGGTCTTTGGTAAATTCATAGAGCTCTTATATTCGTTAGCCACGTGAAAATCCTTTCATGTCGTATCGAACGTTTTAACCGTACACACGGCATAAAAAAAACGCCCGTCCCTCCTTGCTGGGACGAAGCGTAGATAACACGCATTGTAAGCGTTACAAGCACTTCGCTTAAACCACCCAGCGAGCAGAAATCTTACTCCGCTTTACTCGGTTGACATGTGTCGTCTGTCATGTACGGTGGCATCTACTAAAAACTTTAAACTTGATATATGCGTTTAAAGTTTTGTTTGAACCACAGCTCAAAGGTGATATCTTATTGCGTTGCCTATAACATTCCAGCTACCGTTACTCTCTAAAAGGCAAGTGAGCAAAAGACGCGTCCTTATCATCGCCTTATGTACATGATAGCATGTACGCCAACATAAAGAAGATAAAAGTTATAACGTAATCTAAAGTTTATAAATCTTTATCAGAATCCATATGCTTATACACGCGAATATTCGCCCCGTACAAAAGATGTTTATGAATATAACCCGTAACTGTATCAGGCGTAAGATACCTCAGTGAGCGTTGATGTTGCACGCGTTCGCGCAGGTAGCTTGATGAAATTGAGAGCGCCGGAACTTCTAAATAGCGTATGTCTAAGTGAAGATTTGATGCCTCTATGCGACGCTGTGCGCTGCGTAGATCGTAACCAGGGCGCGTTGCAGCAACAAAGTGACATGATGAAGAAATTTTATGCGCATCATGCCAATAAATAATATTTGCAATAGCATCTGCACCCGTAATGAAAAAGAATTCTACATTATCAGGGTAAAAAGCGCGAAGCAAACGCAGCGTATCGGCGGTATAGGTAATACCTGCACGATTGATCTCAAAGCGAGAAACCAAAAAATGAGGATTATCAGCAGTGGCAAGAATTGCCATGGCATAGCGATCTTCTGCCGTTGCAACATGACGGTTTTGCTTAAACGCTGGAGACCCACAAGGCATAAAAAGGACAAGATCCAAATTCAGCTCATCATATGCCGTTTCGGCTGCAACAAGATGGCCATGGTGAATGGGATCAAACGTACCGCCCATAATGCCTAATCGATACGTTTTATCTCTATCTTGCCCAAGCTCAGGTAAATCGCACACTGCGTGCTCGGCATTAAGATAGGCAATTTCTGAGGGCGTGAGTTTATCTAAAGAAGCAGGATAGCTACAACGAGCTGCAACACGTTGTTCATGCAGAGAACGAACGCTCTTATCATCAGGCGGCATAGAATGTTGAGCTGAGCTTTCTTCTGCAGAATTCATCGAATTTGTCCTTGTCCGCGTAAAATATATTTGGTAGTGGTAAGTGCAGCTGCAGCAAAGGGGCCTCGTGCATGCAACTTTTGCGTAGAAATGCCAATTTCTCCGCCTAATCCAAACTCGCCACCATCGGTAAAGCGCGTAGACGCATTTGCATAGACCGCAGCCGCATCAACCAACGTTAAGAATTTTTGACAAGCTTTGTAATCTTGTGCAAGAATCGCTTCAGAATGACCAGTTCCATAACGGTTAATGTGCTCAATTGCTTCATCAATATCGGCAACACAATGTACACTCATTTTAAGATCAAGATATTCCGTTGCCCAATCTTGCTCATCTGCAAGCTGCATAGCTATGTTACATTCATGTGCAATGTGCATGGCACATGCATCTCCTACAAGCTCTACGCCGCGCGCGTCAAGCGCACGCAACACTGGCGGTAAAAGCTCGGGCGCAGCACATGTATCAACCAAAAGCGATTCTGCTGCATTACAAACACCAGGACGTGAAGTTTTTGCATTAACAACCACCGAAACAGCTTTTGAAATGTCTTCTTTGCTAGAAAGTGACTTATGAAGATATACATGACAATTCCCTACCCCAGTTTCTATGGTTGGAACTTGTGCATGACGAACCACAGATTGTATAAGGCGCGCGCTTCCACGAGGAATAAGAACATCAATAAGCCCGCGTGCGCCCATAAGTTTTTCTGTTTCGCTGTGATCGGTACTTTCTATATATTGAACTGCATCTTGAGGAAGCCCTGCTTGAGCAAGCGCTTGTTGACATAGGCGCGCGAGTATACTGCACGATTCGCGAGCGGCAGATCCGCCTTTGAGAATACATGCATTTCCGCTTTTTAAACAAAGCGCAAAAGCATCAACCGTTACATTTGGACGCGCTTCATAAATGATGGCAACTACCCCTAAAGGAACCGTTATCTGTTGCATTTGTATTCCGTTTTCAAGGGTATGACCACTACGAATTTGACCAAGTGGATCACTTTGAGCCGCAATTTGAAGAAGCGAACTTTGCATTGCTTCTAAGCGCTCGGGCGTTAAAAGCAAACGATCTATCAAAGGTTGAGGAAGATTGCAGTCGTGTGCGCGCTCAAGATCTTTAGAATTAGCACGTAAAATTTCATCGGAAGAACTTCCAATGAGCTTTGCGCACATAGTAAGTGCATGATTTCTTTGGCTCAAAGAAGCTTGTCGCATGCTCATGGACGCAGTATGCGCCAAACGAGCTTTATCAAGTGCCTCTGACATGGTGACCTCATTTCCAACTTTAAGCAGGTTTATCATTAGTTTATAGATGTTTTACACGAGTAGAATTAAAACAGCAAGAGCTCATCTTTATGTATTACAGGAATATTTGCTTTTTGGGGCATAAAACGTGCAATAACATCAAGTTTTAAGCCTTTTGAAACACAAAGATCGTCGGAAGAATACTTGCTTATGCCGCGAGCAATCAACGAAGAATGTTCATCACGCACGCTAATAACATCGCCTGCATGAAATGTGCCTTTAACTTCGCGTATACCAACTGGCAAAAGCGATGCACCCTCTTTGATGAGCGCTTGTTTTGCTCCTGCATCAACCGTAACGCTTCCTTGCGGAATTTCAGCAATGCCTATCCAGAGCTTACGAGCATTTTCGGGGGTATGCGTAGATTCAGGAACAAAGCGCGTTTGAGAAACACGATTTTGAACGATATCGTCAAGTGAATAGGTGTGATGACCGTTGCAAATAATGGTAGTAATACCTGCCGCCAGAGCTGCGCGTGCGGCATAAAGCTTAGTAGACATTCCACCGGTACCAACGCCTGACACCGAACCCGTAGCGCAAGCCATAAGCTCGGGAGTTATTTTATGAACCGTATCTATATGGCGCGCTTGAGAATCAGTTGCAGGATTTGCGGTGTATAAACCATCGACATCGGTATAAATAATATAGGCATCAGCATGAACCAACGTAGCAACAATTGCACCAAGGGTGTCATTATCTCCAAACGTAAATTCGGCAACCGAAACGGTGTCGTTTTCGTTTACCACAGGCACTGCGCCTAAATGCAACAGCGTTCCTATGGTAGTTCGAGCGTTAAGATACGTTTCTCTACTACACACATCATGACGGGTAAGTAAAACTTGTCCAACACTTATGTCATGAGCACCAAGTGCTTGTGCATATGCCTCGGTTAAGAGTGCCTGACCAGCCGCTGCGCAAGCTTGAAGGGAAGGGATATCGCTTGGGCGCACCGACATATGCAAACGCTTCATACCTGCAGCAACTGCACCAGATGAAACCACAATTACATGATTACCTGCCGCCTTAAACGCCGCGATATCATCGGCAAGTTTTTGGATATATGCAGTATCCACCTCGCCTGTTGCATCGACCAAGGTAGATGAACCTATTTTTATGACATAAATATCTGAGACTTCAAAGATATCCTGCAAAATCAACGCTCCTTTATGAGATATCCTTATTACGTACGTGCAACATACTAAAATTATGCAGAGGGTACATCAGGCGAAACGACAGACGTATCAGCTGCAGTTGAGGCAGATGCATCATCCAAACTTGAATCATCTTCTTCAACAACCAACGTCGTATCTAGAGAGGTAGCATCACCAGACATATCATCTACCTCACCTGTGAGTGTATCTGCTCCTTCAAAGGTAAATGAATACCCAAGGATACGTATTTCATCGCCAGGCTTTGCACCATGTTTCATCAGACGTTCTTCAAGACCAATTCGATCAAAACGATGTTGTAGGTACACAACAGCTTCATCATTTTCCCAATCAGTTTGAACAACCATACGCTCAACACGAGTTCCGCTCACACGCCAAATACCTGTTGATTCTTGCGTTATATGAACCATATTCTCACGTCGTGTAAGCTCGTAGCGAACCTTTTGAGTTTCAATTTGTGTGCGTTCGGCGTCTTTTAATGTTTGAGCATGAAGCTCTTTTCGTAATTCATACACCTGCGAAGCGCAAACATTTTTAAGTGTTTCGATACCTTTTCCTGTAAGAGCTGAAACTTCGATAAAGCTATGGCCTGCGGCAAGAGCGAGACGTTTAAGTTCTTCAAGAGCTTGAGCGTTGTAGGGCATGTCGCATTTATTTGCAAGCACAATTTGTGGGCGCTGGCTTAGCTCGGGAGCATAAGCTTCTAGTTCGTGATTAATGGTGTGATAATCCATAACGGGATCGCGACCCTCAAGACCGCCAGTTATATCCACAACGTGCAAAATGAGCGCGCTGCGTTCTATATGACGTAAAAACTGATGACCAAGGCCTTTTCCTTCACTTGCGCCTTCGATTAAACCGGGAACATCGGCCACAACAAAAGAATAGCCTGAAGCAGCGCGAACCATTCCTAAATTTGGAACAAGCGTAGTAAACGGATAATCAGCAATTTTAGGACGCGCCGCACTTAGGCGCGCAATGAGCGAACTTTTTCCAACCGAGGGCATACCAACCAGCGCAGCATCGGCCATAACTTTCATTTCGAGTTCAATCCAATGTTCTTGTGCAGGCTCGCCTTTCTCGGCAAAAGCAGGAGAACGTCGAACAGATGTCACAAAGTGAATATTACCGCGGCCCCCATGTCCTCCTTGTGCAACAACAACCTCTTGTCCGTCAACGGTAAGATCTGCCAGCGTATAGAGTGGCTTCATAGTTTTTGAATCAAGCTCTCTTACCACGGTACCAACTGGCACATCTAAAATAAGAGACTCTCCATCTTTTCCATGTTTACGAGCGCCTTGACCGTGTGTTCCACGCTCGGCTCTAAAATGATGTTTAAACCTAAAGGCAACTAAAGAAGAAACCGACGTCTTTGCACGAAGTATAATGCTTCCGCCCTCTCCTCCATCACCACCATCGGGGCCGCCTTTAGGGACGTATGCTTCTCTACGAAACGACATACAACCTGCGCCGCCATCTCCGCCTTTAACAAAGATGTGGCACAAATCGGTAAAAGTATTGGTTGCCATACGCCCTCCTTAAAAAGTAACATCCTTTTTATAGTAACGAAAAAGCGCAGGCAGCGGCAATTAACATAAAAGAAACGAGAAAAAGTACACCATCTTGAGGTAAGAACGGATATGTTTTATATGAACTCTGTGCTGTGCGAAGATAAAAACCCCTCTGTTCTGCCGCTAACGCACACATATCGGCCTTACGAACCGATGAAACCAAAAGCGGAATAATAAGCGGCATCATAAGCTTGAGTTTCTTATACGGATTGGGTGTATCAAATTGAACGCCACGCGCCATTTGAGCTTCGCTAATTTGCGTCATTTCGTATGCAAAGATAGGAACAAAACGAATAGCAGTTGTAATAGTAAATGCATAGCAATAAGGAATATGCAGATAAGCAACACAGGCATTAGCAAGATCATTTAATTTGGTAACCGAAAGCATACTTACCAGCGGCAATGCAAAACAAAAGAGCCTAAGCGCCGCGCGCAATGCACTTATAAGTCCTGCATCTGTTATCCATAAAAACAGATGTGTCCCCCCTTGATTCAGCATGCTTTGAAGGCAAAACATAACACAGGATAAAATCAAAATAGCTTTGAGCAACGAGCGCAGTGCTGATAAAATATGCGCTGAATACATCGTAAGCACAATAAGAAGTGCAAGCACCACAAGTGCGCGACAATCCGAAGTAATAAACGCGGCTATAACTACACTCATTGCTAAAACAAGTTTTGAAAGTGGATTTGCACGATGAAGAAGCGTTTTACCTTCGTGATAAGAAAGAATCGTATTCATACTACACTCCTTAAGCGCGCGTGTGTTTGAGAGCACATGCTTCTAACAGCGACTCTTGCGTATAACAGTTGGTGCAAACCGTCCATGACTTGTTTACTAAGCCATGTGCCACACTTGCCAGCTGAGAAGGAGAAATTGCAGCTTGGGCACAAAGAGACTCTTGAGAAAAGATACTTTGCATATCCCCTGTTGCAAGAAGTTTCCCCTTGCTTATAACCATAAGACGTGTAGCGTAATCGGCTACAACTTCCATGTCATGACATACCATAAGAACGGCACAGCCCGTTTGCTGCAAACGTATAACATGTTCCATTACACGCTGGCACTCAACAAAATCAAGACCACAAGTTGGTTCGTCCAAAAGCAATAATTGCGGACGGGTTACCATAGTTGCTGCAAGCGCCACCATCTGACGCTGACCGCGCGAAAGCATAAAAGGGCTGGCAGAAGGATCAAGATTTAACTCATCAATTACCTTATCGGCACGAGCGTAAGCTTTATCTTTATCGATTCCTACTAACAAACAGCTAAACGCAACTTCTTCTCGAACACTGGGTTTTGAAAGCTGATAATCGGGGTTTTGAAAAAGCGTAGAAACAAAACGTGCGCGCGTGCTCACGGGCATGTTTTGTGTGGAGGTACCGCACAAAGAAATTGTTCCAGCACGCGGACGCAATAGACCATTTATGAGCTTGGTAATAGTTGTCTTACCTGCTCCATTTTGTCCCACAAGCGCAACAAGCTCTCCAGGATATAGTGAAAACGAGATATCACTTAGCGTTTCTTGAGCACCAGCGTACGAAAACGAAACATGTTCAAAAGCCAAGGTCTTTGGGCGATCTTGTTCCTGCTGCGATGGACATGTGGGTTGTGAAGAAGATGCATGTACACGCGCAATAATATCGTCTGAAAGCGGTTGATGCATATCGTGCACAAATGAGTGCAAAGGCGCATACGAAAGCATATCGTCTAGTACCTGCACGGTATCGGCAACGCTTACCGGCATTATTTGGTGCGACGTGCTTGAATCATTCAAACCGCGCGCGCGAAGCGTTTGAATTAAGCGCGTAGTACGCGGATAGTTAATTCCTACCGAATCCAAAAGTTCGCGTTGCTTGAGTGCCTCATCAATAGGCGCATCTAAGCAGAGCTCCCCTTGCGACAATACCAGCAGACGACGGCAATACGTGCACAAAAGTGCAACTTTTTGCTCAATGACCACTATGGTAATTCCGTATGTTGCATTTAAGTCACAAAGAATTGAAAAAATCATTTCGGAAGAAACTGGGTCAAGCGCACACGTTGGCTCATCTAAAATCATAACGCGCGGACGCAGAGCCAAAATTGCAGCAATAGCAACTTTTTGTTTTTGTCCGCCCGAAAGCGTGTCTATATCACGATATTTTAAGTCTAAAATGCCTACCGCTCGCAAAGCCTCATCCATCCGTGGATAAATTTCATCGTGCGCAATACCAAAATTTTCGAGGCCAAACAAAAGCTCATCTTCAACATTGCCAGCAACCATTTGAGCATCAATATCTTGGATAACCGAGGCAATATATCGTGCAATTTGAGTAAGCGATAGTGTTCGAGATTCTTTTGCGTAAATCGTAACGCTACCGCTTAATGTTCCAGCAAAATGATGAGGTATAGCTCCTGTCATCAGTGAAGCCAATGTTGTTTTACCAGCTCCAGTAGAGCCGATAATTCCTACAAATTCACCTTCATAAATAGAAGTATTTATGTCTTTAAGCGCACAAACTTGGCTCTGAGACAAGCGAGCCGCGGAAACGCTTCCATGTGATTTTGTATGAGCATCTGCGCGCGCAAAATCGGCTTGAGGTTGCTGCTGCGTTGCATACGCAAAGCTTACATGCTTAAAAGAGATAAGTGGCATAAGCTGTGAAGCATGAGGCAAATCTTGCTTAACATCATCACGTGGTATAGATTTATCTTCGCGCATATGCCCTTTCCCTTATAGTCCATGAAAACGTTTAGGCAGTTTAACTTGTATTCCAAGCATACTTCACCGTAGGCGCTTGTGTTTGCTGCTATTTTGTCAGTATAGCAATTTTTACCAAGATACTCACGCATGATTGTTGCGCATAGGAACTTAGCTTGGACGTTATTTGTGCAAAACCAATTTAAGAGGCTGATACAGCAAGGCAACCACAAGTCCATTTGCAAAAGCAGTTCCCACCACAATAGGAGCCATTACCAAAGCGGCACCAAGTTCGAGGTGCAAGAATACAAGGGTTGCAACGGTTGCAAAGATACCGCCAGAAATAAGTGTGGTGACAAACGTTAAAATAAAGGGAAATGGATCGAGCTTTGAAGCACTAATATGGTTGAACATATGGGTATAGGCAAGTGTCATAAGCGTCATGCAAGCAGAGGCAGGAATATCGCATGCATACTCAAGACCAGGAATTGACGTATTGAGCTGAATAAGCGTTGCAGCAAGTGCGCCAATAATAATGCCCTGAACTACATTAGGTTTAAGCAATAAAATACTTAAGCAAAACGAGGCAATAACAAATTCGGGCTGAATTCCCGTAATTGCCAAAGACTTTGCTACCGTTAAATCCAAAATACAACCCGCAGCTAAAAGCACAGCGGTTAAAATAAGCGACGAAATTGAAAGTGCGTGATGAGGTGTTGCGTTTTGTGACACATCGCTCGTAATTTCTTCAAAAGGATTGACAGTGTTTTGAGTGTTTTGAGTGTTTTGAGTGTTTAATTCTTGAGCTTGTTCGTATGACATAATAAGTCCTTTCGTGGATATCAACATGCTTAGAGCATAGATATATTTGATAAAAAACGTATAAAGAAATGTAAATAAAAAAGACTTTCAGAATTACTCCGAAAGCCTTAAACAAAAATTAGCAATACTTCAGAGTAATTAACACATAGCTAAAGATTGCCACCACCATGCCTGTACAGAAGAATTGTTAGAAGCAGACGCAACACACGTAAGCGCAGTTTGAGCAAGCATGGCAACCTCCTTTAGGTTATAGTGCAGCACCAAGTTTTTAAGAACTTGTACTATCATACACATTTGCGAACATGTTACGCAATACCTTAAAAGGTATTGCGAAACGCTTCGCCACAAATCCGAAATCACTAACACTTTGAAAACGCCCCACCCTTGAGGCGAAGGAATTCGAAATTTGTTATTACAGTAATACCATGTATTTTTACAAAGGTGTACATGAAATACAATTAGTAACGCATCAGAAACATAAATACTATGTACGGGGTTTATCGTGGTGTCTGCAAAAAGGTTGCCACTTGGACGACTTGCATTAGGATTCAGAAAACTTTTTGACCATAAAGCACCTCTTTAGGAATTTAATCTGAATAAATGGCAAAGGAAATTTTTATATTCTGGTGCAATTGGTTATTTATATCGTCGAGATATTCACAGAATCGTGATACTATTAATTAAGAAATAAGGAGGAAACTATGGCTGTTAGTTATAAAAAACTCTTACATCGTATGATTGAAGAAGATATTTCCAATCAGGATTTAATGAGAATGAGCAATATTTCCGCCAACATTATTACAAAACTACGCACGGGACAATATATATCACTAGAAAAAGTTGAAAGTATCTGCAAGGTTCTACACTGCACGCACGACGATATTTTGGAATTTGTTGCGGAGGATGAAAAGTAATGGCAAACTTATCACAACAAAAGCGCGAGCGTATGCTGGCATTCTTAAATAAAATCAAAGCTGAACATCAAGACAATGATGAAACGCTCCAGGCGCTTGATGAGATTGAAACTGAGCTTAACTCAAAAAAATACGGTCTTGTGTGGGAAAAGCACGAAGAACAAGTTGACATAATGATGCAGGACAATATTCCTGTGTTTAGCGAAGTACAAGAGCGTGAAATTAAAGCGACTGACGAAAACGCCTATAACTTTTTGCTTGAAGGTGACAACCTGCACAGCTTGAAGTTGCTTGAGAAAACACATGCAGAAAAGATTGATGTAATCTATATCGACCCACCATACAATACTAAAAGCAAGGAATTTATCTATGATGATTATAGAATTGGTGAAGACGATGCCTACCGGCATAGTAAATGGCTATCTTTTATGAATGAGCGACTAGAGATAGCAAAGCGACTGCTTTCTGATGAGGGCGTTCTTTTCATTTCGATTGATGATAATGAAATTGCACAGCTTAAGTTGTTATGTGATGAAATTTTTGGTATGGATAACTTTTTAGGTATTATTATTCAAAATAAACTTAATGCAAAAAATGATACGTTGGACATACAAAAGAATCATGAGTACATAGTCACATATAGGAAGAAGTCTAGATTTATAAACGGAACCAAAGTGTTGCCAACATTAGTACGAAAGGAAAAAAAGTTACGACCAGTATACGAGGAAAATGGCAGATACTACTATGTCAATGATTCTATAACTACACGTGGTGAGGGTGGCGTATTAAGTGCTCGTCCAAACCTTGGATACACTGTGTATTTTAATCCATCTACTGGGGTTAAAAAAGCAGTATCTGACTACGACATTTCTCTTGTTAAAGAATCTAATGATGAAAACATAATATACAAACACAGCTCCGACTTACTGAATGATGGTTATGTTGCCATTATACCTCCAAAAGTGCGTGGTAAATTGGGATGCTGGACGTGGTCTTTAGAAAAATTTAATGCAGAATCTGACAATATTGTAATAACAGGAAAAGCAGGTCGTTATACAGTAAAAAAACGAACTTTCGTTCCTGAAGAATCTGTTGAAAACATTTCTGGAAGCTTGTTCTATTCCTCTATTGCAGAAAGAAATTCAAGAAGTATTATCGAATACTCTACAAACGATGGCACGAATACTCTTTCAGCTGTGATGGGAAGAGATGCTACTTTTAGCAATCCTAAGAACTTGAGCATGATAGAATACCTGCTATCTATCTATGTAGGCAAGAATCCTACCATCCTCGACTTCTTCGCAGGCAGTGGTACTACTGCTCAAGCTGTTCTTGAACTTAACATGGAAGATGGTGGTAATCGTAAGTTTATTCTCTGCACTAATAATGAGAACAACATATGTGAAGATGTTACCTATGAACGTATCAAACGTGTTATTCATGGTTACAGTTATGTAAAGGAGAAGAAAAATGGCAATGAGCTTGTTAATGTAGAAGGCATTCCTGCAAACCTCAAATATTTCAAGACTGACTTTATTCCCAAAGATACAGATGATGTGAGTGAAGAACTCCTTTCTCACATCAAAGAAATGGTAGAGCTTGAAAACGGTATTACGCTGGATAACAAACACTATCTTATTGTGCTTAGCGACGAAGAGGCAGACGCGCTAGCTAAAAACTGGTCAAGCTATGAGGGCGTACGCGCAATGTATGTATCGCGCGAGGTGCTTCTTACAACCGAACAACAAGTGCGCTTTGCAGGCGCAGAAATCCACGTTATCCCCGACTACTACTTTGAATATGAACTAAAGGAGGTAGGCGAGGCATGGTAAATCCAGGACTTACGATAAATCTTTTTGCGTTTCAGGAAAAGGCGGTTACAAAGCTTATTGACTTAACCGCTCGTGATGATGCTAAACAAACTATTCTTATGAAGGCGCCTACCGGCTCGGGTAAAACGATTATCCTTATTGACTACATTGATAACTATTTGAGCAACGTAGATAAGCACACTGCATTTATTTGGTTATGTCCCGGTAAAGGCAACCTTGAAGAGCAAAGTCGCGAGAAAATGAGGAAACTTTCTCCGAGTAGGAAAACGCAGAACCTTTTTGATGCACTTACCAGCGGTTTTTCAGAAGAGAGCACTACGTTTATCAATTGGGAGCTTGTAACCAAAAATGGCAATACCGCAATTCGCGATAGCGAGCGTAAAAACCTCTTTGATTGTATTGCCGAGGCGCACCGTACAGGCATAGAGTTTATTGTTATTATCGACGAGGAACATTCGAATAATACGGCGAAAGCTAAGACAATTATCGATGCGTTTGCAGCACAGCATATCGTTCGTGTAAGTGCAACGGCTGTTGAAAACAAACGATATGAGTTTTTTGAAATTGACGAGCTCGATGTTATTGAAGCGGGACTTATCACAAAAGCCCTTTATGTAAATGAGGGTATCACAAGCAATTTGCTCATCGGTGAAGACTACGAAACGCTGCTTGAATTAGCTGACACCAAACGTAAAGAAATATGGGCACGCTACAAGGAACGAGGAAAAATCATTCGCCCCCTTGTGTTAATACAGTTTCCCAATGGAAAACCCGAAACCGTAGAAGCAGTAGAAGAAAAGCTACAAGAGATGGGCTATACCTATGACAATGGTATGGTCAGCAAATGGATGAGTGAAAACAAAAAAGATCTTCCAGACGATCTTACTGCAAATACGGGAATACCTGTCTTTTTACTTATGAAACAGGCAATATCTACGGGATGGGATTGTCCACGCGCCAAGATTTTGGTAAAGCTGCGCGAAGGCATGAGCGAGTCGTTCGAGATTCAAACTATTGGACGCATTCGCCGTATGCCTGAAGCGCATCACTACGACGACGACCTGCTTGATTTTTGCTACGTCTACACCTTTGATGAGAAGTACAAGGCAGGACTTTTGTCCACAATGGATAAAGCGTATGAGACGCGTCGCCTGTTCCTCAAAAATGAGTGCAAAACATTCACGCTAGAAAAACAGATGCGCAACCTGGACTTTAACGGATTAGGCGAGCGCGAAGTTTTTCACAAGATTGCTGAGCACTTAATTAAAAAGTACAAGCTTACCAACAATAAGCAAGAAAATGAGGAACGTTTAGAGGCAGGCGGCTATATTTTTACGCATGAGCTGGTAAAAAATGTGATGCATGGTAGATATGTTCTTACAGATATGGTAGTAGATGCCACGTCATTTTATACAACCAGAAAGCGTATAGACACTCATAAACCCGGCATCGAGCTTTTACATAGCGTAGATGCCATAAAAAACTCTATATCGATGTCAACGCCCAAAACAAAGGTTATATTGGAACGTTTGTTCCGTAAGGGAAGAAATACGAATATGAAGCTAATTGGTCTTCCTACAACTGATTTTTATGCCTTTGTTATTAACAACACTCATAAGCTCAAAGAAGATTTTAGAGAAGTAACGGCAGATATGATGGTCCAGCGAGAGCTTGTTCTACAGCCAAAAACCTCAACATTTCATATTCCCGAGCAAGACTTTTTCAAATACGATGCAGGTGTTAAACACGAAGTTGAATATCTCAAAAATAGCTATCACGACTACACGTCAGGATATGCAACAAGTTTGGTGCGTTCTACTTCTGAAATGCTGTTTGAAAAATATTGTGAGACGCGTGCAGATGTTGAATGGGTATACAAAAACGGTGATGCGGGACAGCAGTATTTTTCCATTGTCTATATTGACGGCTTGCAACATCAGTGGCTCTTTTATGCCGACTACATTGTTAAAAAGAAAGACGGCAGTGTGTGGGTCATAGAAACTAAGGGTGGTGAGGCACGTGGTCAAGATAAAAATATTGACCGACAGATTGAAAATAAGTTTAATGCGTTCAAGCAGTATGCAGATGATAAGGACATAAACTGGGGCTTTGTACGCGATAAAGATGGAGACCTTTACATTAACAATACGGTGTTTGCTGAAGATATGGCAGACGAGCACTGGGTGCCGTTATCTGAGAAGTTTTAAATAAAAATGTCTTAAGTAGGGTGCTTAGCAAGCACCACTGTAATTACCAAAAACAAGGAAAGCCTACTTAATGCAATGTGCACCAGGTAGGCTTTCTTATATTCTCGCGTAAAGGTTTTCAGGCTGTTTCCCTTTAATCCCCTACTGAACACTCCATACAAGAGTAACCTTACTCCCCTATGGTCGTTATGCCTTTTGTAACGCCAAACTATAAATTAGCATCCATCTTAAATGTAAGCTTCGACAGCAAAATGGCCTGAGTGTACAACTCGCCCATGTGCTTTTCGGATTCTTTTCGCGTATGCGCAACAGTCTTTTGATTCTCTTTTGTCAAAAACGCTGTTAACTCGTCACCCGTAAGATCACGGCTTTGCTCAATAATTTCTTCAACACGCGCACGGTACCAACGATTAAGCTCATCAAGATACGCGGCATTTGGCAACGCAAAGTGAGCATAGTGACTCTCTACAAGCGCGGCAAGCGATTTGTAATACCACCATGCGTCACGCGCATTATACGTCATGCTCGTGTTTTTATACGAAGCGTCAGTATCATTCATATTAGTGAAAAATGGAATAAACGGTGTAAAGGTAGGTCCTCCAATACAAAGCCACATAATTGCTGCTCTGTCCCCTGCAACGTCGTTTCTAATCTGCAAGATATGAGCATTTTGAGTTCTGTTAAGGCCAATGGGACGAAACTTATGTTTATCAGCATCAGCGCCATGACCTAGTGGATCGTAGGGAGTGTTTTGATAATGCGATCCCAGCAAAAATTGAATGTCCTCACGCGTAATAAGCTTTTGCGCGCGAGAAATAAACGGAAGATTAAAATCTTCAGGATCTTGGGCACGCTCGGGATTGAAATATTTTTGAACATACCACGAACGAGAGGTATTGTAATGCCTGTCCTCATCGGTTGCGGTACCAAAAATATGACGGACGTTCCAAAAGCTACGGTCAGGATTAAGACGGTGCGTATCCACAAATTCGCGAATACCTTCGCTGTACATAAAGTTGTCAGGGTCGTCAAAATCAACGCATTCAATAGAAACACAGTTAGGAGCAACAGCATAGCAATCATCGGGAATACGCTGCGCAACCCAATGATGACCAGTTACAATTTCCATGTACCAGATATCATCTTTATCGCTGAATAACACAGAATTACCTGCAGGACTACCATACCTTTTTATGAGCGAACCTAAATATTCAACACCGTGACGAGCCGATGTGATATAGGGAAGCACGGCGGTTTGCATGCAGTCTTCATCTAAACCATCACGAACAAGAGGATCAAATGCAAGCGTTAGAGAATTGCCATAGGTAGACTCGGTACATGACATGCAAACATTATGCTGGTTGATTCCGCTTTCATCGTAATAACCGCACTTTTTATAATCAACATTAGGAACTGCAGGAACTCTATCGGCATCAGCAGGAAGCTCCATGCTAAATTTATTAAGCCAAGACTTTAAGATTTTTCCTTTGTCGTTTGTGCGCGCGGGTTCAATAATAAACTTTTGCGGCGTAATGGGTCTAAATGTATCATCGTTACGCGCGATCATGGTTGAACCGTCAATAGAAGCTTTCTTCCCTACTAAAATGGTGGTACAGGCACTATGGTGTCTCATAGCCGCTCCTCTCATGTAACAATTTAGCTATAGTATACTGTATGTGTATCAAAAGACATAGAAAGGTCAGAGATGAAAAATCTTACACGCGTATCGCAAGTCTCACATGCTCTATCTCTTATCTTTATGCTTGCAGTAATCTCTTTTAAATTTTTACCGTTTTCACTAGCTCTACCAACATTCGACGTACTCTATGTTATTATTGGCGTTAACTGTGTTGCGTATATCTTGCTTGCAATTTCGATAGGAATCAAAGTTTATCAAAACCTAGCTCAAAAAGACGATACACAAGCTCATAAACCAGTGAATGCACGACAGCGCATCTTAACTATCGTATGGAAGACCATATACTTTGCAATAACAGTTATGGCGCTTGTCTACTCGGCGCTCATAACAGTCGTGGCAATATTTATGGTAGCTTACTTAGGCTATGCATTAGGTAATGCATAGCCATTCAACACGCACATATTGCAGCAAGCGCACTCGTTAGAGTTTTGCCGTAAGCTGGGAAACAAGATTAGTTAATTGAATTTCTGTTTGCTCATGCGTTTGCATATCGCGCACCGTAACCGATTGATTTTGAGTTTCATGCTCACCGATGACTACACATAAACGAGCACCTAATTTATCGGCTTGCTTAAACTGACTCTTAAGAGAACGCCCTTGATAATTGGATTCGGTACGAATGCCTGCTTTTCGCAGTTGCGCACAAACGTTAAACGCATACATGCGCTCGGCGTCAGAAGTAAAGGCAACATACACACAAGCAGGGGCAGTTTTCCATGGCTGTGTGCCAAATGTTTGTAGTGCCAAAATCATGCGCTCAAAGCCAAGCGCCCAACCCAAACCGCAGGTAGGACGGCCTCCTTCGAGCTCAACAAGTCCATCATAGCGACCGCCGCCACCAATGGAACCAACATGTGCTTGCGGACATTCAATTTCAAAAACAGTGCGTGTGTAATAGTCAAGTCCACGGACAAGTGTGGGATCTTCAACGTAGGCAACATGTGCCTCATCAAGAAACGCTTTAACACGTTCATAATGAGTTTTACACTCAGCGCATAGATTATCTTTTGCAAGAGGAGCATCAGACATAATTTCATGACAATGCTCATTTTTACAATCAAACGCACGCAATGGATTGATAGTTGCGCGCTCAAGACAATCTGGGCACATCTGGTCTTGGTGATCATTAATAAAAGCACGAACAGATTCACGGTAAGCTGGTCTACAAGCTTGATCGCCCATAGAGTTGATATGTAAAACAAGCTGGTTGGGCTCAAAACCCATGCGCGTGTAAAATTCCATAAGCATCATAATGCACTCGGCATCAGCACATGGATCATCGGCGCCCAACCATTCGCAACCTATTTGATGAAACTGACGAAGACGGCCTTTTTGAGGACGCTCGCCACGAAACATTGCTTCACCATACCAAACTTTAAGCGGAGAAGCACCTTGTGGAATAAGATTGTGTTCAACCACAGCACGCACAACGCCTGCGGTTCCTTCGGGACGAAGTGCCATACGCTGCTTAGGTTTAAGATGTTGTTCAGATTGAGAGCTTAAAAGGTTTTCTAACAAAGCGCCAGAAAAAACTCTGAACATTTCTTTACGCACAACGTCTGAAGATTCGCCAATACCATGAACAAATGTATCAACTTGCTCAAGCGCAGGAGTTTCTATCATGTCAAATGCATGTGTATTAAAAAGCTCAGCCGCACAGGTAAGTGCAAAGTTCCATGCACGCATGTTGTCGCCGTACAAATCCTCTGTTCCTTGAATCCTTTGTGCCACAATCATCATCCTTTTACCATCAGTATATGGACTAACTATAACGTTCCTTATTATACCTCAAGAGTAATTTCGTGAACCCAACCAAAGGTATCTTCACGCTCTGATGACTGAATGTCGGTAAGCGTTTTACGAAGAAGCTTCATAACAGGTCCAACTTCTTTCATGCCTGCGCCAAATACGATGGTTTCGTCACCATTTTGCACTTCACCAACAGGTGATATAACAGCTGCTGTACCACACATACCGCACTCAACAAAATTGTGAACTTCGTCAAAACGCACCGGACGCTCCTCAACAGTAATGTTAAGAAGTTTTTCTGCAACATCAACCAACGATCTACGTGTAATAGAAGGCAAAATAGAGTCAGTTGCCGATTGAGGAACAATAAGATGCCCTTGTGCATCAACAAACAGGAAGTTTGCGCCACCTGACTCCTCTACAAAGGTATGTGTTTGAGGATCAAGGTACATGTTATCGGCAAAACCTAAGCTATGAGCCTCAACTGATGGATACATGCTCATAGCATAGTTAAGACCTGCTTTAATGTTTCCGGTACCATGCGGTGCTGCACGATCATATTTTGGCACGCGTACGCGAACTGGCTTAACACCACCTTGATAGTAGGGGCCTACTGGCGTTACTAAAATACGGAATTGATATTCATCTGCAGGCTTAACACCTATAACGTCACCGGTTGCAATCATAAATGGACGAATATAAAGCGTAGCTCCCGATCCAAAAGGTGGAATCCAATCAGCATTTGCACGAACAACTTCTTCAACTGCAGCTACAAAACGCTCCTGGGGAAATGAAGGCATGCACAGACGCTTTGCGGAATCACTCATGCGTTGTGCATTTTGATCGGGTCTAAAGCAAACAACGCGACCATCCTTTGTTGAATATGCTTTAAGCCCTTCAAAAACCTCTTGACAATAATGAAAAATACCAGCACATTCCGAGATAGTAAGACTGTGCTGAGTTGTAAGACAACCCTCGTCCCATGCTCCGTCTTTATAGTTTGATACATAACTATAATCGCAGGGTTTGTATGAAAATGTAAGCGCCGACCAATCCAAATTTTTCTTATGCATTTTATATAAACTCCTATTCCATATATCAATACAGGGTAAACTTACAGATAGTTATATAAGAGGTAAATAACCTCTATCTAACTTACTATAGTACCTTTTAGATACTATAGTGTTTGGAACAATATTGTAAGAAGTGTGTAAAAATGTCCATTGGAAAACGTATGCAGAGTAAACATTCACACCCTCGTCATGCAGCATCTTTTGTCAAACAAGAAGAACAAAAAGAGTTGCAGCAGCAAGCTAATCAACAAGATGTAATTCATGAAAAGCCTACAGATGTAGGAGATAATAGCAGTGAACCAGCATCTTATAGTGGTCAGGATACACAGACCACCTTTGGCTCTTTTTCTAATCATGTTGAAGCGCCGCTCGATGTAATGAGTCACTACAAAAGAAGCTCTGTTGACAGCGATCGCGGTGTACTTACCGAGCTGGTAGAACCAAGTGCTGCTTATGCCGCACAGGCATACAAAAAAACTCCCGTAACCAGAAGGCGCTTTATCTGGGGATGTATTGGTACTGCTGCTGTTGGAGCTGGCTTATTTGCCTGGTTGCAACGTAAAGTTGACGTCTATGTTAATGACCAAAAGATATCTGTTCGACCAGGTGCAACGCTTGACGATCTCTATAAGCAAGCAGGCCTATCAGTTGATCCGGGTAATTACATTGCAGTTGACGGTAGTGTTTTGCAAGATGCGCAGGGCTATCCCTACAGTGTTTCTATCGATGACAACGATCTTGACGAAAAAGAATTTGCCAATTGGCGCGCTGCTGGTGGTGAGCATGTAAACTTTGCCAACGGTAACAATCGCATGGAAGACTACGACGTTCAAATTCAAGAAACTCAACCTAAGCTTGCAACAACAGGTGTAGCGTGGGCAACGGTGCGCTATGTTGCTCAGTGGGGCAAAGTTGGTAAAAAAGAAATCCGAACTGGTAAAGAATCTGGCATCACGGCAGATGGTGATGTTATTCAAGAAGTACAAAATTGCGTCATCCACGGTCAAAATATTAAACCCGATAACGGAGAAAAGCTCATTTCTGTTACGTTTGATGACGGCCCAAGTATTTATACCGATCGATACCTTAAGATTTTGTCTGATAGGGGCATTAAAACTACCTTCTTTAACATCGGTCAAAACGTTGACAACATGAAAGAGCAACCTAAGAAGGTACTGGACGAAGGTCACTATATTGCAGGCCACAGCTATACGCATCCACAACTGTCAAAGAAAAAGCCCGATCAGTTGCGCGAGGAGCTCAGTAAGGTTAAAGATTCGCTCTCAGAGGCAACTGGCATCAAAACTACGATGTTTAGACCACCATACGGTGACTTCACCACGCAAACATGGCTTGATAGTCAAGGAATTGTGTCATCTGAGATCTTATGGACCCAAGATACCCTTGACTGGAAACAACCTGGAGTTAATAAAATTATTGATGGCGCGTTAAAACATGTTACTCCTGGTAGCGTGGTCTTAATGCACGACGGTGGCGGAAAGCGCGACCAAGATTTAGAGGCACTTCCTCAAATTTTGGATAAACTTATTGCGGATGGCTTTAAAATCGTAAGTATCCAAGAGCTCATGAAATCGGATAGCTCAATTCCCTCTGATATTGCCGACGGATCTGCTACTATGCCCGACGATTGTGTATGGCCAACAGAGCTTGCATAGGTAGTCCAAACCATTTGTGTGGACTGCAGCACAAGCGACAGTACCGTAAAAATTAATAATGCCCACGCCGACTCATCCGAGACACCGTGGGCTTATTTTTCACGATTTTATGCTTGCCGTCTGTTACTGCAAGCGGGCACATGCGCACAATGTTTTGCACGAGACCTTTGTTAATCGCGAAGCAATTCATCGGAAAGCTGTTTGTATGCTTCTTTTGCTTGAGCATGCTCCATATACTCAAGTTTTTCGCGCGGTGCATTCCAACACTCACATGCAGGCAAACCAGGAATATCACTCGCCACAAATACCGGATCGAGTCCTTTTTTCTTTTGCTCTTGGTAGTCCACAAGTACCGCTATAGCCCATTTACCCAAAAGGAGAATTGCGATGATATTGATCATAGCTTCGATGCCCATGAGAATGTCCGAGACGTTCCACGCGAGATCAAAACTCGACTGTGCACCCATAAACACAGCAATACAACAAAGAATGCGGAAGAGAAAGAGCACAACTCTATTGTTTTTGATGAACTTGATGTTGCTTTCCGCGTAGAAATAATTACCAATTATACTCGAGAAGGCAAACGCGACAATCGCGAAGGTTATCACATAAATGCCTACTTCTCCTACTGCTGCTTTGACGGCTGCCTGCACAAGCGGCATACCATTGAGTTTCTCTGGCGATCCGCTGACATAAAAGAGAAGAATGATCATAGCACTGCAGGTACAAATTGCAATTGTATCGATAAAAACCGAAAGGGTTTGCGCGAGACCTTGCTTTGCGGGATGCGATACCGAAGCCGCTGCTGCAGCATTTGGCGCTGACCCCATACCCGCTTCGTTCGAAAAAAGACCACGCTTAATGCCAATAACAACGGTTGACCCCATGAACCCACCAAAAATCGATTGCCAATCGAACGCCGACGCAAAAATAAGCGAAAAGACGCGCGGCAAATCGCTAAAACGAAGCACCGTCAAGACAACGGCAAAGCCCAGGTACACAAGCGCCATAAGTGGCACAATAATGGAAGACAACATACCAATGCGTCTGCCTCCACCAAAAATAATCATCGCTGTCGTAACCGTAAGTAATGTTGCGATAGCAAAATCAGCGTGGGATTCCCTAAATTGGGGAATGAAGTACTCAAAAGACGAGCTCAAATTGTATGCCTGAAGCCCGTTAAACCCTACGGCAAAACAAAGGATAAGCGAAATTGCAAAAATAACGCCAAGCCAGTGAATTCCAAGCCCTTGACTAATGTAGTACGCAGGACCTCCGCGAAACTCTCCTTCGTCTCCGCGCACTTTCCATACCTGCGCTAACGTAGACTCGATGAACGCAGACGCAGCGCCAATGCACGACATGATCCACATCCAAAATACAGCGCCTGGACCACCTGTGGCAATGGCTGTAGCAACGCCTGCAATATTTCCCGTACCCACGCGAGACGCTGTGGAGACCATAAGCGCTTGAAAGGATGATACCGCCTCTTGACCGTCGACGTGGCGCTTTTCCAGCAGCACAGAAAACATATCGCCAAGCAATCTAAACTGTACAAAACGCGTACGAATCGAAAAATACACCCCAGACAAAATCAAAAGAAATACTAAAAGATACGAGTACATGTACGAATCTATAGCATCGGTAAGTGCAATGAGTGAGTTCATAGTCTACCTCGTCTCCAAAAGTCTACAGGAACTATACGCTATGAATGAGCTTGGTACAAACGGCGGTCGTACGTGAAAACATTGCGTGCATGGAAAGCTTTTCTTACATTTCAACCAAAAAGCTTTGCACGCTTGGAACGGTTTACACGCTTGAAGCTCTATAAAACTTGATGGGTATTGTATCATCTATGAACAACAATCCGAGATTGTTCGAGATAATTAATAAGAAAGTAACCTTGAAGCAATGTCGCGCTGGTACTCCTGCGCCCGCGCAAACGCGCGTGACATCTGCGTCTGCTAAGACACCTGCATAGACGTTAGCATCTACGCCCGTACACAAGTGTCTAAACACCAGCATATGGGGCGCTAGGACAAAAAGTTCCATAAAGCATAAGAGCTTTATGGAACTTATGTAGGTGTAAATTCTAAACGATTATTAGGATTCTTTATATGCTCTAAAAAGCACAGATGCTTACATGCAATTACGCGCTCTTCATAATAACGTTTCTTACCACACCAGCAGCTCTATCACATGCATTAAGTGTGTTTTCCATACGATCAAAAAGACGAAGCCAAGAAACAACATGTCCACGGCGCGCATCAGGAAGATCTTCGTCGTGGAACAGACGATACAAAGCGCTCTCATACACCGTATCGCCTTCGTCTTCTATATGACCAACCTCAATAGAATGTGTTAAAGCTTGTTTATCTTTCTTATAGTCGGGCAGGCAAGAAATCATCTTTTCGATTTCCTTAGCTGCACAAAGTGTTAAATCAGCAAGCTGCGTGGCTTCCGTTCTTGTTCCTGATGTATTAAAAAGCTCAAGACGAATTGCAACACCTTCCATTGAGTCTACAATATCGTCCAAACGAAGCGCAAGGTCAGAAATATCATTACGATCAAAAGGTGTAATAAACGAAGAATAAAGCTCTTCCATAATCTTTTTTACATGCTCATCGCAGTGAACCTCGTGCAATTTCATAATAGGAATCAAATTAACTGTTGAAGGGTAATCATGCAGTAGTTTTGCATAATCCTCGGCAGCCTTCGTAATATCTTTAGCAAAGTCTTTAAAAAGCGTGTAAAAAATGTCTTCTTTTTTAATGCGTCCCATATGAGTACTCCTTTGATTGTCTTTCATGCATGCAATAACACGCATACAATACACAGTGTTTTCTAAAAGTTGAACACAGGTAGCTTCAAATCACCGTACTAGCAGCTACCCATTTGATACTAAAAAACGAGCAAAAACAGCTTTGCCAGAACAAACCCAATAATACCGCAACCAGGGAATGTAAATACCCAGGTATAAACCATTTCTTTTGCAACAGCCCAATTAACGCTACGCACGTCTTTAGCTGCACCAGCACCCATAATAGCTGCGGTTTTTGCATGCGTTGTAGAAACGGGAAGACCGGTAAGCGTTGCAACAAATAAAGACACGGTAGCAGACACCGAAGAGGCAAAACCTTGGTACTTTTCCATCTGTACCATTTCCATGCCAACTTTTTTAATAATGCGTTTGCCGCCTACTGCTGTACCTACAGCCATAGTCAAAGCGCACAATACTTCAATCCATAAAGGAAAGCCATTGAGATCACTAGCTTGCATGCCTGCCGATAGCGCAATTGCCAGCATTGCTGTAGACATAAACTTTTGGCCATCCTGTGCACCATGCATCAGAGCTACGCCTGCTGCACCAATAACCTGTAGACGTCCAAATATATCATCAGCACGTCTGCGATCCACATTGCGACACGCATTGCGAATAATCTTTACAACAACCCAACCAGCAGCATAACCTGCAATTGAAGAAAAAATGAGGCCGTAGACTACTTTCATCCACTCCCCCATATTGACGCCGCTTAAATCTCCTGAGACTGCCAGCGCCGCACCTGTAAGACCAGCAATTAAAGCGTGAGATTCAGACGTTGGAATACCAAAAACCCAGGCGCCTACACCCCAAGCAACAATACCAACAGTTGCTGCTGCTAAAGCAATTAAAGCAGCGTGAGTATCCCCACCAAAATTAACCATACCGCTCATCGTATCGGCAACTGCAGTGGAAATAAAACTCATGAGCACCAAACCAACAAAGTTGCAGATGACGCTCATAAAAATAGCGGCATTAACGCTAATCGAACGCGTGCCAATAGGCTCTGCGATAGCGTTTGCCGCATCCGTTGCTCCATTAACAAAAATTGTTCCCAAAACAAGTACAACAACAATTGCTAAAAAGGGGTTAACCTGAAGCATCCCTAGAAATTGTTGGAAACTAATCACGAAGTGAATTCCTTTCCCTTGTTGTGTCGCTTGTTTCAATAGAGGAATATACAAATCCTAGATGTCCCAAAGCTCATAAAGCATTGCCTTTATAGAGATCAAACCATAAAGGTAATATTTTTTAGAAACAAGCACGATATGCATATAGATAGGGTCTATATTTGTTCCCATAACACAAGCCAAGAGCGTTGTGAGCGCAAACATAGTAGTATCCATATGCAAATCTATTTTCACATGTATTTACCGAAAAAATCAACCGTTCACCGATTAACAAAACTATACAATTTCTACATGTGAAGAATGAGAAAGAATCACCTAGAGCTATGAGTATGTAGCCTGGCAATGAAAGCTATTAAAATACCTGGTAAAACACATAAAGAGCGCGGTAAAGATATGTCTAAAGCCAGAAATTAATGATTAAAGGTCAAGGTTAGCAAGCAGTGAATCGTCCGAAATAACATATGCACCTGGCTCTTGTGGCTGAACCCACTGAATGCTAAAACCTTCTTGAGATAAAATCTGTGCAAGTGCAACCAAACGAGCATTCGCAACACGATAATCACAAGAGGCGGTATTATCAGTGTGTAGGTTGTCGTATTTTCTCTGATTTGCCCAATACGGCAACTTAATGGTTTTACCAGCAGCAAGACCGCTTGTTTTTTCGTGAATAATGGCAAGCGCAGATTTAATAACCTGAAAATGAATTTGTTCCGCTTTAGTAAGCGTGAAGACAGCAGTCGCGGGAACCTCAGCATTCCAATTCATATCAAACCAGGGGCGCGTTTTGTCAACCGAAAGTGACATCTGCTTCGCAAGAACATATGCGTCAAATCCAATACAGTTGCAACGTGCAGAAAATTCTAAACGTTCCATCGCATACTCCCCTTTTCGCTATGCCTACTCATGCGTTCTTACAAAAATATTTATTAAAATGATTGTATACATTAAATATAGCATGATACAAATAAAAGTACACCCAAAATTTAGGATACACGCGAAGTAAAAATAAAAGTGATTTAAGTCTCTATATAATGGTAGAACATAGAAAATACTAAACAAAAAGCGAGCGCGCGCTGGAACTTATAACATATAATTTTATATACATGAAAGCGAATACACTAAAATAACTCGTTGAAACTTTTGTTGCAAAAGCTGCAAAATACAAAAGCTTTTACATTAAAACCCACGGTGCATACCAAATACACCGTGGGTAAACAAGTGTTCATAAAAAGGATTATGCGCTAAACTCAAAAGGTTTATGCGCTAATTCCAGAACAATTATGCGCCAAATTCCAAGTTCTTTTGGGTTTCTTTGCTAAACAAGTGCATAACGTTGCCACCAAAGGTGAACTGAATGGGGCTACCAATTGGTAAGCTCGCAGGATTCTCGCCTTCAAGCTTTGCAGTTTGCGCAATGATAATGGTATCAGATCCACAAGCCTTAACATGAAGATGTACCGTTGAACCCATAGGCTCAGTAACTTCGATCTTTCCTTCAATCATATCGCTGCCCTCACCATAGAGACCGATATGCTCAGGACGAACGCCCAGTGTAATATCTTGAGGCTTAACGTTGTGCTTCTTAAGATTTTCTTGCTTATCAGGTGAGCAAACAACTTTATGACCAGCAAGGTCAACAACATACTTGCCTTCGTCATCAAGATCTAAGTGAGCATCATAGAAGTTCATCTGAGGAACACCAATAAAGCCTGCTACAAAAAGGTTTGCAGGATGGTCAAATACCTCTTGAGGAGCACCAACTTGTTGAACCATACCATCTTTCATAATTACAATACGGTCACCAAGCGTCATAGCCTCGGTTTGGTCGTGCGTAACATAAATAAAGGTTGTGTCGATACGCTGGCGTAATTTAATGATCTCAGCACGCATTTGGTTTCTAAGCTTTGCGTCCAAGTTTGACAGTGGCTCGTCCATCAGCAAAACTTTAGGCTCACGAACAATAGCACGACCAATAGCAACACGTTGACGCTGACCACCAGAAAGGGCTTTTGGTTTGCGGTCAAGATACTCGGTAATGCCCAAAATCTCGGCAGCTTGATCTACGCGCTCTTTAATTTTTGCCGGATCCATCTTACGAAGCTTTAAAGGATATTCCATGTTAGCGCGTACAGTCATGTGAGGATAAAGAGCGTAGTTTTGGAAAACCATAGCAATATCACGTTCACGAGGAGGAATATCATTCATGCGCTTACCGCCAATGAGCAAATCTCCGCGCGTAATTTCTTCCAAACCAGCAACCATACGTAAGGTAGTGGATTTACCACAACCAGAAGGTCCTACCAGTACGATGAATTCTTTATCGGCAATGTCAAGATTAAAATCCTCTACCGCTACAACACCCTCGTCTGTTACTTTGAGGTTATGTTTTTGCTTTTTAGCACCTTTATGTTTCTCGGTATTAGGATAAATTTTCTCGATATGCTGAAGCTTTACCTCTGCCATGATCAATCCTTTCTATCAACACACCTTACATGTTCGGCTTACGCCATTATCCCCTCATTTACCTGCATTTAAGTGTAGCACGAAGTACGTGAACACTAAACTAAATGCCAAATGTCACGATTGTACTCTGCAATAGTTCTGTCAGATGAGAAGAACCCTGCATGAGCAATATTAATAAGCGTTTTCTTAATCCATGCATGACGATCTTCAAAGTCGGCAAGACATTTTTCCTTGGTCTTGATGTAATCCTCGATATCAAGCAAGGTCATAAACCAGTCGTGCGACAAAAGATCCTTGTAAACACGCGTTAAGCTCTCCGACTTACCAATTGCAAGCATCTCAGGCGAAACGATAAAGTCGATCAAACGCTCAATATCGCTTCCCTTCCAGAAATCGGTAGGATGATAACCATTTGTTGCGTAAAGCTTAATAACCTCTTCTGAGGTGCGACCAAACTCATACGCGTTCTCTTTGCCAACAAGATTTACGATTTCTACATTGGCTCCATCTTGCGTACCCAAGGTAAGCGCACCATTTGCCATCATCTTCATATTACCAGTACCACTGGCCTCTTTAGAAGCAAGCGAAATCTGCTCAGAGATATTAGCTGCGGGAATAAGATGCTCGGCAACTGTTACATTATAGTTTTCGATAACAACAATCTTAAGCCAAGGAGAAACAGCAGGATCATTTGCAATGAGTTTTGAAAGGCAAAGCAACACATGGATAATATCCTTTGCAAGAATATATGCAGGCGCAGCTTTTGCGGCAAAAAACATTACCAACGGACGAGAAGGAATGCGTCCATTTTTAATATCAAGGTACTTCCAAATAGCATACAAAGCATTCATTTGCTGACGCTTGTACTGATGAAGACGTTTAATCTGAACATCAAAAACAGCGTTGGTATCAATTTGAACGCCTTCTTTTTTCTCAAGCCATGCAGCAAGACGTTTTTTATTTGTAGTCTTAATAGCATCAAGCGCGTTAAGAAGGTTTTCATCGTTAACATGATCAAGAAGGTGCTCTAACTGTGAAGCATCCTTAATCCAGGCATCACCAATAGTTTGAGTAATAAGATTAGCAAGATCGGGGTTACATCCCATAAGCCAACGTCTAAAAGTTATACCATTGGTCTTATTGTTAAACTTATCGGGATAAAGCTGGTAGAAGCCGTGCATTTCTGACTCTTCCAAAATCTTGGTGTGAAGTGCAGCGACTCCGTTAACTTTGCAACAAAAATGAACATCCATATGAGCCATGTGAACAACATTATTCTTGTCCAAAATAGCAAGCTTTTCGTTTTGTGTACGAAGACGCGCACGACGATCAAGGTCTTGAATAATAGGTACAAGCTGAGGTGCCACACGAGAAATGAAGTCAATTGGCCATGTTTCGAGCGCTTCTGCCAAAATAGTGTGATTGGTATATGCGCAAGTATTTTCTACAATCTCCACAGCCCTATCAACCGAAACACCACGTGCTACAAGCTGACGAATAAGCTCGGGGATAACCATAGAAGGATGCGTATCGTTAATGTGGACAGCTACAAACTTATCAAGCTGATCAAGTGGATGACCTGCCTCGTCCATCTCATGAAGAATAAGTTGAGCACCTGCGCAAACCATGAAATATTCCTGATATACACGCAGAAGACGTCCAGCCTCATCAGAGTCGTCAGGATACAAAAATGAGGTGAGACAGTGCTCAATATCATTCTTGTTAAACGAAATACCATGCTCGGGTGCAGGCGCTGGATTTTCGACATCAAACAGATGCAGACGATTTACCACGCCATTTTTATAACCAGGTACTTCAATGTCAAAAAGCTTGGCGCGTAAATTACCAAATGCAAAAGGAACATCAAAGGTAAATGGAGTAGAACAAAGCCAAGACTCACGTTCAATCCAGGGATTAGGCTCTTCAAGCTGATAGCCTTGAGAAAGATCTTGACGGAATAATCCATAGTGGTAATTAAGACCAACACCATCTCCAGGCAATCCAAGAGAAGCAATTGAATCCATAAAACAAGCCGCAAGACGACCCAAACCACCGTTACCTAAAGAGGGTTCAGGCTCACAATCCTCAACCTCAGCCAAGGTAGTTCCCCAACTTTGAAGAAGAGCTTCTGTTCTATCTACCAAACCTAAATTAATAAGATTGGCACGAAGCAGACGACCTACCAAAAACTCAGCAGAAAAGTAATAAAGTTTACGCTTACCTTGAGTTTTTGGCGCATCAAACTGCATTTGGCGAAGTGCGCTTGTCAATGCTTGCATAAGCTGTTCGCCAGTTGCAGCCTCAGGAGCCACATTATGTTGACTTAAAAATTCGCGAACTCTATCTTCAAAGTTCATCTACTACAACCTCCTATAATTATTTCATCGACTACACACTGGTTAGAAAGACATAAAACATGCAAACACGAGCAAAGCTAGCTTTATGCTCCTTCATATGTATAAACCGATGTTCATAACCTACTTTTTGCCCTTACATCCACACTTACATTGTTTTTTAGAGTCATCACTAGTATCTAAAACAGCTTGTGATGATTTAGATACTGGCGAATCTTTTAACGTTTTCTTAGCCTCACGAGCCTTACGAGCAGCCTCGGCTTCTTCGAGTGCTTGTATATCAACTTGGCTTAAACGCTCATACAAGAACATTTGATCTTTGAGGCGCTTTGCAAGTTTCTCAGAAAGATCTCCAGCACGATAGCGCCATGTCCAGTTAGAACCCAAGGTAGAAGGAACATTAATACGCGCAGAATCATCAAGCTCCAAAACATCTTGCATTTGCACAATTGCGGTGTTAGCAACAGATGACCAAATACCACGCATAGCAGCCCATGCAACACTTTCGCCGTCTGCTATATGCAAATATTTACGCGCATAATCAGCGTCTTTTTTATCCACACTTTCAAACCAACCAAGTGCCGTACTATTATCATGCGTTCCAACGTAGGCAACGCAATTTTTTGGATAATTATGCGGCTGATACGTTCTACCACCAGAATCGCGGCTATCAAAGCCAAATTCAAGTACTTTCATGCCAGGATAGGTAGAATCTTTAAGGAGTTTAATAACCGAAGGCGTAAGAAATCCCAAGTCTTCGGCAATAATATTGCGCTTGCCAAGCTTCTTATTAAGCTCATTAAAGAACGCAATACCTGGTCCTTTACGCCATCTACCACCGGATGCATCCTGAGCACCATAAGGAATTGCATAATAAGAATCAAATCCACGAAAATGATCTATACGTAAAACATCAAAAAGTCTAAATTGTGCAGATATTCTAGTGAGCCACCATGAATACCCATCTTTTTTCATAACATCCCAGTTAAACAAAGGATTACCCCAAAGCTGACCAGTTGCAGAAAAACCATCAGGTGGACATCCTGCTACCTCAGTGGGAAGACGAAGCTCATCAAGTTGGAATTGATCGGGATGTGACCACGTATCAACACTGTCTGCAGCAACATAGATAGGTAAGTCTCCAATAATCTGTACACCATTATCATGAGCATACGAGTGAAGCTCATCCCATTGTTTATAGAAGAAATACTGGACACCTTGCCAAAATTTAATATCAGAAGATAAGGTTTTGCGCGCTTGCTCTAAAGCTTGGGGTTCACGCAGGCGCACATCTTTTGGCCATGAAGTCCAAGGCTTGGAACCATTTGCATCCTTTAAGGACATGTAAAGTGCATAGTCATCTAACCATGAATGTTCAAGCTTACAAAATTGCGAAACCTCAAAAGTATGGTCTTCCCATAATTTATTAACGGCTTTGCGTAAAACATTGAAACGATTTTTATACAAAAGACCGTAATCAACCTTTTGGGCGTCACTACCCCAATTTACAGCCTTCACATCACGTTGAGACAAAAGTCCTTCAGCAATGAGCGTATCTAAATCAATAAGATAAGGATTTCCAGCAAAGGTGGAAAAACTTTGATAAGGTGAATCACCAAAACTCGTAGGTCCAATGGGAAGAACTTGCCAATACGTTTGTGACGAATCATGCAAAAAGTCAATAAACTCACGAGCAGATTGGCCCATCGTACCCACACCATAAGGAGAAGGCAAAGCAGTTATAGGAAGTAAAATTCCTGCAGAACGCATAAAGACTTCTCTCCTTTCAAACAAACTCTCAACAACAAAACAAGTGTCTATGATAACGCTAGTTATGTGATTCAGACAGATCCTTAACAGTTTCACCTTTTAACACAGTATGAGCAACAATCTCGCACAGATTCCCCCGAGAAGTACCTTCAATCATAGAAAGCAAAATCGACGCTCCCCTTTCAGCTAAACGTGTTGTATCCTGTCTGACTGTTGTAAGGCGTGGAATACAAAATTGAGCAGATTCAATACCGTCAAAACCAACAAGCGAAATATCTTCAGGAACAGACTTTCCAATATCGCGCAGAGCTCTCATAACTCCAATAGCTATAACATCACCTAAGGCATAAATAGCCGTTGTATCAGGAACGCGTCTTAAAAGACGCATAAGAGCATCGTAACCTTCCTGCATTGAAAAATGACAGGGCTCGTACTGAAGGCTCATATCAAAAGGAATCTGTGATTGCGCACATCTTCTGATAGCTCCCGAGAGCCTCCTTAAACTAATTTGTCCCTGAGAAAGGTTACCCCCAATAACAGCAATCTTGGTATGATGCGCCTTAATGAGGACATCTACAATATCAGCAGACGCTTGTCCGTCATTAGTTAAAACACAGGACAAATTATCAAAAGGCAAAGACTGCGTAGAATTGGTGATTAAAACACAAGGACAAACAATTCTTGAAAAATCACGCTTAAAGTACTCAAGCTCTCCACCAAGAAAAACTATGCCGCGCGGATTATGCGCAGTTTGATAACGAAGCGCAAATTGTACTTCGTTTTCGTCCTCATCCAAATATGCAACGTATACATTTTCACCGTGCATATCCAAATAGGTATGAAGCTTTTCAAGAATATTGGCGAATAACGGATTGTAGCGACCTTTAACCATAACGGCAATGGAATGTGTTTCAATGCGTTTGAGACTTCGTGCGTTAGCATTAGGCTCAAATTGATATTTCTCTACCACATCCATGATCTGGTCGTGAGCCTTTTGACTCACATTAGAACTACTGTTAAGTACACGCGAAACTGTTCCAACGCTATAGCCCGAAATTCGCGCAATATCCTTGATATTCATAAAAACTAACCCTTAACAGCACCAGCTGCAACACCTTTGATAATGTACTTCTGGCATGCAAGATAGAAGACAATAACAGGAATAACAGCCAATACAAGAGCCGCCATAATGGCACCCATGTCTACACGACCATAGCTACCCTTCATAAACTGGATAACAATAGAAATGGTCTTGTATTTGTTGGTGTCCAAAACCAAATATGGAAGCAGGAAGTCGTTCCAAATCCACATGGTTTCAAGAATACCAACAGAAATGTAGGTTGGTTTCATAATAGGCAATACAATAGTAAAGAACGCGCGAAGCGGACTTGCACCGTCGATAAGTGCTGCTTCTTCGATCTCAACTGGAATAGATTTTACAAAACCACAGAACATAAACACTGCAAGTCCAGCACCAAATCCAAGGTAAACAATAATGATGCCCCAAGGAGTATTAAGGTGAAGACGGTCTGCAGTAAAGGAAAGTGTAAACATAACCATCTGGAAAGGTACAACCATTGAAAATACGCAAAGCAAATAGATAAGCTTGCTTACTTTGCTCTTAACGCGTGTAATGTACCAAGCGCACATAGAGGTGCATACCAGGATAACAATTACCGAACCAACAGTTATCAAGATAGTCCAACCCACTGCATCAAGTAAGTGGTACTTCCTTAATGCGGCTGTATAATTTGCAAACTTTGCAAAGGTATCAGCATTAACCCAATCAAAAGGAATGGATTGAATAAAACTCTTTTTCTTAAACGAGTTCATTACAATAATTACGATAGGGATAAGCCAAGCGATACTGAAAATTGAAAAGACAACAGTTCCTATAATAGATAAAAGTCTTTTTCTTTCTTTCATTATTGTTGCACCTCCCTCTTGCGAGTAATTTGGAGCTGAATAAGACCCAAAATAGTAACAAGGAAGAAGAATACAACGGCTTTAGCTTGGCCGACGCCTTCCCAACCTGTTCTGCCATAGAACGTATCAAAAATGTTAAGTGCAAGCATCTCGGACATATGAGCCGGTTCACCTGCAGTAAGAGAGAGGTTTTGATCAAAGAGTTTGAATCCGCCTGTTAATGATAAGAACAAGCAAATGGTAATAGAAGGCATCATCATTGGAATAGTTACATTCCATAAACGTTGCCATGCATTGGCGCCGTCAATTTGTGCAGCTTCCAAAACATCGGTTGGAATCGATTGCAAACCAGCAACGTAAATGATCATCATATAACCAATTTGTTGCCAAGAAACCAAAATGACAAGTCCAACAAAACCATACCATTCATTTAGGCTGATTGTTTGCTGATATTGCTGCAAAATACCATTAAAGATAAGTTGCCAAATGTAACCCAAAACGATACCACCGATTAGGTTAGGCATAAAAAATGACGTACGGAAAATATTGGTTCCTTTAAGTTTTCCTGTTAACGCCATAGCAATCGCAAATGCAACAACATTAATTACAATGACCGAGACAACCGCAAACGCTGCCGTATACCAAAACGCATGTTGAAATAAATTATCACTAAAAGCGTCAATATAGTTTTCAAAGCCATTAAAAGTTGCATCGGTTACAGTTGTAAAGTGGGTAAAGGAAAGAACCAAACCCATAATAAACGGAAAAACAAAACCAATAGCAAAAGAAGCAAGGGTTGGGACCAAAAAAATAAGCCAGTACTTCTTTATAGACTTTTCCATGCTAACAAACCTCCCTTACATGTAATAAACGCGGAGAACAAAGTAAGATGTCCTCCGCGAAACCTTACATATCTATCACAACATTGTGATACATGCCACATTTGCGAGCTTTAAGGACTTTTTATTTCTTAGCCTTTTCAGCCTCGGACTTCCAACCTTCAACAAATGCCTTAACAACGTCGCCCCATTTAGCATCTGTTTGATCTGCAGCATATGCTACCAATGCAGAACCTACGCCGTTCTTCCACTCTTCAGAAGGCATTGTTGCAAAGCACCAGTCAACAGGAGTTTTACCATCTGCAACATACTTGTTAGCAATGTTAACAAGTGGGTTGGCGCTTTCAAGATTCTTCTTGAATGGAATCGTAAAGCCACAACCATTAGCACCAGAAGGAAGAGCTTCCTTACCACCGCAAAGGCACTTAACACCCTTATCAGAGTTGGTGCACCAATTAATAAAGTCAAGAGTTGCTTGAACATCTTCTGGCTTAGCCTTCTTGTTAACACACCAGTAGTTCTCAGAACCAGTGCAAAGACCTTGATTCTTTTCGCCATCTACGCCAATGTAAATTGGAAGCATGCCCAAGTTCTCATCACCGAGGTCTTGGATCTTTTCATATTCCCAAGTACCATTTTGATAAAATACTGCTTTTCCAGTTACAAACTCATTGGTGCAGTCGTCAGCGGTCTTGGTAGTAAGAAGTGTAGGATCGGTAGTTGAGTTATTAATGTAGAGATCCCAAATCTTACGATAGTTATCAAGGTAGGTACCTTTAATAGCCTTGGTAGATTGGATATTGTCCTTCTTGTATTCATAGTAAATAGGAAGGTTTGCAAGGTGAGTCTTAAAACGCCAATCGGAAGATTTATCCATACCAGGTGCATTAAATGCGCTGAAGCCAAGCTCGCCTTTACGCTTTGTAATATCTTCAACAACCTTCTTGAAGCTCGCAAAATCGGTAATTTCGTCTGCACTGTGACCAGACTGCTTAAGAAGTTTCTTGTTGTAAATGATGCCGTAGCTCTCAATTACATAAGCGATACCCTTAATCTTGCCGTCGTCACCTTTAAGCTTGAATGCATCGCTGGTGCAGTTCTTAACGATTTCTGAGTCGTCCAAGTCGGCACAATAATCAATGGAGCCAGCTAAACCTACAGGACCATTAGTTTGGAAAAGCGTAGGCATTTCGCTTTTACCCATTTCAGATTTTAAGGTAGAAGCATATTGACCAGCAGCAGCCGTTTTAACGGTAACCTCAACACCAGTTTCTTCTTTATAAATGTCAGCAATTTCTTTCCATTGCTCATCTGACTCTGGCTTAAAGTTAAGGTAGTAAACGTGACCTTTTCCTTCACCTTTTTTGCCACCAGCTTTGTCGTCCTGGCAACCAGCAGCAAACGGAACGAGCATACCAGCGCTTAAACCAAGGCCAGCTTTAATGAAATTCCTACGATTGAGCATGTCGCACAACTCCTCTCGCCCAAGGGCATCTAATATTTTGGAAACGTTTCCAAAGTGTTACCTATAGTGTACGTGGTCGAGGTCTTAATTGAGTTGGAAATATTTTTTATACCGCTTACCGCTGAACTTATACCGCTTACCGCGTATGAATCGTTCCCCCTCCCATACACATTTGTGACACATATGACCTGCAAGAATGCACCAAAGTTAGACGTTAAATTTGTTTTGAACAGTTTAAAGATATTACAAATGTAACGTTTCCATCTACGCATACGGAAGCGCAAATTAACGTTTCCATCTACGCATACGAAAGCACAAGTTAACGTTTCCTTCTACGCATACGAAAGCACAAGTGTTAATGCAAATGAATTGGCTATTAGGCTTCTTAACAAGCTTATGCGGGCTCAAAAAATACTCAAAGCCACGTAAGTAATATGTTCATATTTATAAGTGCTGGACAGAAATTGTAAAATTGCTTAAGAAACTCAGAGCACAAGGAATATGCATTGTAGTTGTAACACACGACAGACCCTTAATCAAAAAATTGCATGCACACACAATTCTATTAACACAAAAGAAGTCGCGTATTCCGCAGTGCATACAGGTAACTAACGTCAACGAACGCACCGAAGAAATACCAACCTCAAGCGTTTCTCCTTTTCTTGCCTCGCTTAATCCTGCAACTCGCATGTTTGGTGCGCTCATTTTTGCAATCCCTTTACTTTTTACTCTGGACTGGGTATCTGCAACTTGTGCGCTTATACTTGACTTTATTGCATGCGCCTGTATCAACATAAAACCTTGTAAAGTAATAAAACTCTCTTGGCCAGTTTGGATAGGTGCACCTAGTTCTGCATTAGCAGTGTGGCTTTATGGTAAAAGTGGAGGTGCAATTTGGTTTGATTGGGGCTTTATTCATATCAGCGATCTTTCAAGTTCGCTTGCATTTGCAACTGCAATCCGTATTCTTGCAATAGGCGTTCCATCCATTGTTACGGTTATAAGTATCAACGCAACAGCATTGGCCGATGCTTGAACGCAACTTGTTCATTTACCTGATCGTTTTGTATATGGAGGGCTTGCAGGGATGCGCTTATTGGGCGTACTGCAAGAAGACTGGACGACTTTATGTGCAGCCCGTCGTTCGCGAGGAATTGGTGATAAAAGTCCTGTTAAAGCATTCTTTCCACAAGCATTTACACTTTTTGTTCTATCGATCAGAAGATCGGTTACCTTAGCAAAAGCAATGCAAGCACGAGGATTTGGAAGCTCGCGTAAAAGGACCCATGCACGTACGAGTACCACATCTATAAATGACCGTATATTTATTGCATTCTGCCTTATCATTCCCCTATGTGCGATTATGATCTCTGTGTATGCTGGAACATTCTTGCTTTTTGGCTGCACGCCAAAATAACTTCTGACTGAAATATGTAGTAAGCAACAATACACACAAGAAAATGGGTCATTATAGAACTCCAAAATTTTTCTAAAATTTATTTCAAAAAAACCACTCACCGAATACTCCCTCCCACTCACGAAAAAACGTACGCCTTTCGAACCTTAAAAAATTATCACTTCTTATTATTTTGTACATAAGGTTTACATAACAGTCGTGCGATAAGAGGTTAAACGTTTCTATCTGCGGCTCGGATGTAATGAAACTGTGCTCTGAATCATCCTGTATTCGAGCATATAAGAATGTAAAGATACATATACCGTATCTTGTTGTAAAGGAGGTCATATGAAAATTCTTGGAATTACTGCTTGTACAGCAGGTGTTGCACATACATATATGGCACAAGACGCTATTATCCAAGAGGCAAAGCGTCGTGGCTTTGATGTTAAAGTGGAAACACAAGGCATGATGGGCATCGAAAATGAAATTGAATCCGAAGACCTGGAAGATGCACAATTACTTATTGTAGCAGCTGATATTGGCGTTGAGAATATGGACAGGTTCGATGATATTCCTACTTATGAATGTGGAACTAATGACGTTATCGCACATATTACAGATATTTTTGATGCAGCCCTTAAGCTTGTGAATTAGCATGTTATCTGTATAGACCACTTAATTTATCGCATATCTTTATCAAAAACGTAATGAGCTAATGCCAAAAAAGAGGTGTTTTATGGTTAAACAATTTTCATTAAAAAAATTTGGAGCTGATTTATTTAAAGCTCTCAACACTGGCATTTCATACTTTTTGCCAGTTATTATCGGCGGAGGTTTCCTCTTTGCTATTGCAATTGGTACAGGAACAGTTACCGATCACGGAATAGTTGCTAGTAACGAATTTTTTAGAATTGTTCTAACTATCGGTACGTCAGGCTTTGCTATGATGGTACCCGTGTTGTGTGGTTATATTGCCTATGCAATTGCTGGAAAACCGGCACTGGCACCTGGACTTATCTTAGGTTTTGTAGTTAACAATCCTATTGGCGACGCAAAATATCAAACGGGCTTCATCGGCGCAATGATTGTAGGTATCATTGTAGGCTATTTTACTAAATGGATGAAAACATGGAAGCTTCCTGCTCCAGTTATGACTGTTATGCCACTTATGATTATGCCTACCGTTACAGCACTGGTTATCGGCTCGTTTTATGCATATGTTCTTGCTTATCCTTTAGTCCAACTTACCGAACTGCTTAAAGCTATTTTAAACGGTATGAATGCTTATGGCGCAGGTGCTCTTGGTATTGCGATTGGTATCATGGCTGCAATCGATATGGGTGGCCCCGCATCTAAAGCTGCAACTGGTTTTACCCTTGCGTTAATGGACGTAGGTTCTTTTGCGCCAAACGGTGCATTCCGTTTATGCTGCGCTGTACCACCTTTAGGACTTGCACTTGCAACTTTTATTGCCGCTCGTCTGTTTAGCGAAGAAGAACGCAAAATGGGTATATCAGCATTCTTCCTTTCGATGGCAGGAATTACCGAAGGAGCAATACCATTTGCAGTAAAAGATTTTAAACACGTTATGCCATCAATTTGTATCGGAACAGCTGTGGCGGGCGCACTAGGAATGATGCACAATATAACCAACATTGTTGCATTTGGCGGTTTGGCTGCGCTACCTGCAGTAACAGATGGAAAACTTTGGTACGTGGTTGACATGTTTATTGGTGCTTTTATAGTTGCTGGTCTTATGATATTCTTCCGTATTCGCGAACAAACAAAACAAAAACAAGAAGAAGCAAATTCCTAGTTTTTTTGAGATTGTTCTTGTGCAGAACTAGAGGAACCGCGACAATCCTCTAGTTCTGCCTTTATTCAGTATATGCTCGAACACATGGCATGAAATGAAGTAATGTTTTAACATCCTATCTTAAAATTTAGATCTTTAAATAGCTTGCTATAAATTCATCTGCAGTAAGCAGTGTTTTTGAATAACCAAGTGCTTCGCACAACTTAACAACAGGCGGCTGATCAAGACTTGCCCAAGAAAGCACGTCTTTACGCGCAAAAACATCACGCGGCGAACCATCAAAAATGGGGTGACCATCGTCTATAACTACCACGCGATCAAACACCTGCGCAACAAAATTCATGTCGTGAAGAACCGCTATAACTGTTTTATTTTGCAAAACGAGCTGCTTAATAATTGATACAAGACGCTTTTTACCATTACTATCCTGCGCAATTGTTGGCTCATCTAAAAGAACAACCGATGGATCCATGGCTAAAATAGACGCCAAACACACAAGTTTTCGCGCACAAAGCCCTAAATCATACGGATTAACATCAGCTTTATCGGCAAGCCCTACAAGCTCTAAGCTTTTTCGCGCTTGCGTTTGTGCAGAAGCCTCAGAAATACCCAAACGCATAAGCCCAAACATAACTTCGCGCAAGACGCTTGATTCAAAAATTTGATCATCAGGATTTTGAAAGACAAAACCAATATCTCCTGCTAGTTTAGCAACGCTGCGTTGTGAAATGTCTTTGCCTTTATAGCAAACGCTTCCTGATTGGGGAACCAAAAGGCCGCGTAGCAGCTTTAGAATAGTTGTTTTACCAGCGCCATTTTGACCGATAAGCGCGCACGCACCAGGCGCAAATGACAGGTGTAAATGCTTGCACACTTCTTGTTTTGCAACGTGGGAAAACGAAACATCACGCATTTCAAGCACGGGCTGTGCTTGCGCATTATCTGTTATATTTTGGCTCATTGCGTATTCCCCTTTTGATTGCGTTGCAAAAGCTGATATGCGCGTTCAAATGTTACGGGATACAAACCGTCCGATTCGCACAATGAAAGCTGCTTGCAAATCTGAGTGTAGACAGGTGCCTCTACGTCATACTGGGAAAGATCGTCGCGCGAAAAAATTTTACGTGGAGAATCAAATGCAATAAGGTTACCCGCGTGAAAAAGCATAACACGATCGCTATACTGTGCAATTTTTTCTATGGTATGTTCAACCATAATAATAGTTTTACCTTGAGCTTTGAGCGCTTCAACAGCCTTAAATACTTCTTCGGAACCTTTTGGATCAAGTTGAGACGTTGGCTCGTCAAGCACAATGATGTTAGGCTGCATAACTAAAACGCCTGCCAAAGCCATGCGTTGCATTTGACCACCAGACAGATCATAAGGATACCGATTGGCAAGCGAGGAAATATCAAGCAAGTCCATCACATGTTCAACACGGCGCCGCATTTGTTCCAGAGGCACTCCCATGTTTTCTAATCCAAAGGCGATTTCCTCATAAACACTGAGTTTTGAGCCTGTAATTTGATTAAATGGATTTTGAAAAACCAAACCTACTTTTTTGCATAACACATCAATGGGCGTAGTTTGAACATTTAAGCCTTCAACTTCAACCGAACCAGCATAAGCACCATGATACAAATTGGGAACCAAACCTAAAAGTGCCTGAGAAAACGTGGATTTACCTGCGCCATTAGCACCAATAACGCCAATAAATTCACCACGGTTAATCTCACAAGAAATGTCATTAAGTGCTGGCGTTTTTGTATAAGGATAGCGATATTTAAGATGTTGAATACGAATAGCTACCATACTACATACCCCATACTGTGTAAAAGCGCATATACGGCTGCCGCAACCAGCAAAAGAATGCATGTACCCAAACAAAACTTGTCATATGCATGAGGTACAAATGGACTGATAAAGGTCTTTTTGTTTGGGCACGAAAAACCGCGCACTTCTAACGCTATGGTACGCTCGCCAGTACCCATAAAAGACGATATGATAATAGGTGTTAACAGTGGAATAAACGCCTTAAATCTGGTGACGAGCGATCCTTGCGTTTGAAGACCACGACTGCGTTGTGCATCAATAATCGTAGATGTTCGCTCGGTCATCTGCGGAATTATCTGAAACAGTGACACAAAAACGTATCCAAGTTTTGGTGAGAGGCCTGCTTTAACCAGCTCTTGCATCATGTCAGAAGGTTTAGTGGTAAGCGTAAGGACACAAAACGCGCAGGATATATTAAAAATATTCAGTACAATACCCAGTGCAAATTCAAATCCTTCTTTACGCGCTACCAAAGGACCAAGCGTAAACAACACAGTATAATCGCCCGATCGAAAAAAAGTTTGAACAATAAAAATGGTTAGAATTATAAAACCAGTAACTTTGATAACAATTTTGGTTTTATCCAACACGTGCGACGTTGCAAGCAAAATAAGACTTGCGATAATAAAGAGCAGGTACATGGGCATACCTCCAACTAAAAAAGGTACGCCCAATGCGCATGCTACATACGCAAGCTTAGTCTTAGGACATAAGCCATTAAGAAACGAGTGTTTATCTTCAAACAGACTAATGCTTTTCATAACGTCCTATTCCAAGCAAGGCGTAAAGCGTAGACTACTGTATAGACTACTTGACAAGAGATAACCTCATACTAATCATCAAATTGCTCGTCATGCACCTGATACAACGCGATAAGTCCTTTAGGCAAAACCTTATAAATTCCTACCGCTATAAACAACACAACAATTTTATCAGGAATATCAACCACAAGCTCATCTACAAATGAAGCAAAAAAGCCTTTTGAGCCCATTGCGGCAAAAACAGCATCTCCCCAAACATTACCAGTTGTTCCACCCCAATAAATCATATTAAGTGGCGTAGAAATAATAACGGCAATCATAGCAACAATAAGACTGGTAATAAGAATGTGCTGCCAGGTATCAAGGAATTTAAGATGTGCAGCAATGCCTACGCTTACGCCAATAGCAGCTGCGGTAATACTATAAACTGTAGAAACTGGATCAATCGTTAAGCCGTAAATGATGTTTGTTAAAAATCCCGCAATACCACCTACAATAGGTCCTGCAAGACATGCCGAAATACACGTACCAAGCGTTCCTAACCAAAGCGGTAGTTTTAAGACGCTTGCAAAGAGCTTTGCAACATAATTAATACCAATAGCTGCAGGAATAAGCACCAAACATGCTGTATTTAATTTGTAATTCCAAGGGTTTTTTGATTGACGAGATGTCATAATTTGCTTCCTTTCACGAAGTTATCTACGCAATCAAAAAATTATTATAGTCATCTCTTGTTTAAAAGTTTAGCGTAAAATAATGTTGAAATTAACATTTTTGATCTTAATGAGGTTTAAATGATTTTAGCGTCCGCGTCACCACGTAGAAAAGAGCTCCTCAATCAAGTGGGAATATATCCAAAGATTATTCCCTCAAGTTGTGACGAGCATGCATACCCAAACGAACAGCCACTTGATCTGGTACAGCGTTTAGCGCATATGAAGGCACATGCATGTCCTTGTACAGACACCTCAACATGTGTACTTGCTGCTGATACCATTGTATGGACGCAAACGGGTAAGATATTAGGCAAGCCACATGACGATAACGATGCAGCTTATAAGCTGCGTTTACTGTCGGGCGGTATGCACAACGTATCAACTGCCGTGTCTATTTTATACCAGGGAAAAGAAACTGCATTTGTATCAACAACACATGTTTGGTTTTATGCACTAAGCAACAAAGAAATAAACGCATACATCCAAACGGGCGAGCCACGCGACAAAGCAGGAGCTTATGGAATACAGGGATTAGGAGCCGCGCTTGTTGAACGTATAGAAGGTGATTATTACACCGTTGTTGGTCTGCCTCTCGCGCGCGTTGTAAGATGCTTACGACAACTTGGTGTCAAGCTGCCTTAAAACGCAAAATGGATAAAGTGAAAAAGCAGCTGTACAAGCCGTGTATAACAGTAATGCATACACACATATACAGCTGCGTTAATAACAAATACGTTCTTTAGTTAAACTTAACCAATTTTTGAGCAATACGATATATACCAAGCGTTACTTTTCCACCAGCAGATGTTGGAAGATTAGTAAATGTTCCAACCAAACCATGGCGTGCATGACGATACATACGCTCGTCAAATTCCTTAAACTCACGCCAAGTGCGCTGCAACTCTTCCATGGCGTCTGGATGATCTGAAATCCTTGAAAACACCGACAAAACAGCCATAACAATGGTCAGATGATCAAGCATATACGCACGAAGACGCTGACAAGAAATATCATCGTATAAATGATACGCATGGATCATAACGTCAGCAACACGTTGTTGGTGATCAATGCGCGACGCCAAAACTTTTTCGTTAACCGATTGATCATCGCGACCAATAAAATAGCGATACAAATCAACGTCAAGATAATACAGTGTTTTACAACGTGGAAGTGGTACATATGCATAAATGTTATCAACATAGAAGGTGTGAGCAGGCATAGGTAAACCGCCGTCTTGCAAAACATCGCGACGATAGCACAAAGAGTGCATAAGAAGGTACTGAGTAAGATTAAATCTTCCAATTTCATCCCACGAGAAAATACGATCTTTGGGTAAAACACCTGCATAATTTATAGTGTTAAAGGTGTCGTCTTCTACATGTTCATACACATAATTGCTAATAACCAAATCAACACGAATGTTATTGGTAATAAATGAACGAAGTAAGTTTAAGAGCTTTTTCAACGCGTCAGCATCAAGCCAGTCGTCAGAATCCACTACTTTATAATACACACCATCTGCCTGCTCAAGGCCTTTAAGCACCGCCATGCCGTGGCCACCATTTTCTTGATGAACAGCCTTTACAAGATTGGGGTACTTTTTTTGCCAATCGCACGCAATTTCAAAGGTGTTATCTTTAGTAGATCCGTCATCAACAACAATAACCTGAATATCATCTGCATAATCAGAACCTTCAAGAATAGAAGATATACAGTGATTCATGTATTCTGCAGAGTTATAGCAAGGAATACCAAAGCTTAACGTTTTTTGCATAAGATAACAGCTCTTTCTCTTTTATTGGCCTAGACCTAGTATGTTTAATGGATTATGAACCTCATGTACGCATCAACCTTAGCGCACATGTCATAAATCATACACTAACTAACAGAATTCGTCACCGTTTACGAACGATGTTCAATCATTTTGTCAGAAAGCTCTAACGCAGATGAAACCACGCCATCCATATCAAAATAACGATACTGAGCTAAACGACCCACAACATGGAAGTTAATGATGGAATCTACACGCGCGCGGTAACGTTTATACAGCTCGATATTTTGAGGCTCGTTGATTACATAGTAGGGTGTCTGGCCAGACAATGGTTCATATGCCTTGGGATACTCTTTAAGAATCGTTGTTTTACCTGCAAGTTTTTGACCAGTCATGCGCTTAAACTCGGTAATGCGCGTAAAGTCTTCGCTCACAGTATAATTAACGGTTGTTGCAGGCTGGAATTCATCCATATCAAGTGTTTCAAACTTCATATCAACTGTTCTATAAGGCAAAGGACCTAAATCCAAATTAAACAGCTCGTCTAAAGCACCAGTATAAATAACCTCACCTGCATAAGGCTTATCTTGAACATAAATTTCGTTATCGCAAACATGCATAAGATCTAAAGCGTCAACATCTACAAACACATTGATCAGATCGTGATCGAGCATACTCTCAAACAAAGGCGTATAGCCTTGAGCAGGCATACCCTGATGTGCTGCCAAAGGAAAGTAGCGATCATCATCACCAATAAATACGGGTACACGTCCCATAACAGACGGATCAATTTGATCAGGAGTTTTGCCCCACTGCTTCATCGTATAATGCAGAAACACGTTTTCGTAGATGTAGTCTGCAACTTCGTGAAGATCCTCATCACCGCGTTTACGCAGTTCCATAATAGGAACCTTTTTGTCTTTTCCAAATGTTGCTACAAGCTTTTGATAAAGTTCCTCACCGCGCGCATCGCCAAATGCAACTTTAAGAGATGCATGGTTAAACGGTACAGGCATAAATTTACCGTGTACATTTGCAAGAACTTTGTGCTGGTACGCTGTCCATTCGGTAAAGCGTGACAAGAAGCTGTCCACACGCTCAGAATTGGTGTGATAGATATGTGGGCCGTACTTATGGATAAGAATACCTGCGTCGTCCTTACAATCATATGCATTACCTGCAATATGATCTCTTCGCTCGATAACGGCCACGCGCCAACCACAAGCTTCTGCAAAACGACGGGCGCATACAGCTCCCGCAAAACCTGCTCCAACAATTAACACGTCATAGGAAGACGCATCAAAATCTTGAGGTAAGCCCGATTGTAAATTCATAAGCCAACATCCTTTCAATCTTCAGGCGCAAACATAGTGCGTACTACATAGTGCATGCAACCAGCATACATACGTAGCTAAAAAGATAACGACCAAACATACTCATCATATATATATCTACGGCAGATAACGCTTAGCGCGCAAACCAAACCGTCTAAAGAACGCGAAATAACAATTTTCTTTTTTACTTATCTCATTTTAGCATGGAGCTTTATAATGAGCATCACATAATGGATTTGTGTAATGTTTTACCATATTTTACGCATGCCATTATGTAATGTTTATCCTTGGTGTATCACCTAACATACCTTGTGATTGTAGCTGCCGTGTGTTCGTTGTACGTCAGAGTTGCACATAAAAATCGCAAGCTTACTTTTACTGGCATACATACAGGAAAACAAAAACTGCACACCATATGAGCATAACATGCTTGAAGATTACTAAAGGAGCACTATGAGTTCGTTTTTACAAACTATTAAGCAAAGAGCACAGGCTCATAAAAAAACAATCGTATTACCCGAAGGAGAGGATCCGCGTACCCAAGAGGCCGCAAAGAAGATAGTCACCGAAAATCTTGCAGATCTTATTGTTTTGGGAAATCCAGACGAAATTAAGCTCGACGGTGTAAGTGTTATTGATCCACATTGCGCACCAAAGCACGAAGCATATGCTCAAGCGTTTTATGAGCTCAGAAAAAATAAAGGTATGACCATAGAAAACGCTCGCAAACAGATGGACGATCCAACCTACTTTGCCACTATGATGGTTAAGTGTAACGACGCGGATGGCCTGGTATCAGGTGCTTGTCATTCAACCGCAAATACCCTGCGTCCAGCTTTACAAATTTTAAAAACCGCTCCTGGAACCAAACTTGTTTCTGCATTCTTTATGATGTGTACTTCTTGTCCCGAATTTGGTGAGGACGGTGTTGTTCTGTTTGCCGACTCAGGTCTCAATATTAACCCGGATGCCGATCAGCTTTCTGAAATTGCCCTTTCATCTGCAAAATCATGGAAAAGCTTTATGAACGACGAAGCAAAAGTAGCAATGCTGTGCTACTCAACCAAAGGCTCTGCTGGCGGAGATTGTGCCGCAAAAGTTATAGAAGCAACAAAACTTGCTCAAGAAAAAGAACCAGATCTTCTGGTAGACGGTGAGATGCAGCTTGACGCAGCCCTTGTTCCAAGTGTTGCACAATCTAAGGCTCCCAACTCAAAAGTTGCTGGTCAGGCAAATATTTTGATTTTCCCTGATTTAGCATCGGGTAATATTGGATACAAACTGGTACAGCGTTTTGCAAAAGCCGAAGCATATGGCCCACTTCTCCAAGGAATTGCCGCCCCTGTTAACGATTTATCTCGCGGCTGCAGCGCTGATGATATCGTGGGCGTTGTTGCAATAACTGCTGTACAAGCGCAAATGATGTAACTTGTGTAAACTGCGTTTCTTAAAGACATACGTTACATGAACAAACGGGCAACCGCTACGGTTGCCCGTTTTAATTGATTCGTCTCATAGATAAGCACACTAGAGAAAAACTTGCCTTTTTAGCGAAAAATAAATTCACCTTTAAGCATAACTATCACATAAAAATTACGATAGAGCTTCAAAGCCTTCGTCAACCTGTAATTGCGATATATCGCCATCTGCTGCCGAAGTTGCCAGTTCGTCGCAGCGCTCATTAAGCTCGGTACCTGCATGTCCTTTAACCCACACAAAACTCATTTCATGAGGTTGCATAGCATGTAGAAGGCGTTTCCATAAATCAACGTTTTTGACAGGCTGCTTGTTGGCAGTTTTCCATCCACGCTTTTGCCAACCATCTATCCAATGCTGCTGAAAGGCATTAATTACATATTGCGAATCGCTGTGCAATTCAACCTTACAGGGAAATTTAAGTTCTTCGAGTGCAGTGATGGGAGCAAGGAGCTCCATGCGGTTATTGGTAGTTTGTCTATAACCACAAGAAAGCTCGCGTTTATGTTCGCGACCTGCGCGATCGTAAAATAGCATGACTGCACCATAGCCGCCAGGACCTGGATTCCCACGTGAAGAACCATCGGTCCAAATAATGACCTGCGGTTTTGCGGAATTGGCACGGGCTGCTTCCATAGCTTTTGCCTTTATGGAACTTGAGTTTTCCACGAATCTCCCCTATTTTGCATCTGCCCAGTTATCGGCATACGAAATTTCTGCAATAAGTGGAACACGTAAGGTAACAACGCCTTCCATTGCACGTTTAACAACACTACTCACACGCTCGAGCTCTTCGGGCACAACCTCAAAATCGAGTTCGTCGTGGATTTGCAAGATCAATTTTGATGCAAGGCCAAGCTGTGCAAACTGTTTTTCAACTTCTATCATAGCGAGTTTAATAATATCTGCAGCACTTCCCTGCATCGGATGATTCATTGCGGTACGCTCGGCAAACGAACGCAGCTGAAAATTACGTGAATCAATTTGAGCTATATGGCGCTTTCTGCCATACATTGTTGGAACATATGAATGTTCGCGCGCAAACTGAACACTTTCATCCAAAAACTTTCTGACACCTGGATATGCCTCAAAATATCTATCGATCATTTCTTGCGCTTCTTTACGCGAAATCTTAAGCGATGTTGCCAAACCAAATGCCTGCTGACCGTACACAATACCAAAATTTACCGCCTTGGCACGGCTACGCAACGCCGGCGTTACCTCATCGGGCGACACATGAAAAATGCGTGCGGCAGTAGCTGCATGAAAATCTGCACCCGATTGAAATGCATGAATTAAGTGCTCGTCCTTGGACAAGTGCGCTAACAAACGCAATTCAATTTGCGAGTAATCGCATGCTAAAAACAGATGATTTTCAGGAAGGACAAACGCTTTACGCACACGATGACCCAATGAAGATCGCGTTGGAATGTTTTGAAGATTAGGATCGGAACTTGAAAGCCTACCAGTTGCAGCAATTGTCTGATTAAACGTTGAATGGATACGCCCGTCACTGCGAATATCATGTACCAAAGCATCCAAATAGGTGTTCTTAATCTTCATGCGCTCGCGATAATCAAGGATGAGTTGAACGCGCTCATCGGCCATGCTTAAGCTTGCAAGCGTTTGAGCGTTGGTTGAATAATATCCACGTCTGGTTTTTTTAAGCCCTTTAGTTGGAAGACCCCACACATCGAATAATACATGACTGAGCTGCATGGGAGAATCAATGTTAAAGTCTTGCTGCGCTAAACGTCGAAGCTCCAAAGACATTGCATTAAGCTCATGCGAAAGGGCGCGCGATTGCTCGGCAAGCAGGTGCTTATCGCAATAAATACCGTTACGCTCCATATGAAGCAAAACTGGAATGAGTGGTAATTCAAGCTCGTAGAATAAATCGTCAGAGCCATCCTTATGAAGCAGCTCGCGCAATACAGGGTACAAAGCACGCACCGCAATTGCTTCGAGCGCATATTCATTAGGTTCGTCTGTATCGTCTGTGGTATCGGGATACACAAATGTTGGAAGATACGCACTGCATAGAGTTTGCCAGGAATAATCGTTAGCATCGGAATTTAGCAAGTATGCAGCCAAACCCACATCAAACAACGTGGCAATTGAAATATCTGAAAGCTCCAAAGAAGCAGGCTCGCTACTCACGGGCGGATAGAGAACATGAAGAAGCGCTTTACAGTTAAGAGCTATAACGTGACCTGACTTCACAAGTGTTTTCAAAACGCTTGATACATCTGTACCGCTAAACTGTGCAAGCGTAGTTCCATCAGTTACCCATAAGGTGTGTGTGTCTAAAAGCGTATCAAAACTAGGCTGGACGTTCGTCTGAGCGCTCTTCATAGAGGCAGGCTCATAAGCACAGGCAACCCATGTACCGCATGAGACAACGCGCTTGATAAATGCGTGTGCTTGCGTTTGCACACATGCAGGAAAAAGAGCAGAATAATCAGGTGCATACGTATTAACTTCAGATTGCGTTTGTTCCTCTTCTGAAGCGTGCACTGTTTGCACGCGATCTACCAGACTGTCCAAGGGCGTAGCTTGTGTTGAATGCGCCCGCGCAGACGACGTGAGCGAATCTGCGGACACAGTCGTATGCTGCGCGCTCGCAGGTAACACTGCAGAATTGCGTTTGGCAGCCGTTGCTGCGTCATGAATAATACCTTTTATATCCGCGCCGTTCAACGATGGCAAAAACCTCAAAAGCTTGGGAACAAGATTGGTAAATCCAAGCGCGCAAAATGCACGTGCAACTTCTGCTGGATCAAAGGTTGGAAACGCGGCAGCACACAAATCAACTGTTATAGGGGCGTCGCGACGAATGGTAGCAACGCGCTTGGAAAGACGCGCATCATCGATATGGTTACGAAGATTTTCGCCCATTTTACCGCTAACTTGATCGGCATGAGCAATAACGCCTTCAAGCGAGCCGTATTCGACAATCAACGCAGCTGCACGCTTAGGACCAATGCCGGGAACTCCAGGTATATTATCTGATGTATCGCCTTTAAGGCCGTAAAAATCTGGAACCAAATTAGGCGTTATGCCGTGATAGAGATCATCTACATCCTCAGGCGTCATAACACGAACGTCAGATACGCCTTTTTTAGTAGACACCACACTTACGTGCTCTGTTGCAAGCTGATATATATCACGATCACCAGTAAACAAAAGCATCGAGTAACCCTGAAGTTCACCTTGATGTGCAAGCGTGCCTAAAATATCGTCGCCTTCCCAACCCTGAAGTTCAACTACAGGTATTTGGAGCGCGCGCAGCAAATCTTTTACCATAGGAAATTGCTCGTGCAAAGACGGATCCATGGGCGGACGTTGTGCTTTATATTGAGGCAACATGTCAATGCGAACCTGTGGTTTTCCTTTATCAAACGCGCAGATTATGCCATCGGGCGAAAACGAGCGGACAAGCTTAATGAGCATGTTAAAAAAACCAAGTAAGGCATTAGTTGATCGACCATCGGGGGCACTCATAGGCTGCATAATTGCGTGAAAAGCACGATGCATAAGGGAATTACCATCTATAACAGCAATCGTTTTGGTATAACGCGAGGGTAAGCCTTCTCTAGGTTTCGGAGCAGACGTGGGCGCACATGATGTTTTATTATGGTCGTCAAACGCCTGAGAAAGATCTTGCATAACCGTATTTTCGGCAGGTTGAGTGCCATTTTTTTCAGAAGAATTAGAATTTGAATCAGCGTTTGAATTAGCATGTAATACGTTACTCATAGATACTCCTTATAACTTTATGTACCTATTGTACGTGACTCAAGCGTACAGTTTATATTTCATTTCTATAAACATAATAAATCGAAAGGACAGCTCATTTTCATGAATGTGTAAAATAAAATTCTCATGCAATATAACCAAAAACATGTTTCACAATAGTTGTGTTGCCAACGCCTTGTGTATATCAACGTATACACAGGTAAAACATAGAGGCTAACGCATGGTATACCTAGAAAAACACAAAGTTTAGAAAGGTGAACGATGGCAAAAGATAAAGTGTCGCAAGAATACGGAAGTTTAGTATTTACCGATGCAGACATGCAGGATAGGCTCCCCAAGCCAACCTATAAAGCACTTCGTCGCGTAATTGATGAAGGTAAACCCATTGATCTTGATATTGCAAATGATATTGCTCACGCTATGAAAGAGTGGGCTCTTGAAAAGGGTGCAACGCACTTTACACACTGGTTTCAACCACTTACTGGTATAACATCTGAAAAGCACGACAGCTTTTTAACGCCTAAAGGCGATACCACTATTTTGATGGCATTTTCGGGTAAAGAGCTGGTTCAAGGCGAAACCGACGGCTCGTCTTTTCCGTCAGGTGGGCTTCGTGCAACCTTTGAAGCACGCGGATATACCGTATGGGATCCCATGAGTCCTGCTTTTATTAAAGATGAGGTACTTTGCATACCAACTGCTTTCATCTCGTATACAGGTGAAGCATTGGATAAGAAAACGCCTTTGCTTCGTTCAGAAGTTGTTGTAGAACAACAAGCAAAACGTGTTCTTAAGCTTTTTGGCAGAACTCCAAAACGCGTTGTCACCAATTGTGGACCAGAACAAGAATATTTCTTGGTGAGCGAACAAGATTACAAAGCTCGTCCCGATTTAATTCTTACTGGTAGAACGCTTTTTGGCTGTGAGCCAGCTAAAGGCCAAGAGTTGGAAGAGCACTACTTTGGTGCAATTCGCCCCAGCGTTAATGCGTTTATGAAGCAAGTTGATGATGAGCTTTGGAAACTTGGCATTCCTATGCGCACCAAACATAACGAGGTGGCACCATGCCAGCATGAAATGGCGCCTATTTATGAGCAAGGTTCATTAGCAATTGATAACAACCTGCTCACTATGGAAAAACTTAAGCTTATGGCAACTCATCATGGTCTTGCCTGCCTTGAGCACGAAAAACCATTTGATTATGTGAATGGCTCTGGTAAACATGACAACTGGTCACTTGCCGCGGATGGAGAAAATCTCCTTGAGCCCGGCGATGAACCCGATGAAAATCTTCAATTTTTGGTATTTCTTACCTGCTTAATTGCAGCAGTAGACGAACATGCCGATCTTTTGCGCGCGTCTGTTGCTTCTTGTGGTAACGACCACCGTTTAGGTGGCCACGAAGCTCCACCTGCAATTGTATCGGTCTTTTTAGGAGATGAGCTCTCCCCAATTGTTCAAGCACTTATCAATGGTAAACATGTAAGCGCTCATGGCGGTGAAGAAGTAGACTTAGGAGTTCCGGCTCTTCCTAACTTGCTTCGCGATAACACAGACCGTAACCGTACCAGCCCCTTTGCCTTTACGGGTAATAAATTTGAATTCCGTATGTGTGGCTCGCAACAAAACCTTTCTGATTCAAATGTAGTTCTTAATACGGCTGTTGCCGAGCAATGCTCAAAATTTGCTGACGATCTTGAACATGTAAGCTCTGACAAATTTGTTGAGTCGGCCATGGCATGGGTTACAAAAACTCTTAAAGCACACGAAAGAATTCTCTTTGAAGGTAACGGTTATTCGAGCGATTGGGAACAAGAAGCCAAACGTCGTGGACTTCCCAACAACAAGACAACGCCTGATGCTCTGCCATGCATGATTGAACCCAAGAATTTACAATTCTTTGAGAAATTTAATGTTTTAACAGCAAAAGAGCAGCGCGCTCGCTATGTTGCGCAAGCAGAACAGTATGCAAAGCTTATGAATATCGAGGTAAACACCATGGTTTATATGGTTAAAACCATGTATCTACCTGCGCTGTATTCATATTCTAGCAAGCTTGCACAAGGAGTTGAAACAAAAGAGCACATCGGCATTACCGACGTTGCAACTAAACAAACGGTACAAGTTCTTACCGATGGTATCGCCAGCATTGACGCGGCATGTAAAGATCTCGAAGCGGCAAATAAACGTGCTCATGCCATTACAGACCCCAAGGCGCACGATGACGCATATCGTGACGAAATCATTCCGCGCATGAAGACGCTCAGAAATGCCGTTGACAGCATGGAATGCATCTGTGATAGCAGCATGTGGCCTGTTCCAAGCTATAACTCCATGTTATTCTACGTATAAAATAGCAATTTATAACAAATGAGCTCTCTATGTATTTGATGCTTGTAACCAAACACATGTACATGGGGAGCTTTTTCATAGTGTTTATTCCTATAACATGTACATCTTGTATGCATATGCCATCGTGATTATGTGATATAAACGTTATTCTCAAACTGTTGATATATACATACCAACAGCGGTTATATACTGAACGTTTAATGTCTAAAATATCAAAACAAATAAAGGAAAGCGGTTACAAAATCGGATGGGTAAACATATCTGTAAATTCAATTTTATTGCCCGCGTGCATACGATGATTCATAGCGCGCGGTCTGTCTGCAACCCTGATACTATATCCGCTCATCCTCAAACTAAAGATGTATCTAAACAAGCATGCACTACGCACGATAAAAACGCTTCTTCTTTGCAGGCAGAACAAGGCTTAGTAGCTGCAGATAATATGTCTACGCTGCGCACAACTCAAGATACATCAGATAAAAAACTTACTAACAACGGCTCTCTTGATACAACCACAGGCGTTATCTGGAAACAGCTTATCACCTTATGTTACCCTGTTTTTTTAAGCTCCTTTTTTCAGCAATTGCAGCTGCTATGCAACGCTTGGGTTGTAGGTAAATTTGCAGGGACTAATGCATTTGCTGCGCTTCAATCGTGCGGTGCCCTCTGTGACCTTGTAATTAGCTTTTCGCTTGGATTAGGAGTTGGCTGTGGTGTTATCGTAAGCCAATATTTTGGTGCAAAAGATTACAAGCGTGTCCATGACGGTGTACATACTGCCATGGGTCTTGCCGTTGTATGCGGTATTGTTTTTTCGGTTATAGGAACCATATTTGCACAAACCATCCTCGAAATGATGGATACACCTCAAGAAATTATTGGCGATACCTTAAACTTTGTGCATATATTTATGGCGTCGATGATTTTTTCTATTATTTATAACATTGGAAGCGCGCTTCAACGTGCAGTTGGTGATACAAAAACTCCGTCAATCATCGTAGCATCAACCTGCGTTGTAAACGCCCTGTTAGATATACTCTTTGTAGCAGGTTTTGGTCTAGGAACGCTTGGTTGTGGTTTTGCAACGCTTATCTCGCTTATCTGGGGTTCTGCTTTAACGTTATATAAATTAACACACACCGATGGGTGTTGGGCTCTGGTAATTCGTGATATTACTATCGATCCTGCCATTGCAACTAAAATGCTTAAATGTGGTTTTCCCCTTGCCATACAAGGCTCTATGTTTGGCTTTTCTAATATTATTGTACAAAGTAGCGTTAACATGTTTGGGCCGCATGCAATTGCCGCTTGGGGTCTTTCATGCCGTATGACGTGCTTTGTATGGATGCTTTCAGAGGCAATTGGATCATCTGTTACTACATTTGCAGCTCAAAACTTTGGAGCGCGTAATTACAAACGCATGCAGCGTGGACTCTATACTGCCATGGTACTTGCACTTATTATCATAGGTAGCTTTACTGTTATTGTTATGATATTTGCGCATCCATTTGCGCGCGTATTTGTAAGCGACGAAACGGTAATTGCAATTACGCTGATGATTTTAATGTTTAATACGCCATTTTCTATTTTTTACACCATTATGGATATTTTTTCGGGAACCATACGTGGTTCGGGCGAAAGCATGGGCCCAATGATTATAACTATCATTGGTACCTGTATTCTTCGTGTTGCATGGATTATGATTCTTATGCCGATCCATCCCACCCTTGAAACGATACTGGTTGGATATCCCGTCTCGTGGGTTGCTACCGCAGCGTTCTTTGCGCTGTATTACTATAAAGGACATTGGATGCAACACGGCAGCACTAAACTCAAGCAATTGCGTGCATAGCATTATTGGAACATACGTGTTGAAAGCACCCGATGAATATACATGCTGAAAGCGTGTGCTTGTGCAAAAAAGCTCTCTTTTCTTTACGAAAGGAGAGCTTTTATAATCGCACTATATACCTAAATGTGCAAGATTACTTAAAAGCGTTTACGAGCTACAAATCCCGCTCCAAGTGTCGCTAAACCAGCAACACTGCCTAAAAGGCCAGAAATACCAAACGGATCAGATGTTTTAGGAGTTCCCTTTTGTTTGTCTCCCTGCTTGCCATTATCCTTATTGGTGTCGGATGGCTGTTCATCAGTGTCTTTATGATCTTCGTTTTCTGGTTTGTCGTTGTGAGAACCTTGTATAATCTCCTTATAAAGTTTGTTAGCCTCTGCCTTGGCAGATTTTAACTCTTCTGCAGATAACGTACCCGAATTAATCTTTTCAAGCAGTTGCGCATAACGTTGAATAGCACTTAACTTATGAGAGTGTTTAACAACATCGTTGTAAAGTTCGTTAGCCTCTGCCTTGGCTGATTTTAATTCTTCTGCAGATAACGTACCTGAATTAATCTTTTGAAGCAATTGTGCATAGCGTTGAATAGCCGAGGGGTTTGCAGGTGTAGTATCACCTGAGTTTGCAGCGCTCGCAGAGGGGTTTACAGGTGTATTATCACCTGGGTTAGCAGGTGTATTATCCCCTGATTTTGCAACATCCCAAGACTTTTTTGTCTGTTGAACATGATTTTTTAATGCTTGCTGTTGATCTTTATTGAGCTTACCACTATTTGCATACTCTTGAACTGCTTCAGCATATTTTTTGAAAGGACTTTTAAGAGATTCTTTATAGTCATCTTTCGCGGCGTTTACCTCACGCTTAAGCTGGTTCTGTTGCTCGGGACTCAGGTCTTTACTTGCAGCATACTTTTTAACAAGTGCAGCATACTTTGAAAATTCGCTCTGAGGCGCATCGGCAGCAAAAGAAACCGCAGGTAATGTAACAAGGCTACCTGCCAACATGGAAAGCGACAGTCCAGTTGCAACAGCAGCTCTACCTACGTTTGAGGCAACAAGGGCTTTTCTCTTCAAGTGTTTCATATTCATCTCCTACTCATGCCTGCTAACAGGCAAGCCTTTACCAAGATGAAAGAATTTTACCCGAAAAGAATAGGATACATAGTTAACTTTCTTATTTGAATGGCGCTTATATAATTTTTTTATATCGCTGAATCATAGCTGAATATACAATATGTATATACCTAAAAAGGCATACTTTACGAGGTTAAAATCATCGTAAAGTATGCCAGAGTTAACAATTATGCATACACCGTATTTATGTATACAGTTTATATTTACTTGTCATCTTCCACTACACGTAAGTGTAAATCGCTCAATTGTTGCGTACTTACGACAGACGGTGCCGCGCTCATAAGATCAGACGCGGACGTAGATTTTGGAAAAGCAATCACATCCCTAATTGAATCTGCACCTGCTAAAAGCATACAAATTCTATCAAGGCCTAACGCAAAACCACCCATGGGAGGCGCGCCAAAAGTAAGAGCATCCAGTAAGAAGCCAAACTGCGCACGAGCGCGTTCCTCGGTAAAGCCAAGCATTTTAAGAATGCGCATTTGAAGCTCGGCATCGTGAATACGCATACCGCCACCGCCTGCTTCATATCCGTCCATAACAAAGTCATACGTGTATGAACCAACCGACAATGGATCAACTGAAAGCTTATCCATATCTTCTGCGCGAGGTAGTGTAAACGGCTGGTGCTCAGATGCATAGGCATTACGCTCGGGATCCCAATGGAAAAGCGGGAAATTTACCACCCATAAGAAGCTGTGACCACATCGCTTAATAGACAGCTCATCAGCCAAATGAAGACGCAAAGCACCCATTGCTTGGTCGGCTACAAGGCGTTTATCAACAATAAAGAGCAGCAAATCTCCAGGTTGTGCTTCCATTTCGGCGCAAAGCGCGTGAATTTCGTCCTCTTGTAAAAACTTAGCAATAGGGCTTTTAATTGAGCCATCGTCGTGCAACGCTATCCACACAAGGCCTGCAGCGCCGTTTTTCTTTGCCACATCAGCCAACTTATCAATGCGAGATCTACCCCAGTTACCAGCGGTTTTAGCGCACATACCTACAACACGTTGACCATGTTGAGCTGCTTGCGAAAATACTTTAAATGCACTGTGCTCAACCAGTTTGGTAACATTGTGCATTTTCATGCCAAAGCGCGTATCAGGCTTATCGCAACCGTAGGTATCCATAGCATCCCAGTATTGCATGCGCTCAAGATGCTGAGGGAATTTTACGCCTACCTGCGTGAACGCCTTAGACAAGATTGCCTCTGCCATATCAAGTATATTTTCTTGAGTTACAAAACTCATCTCTACGTCTACTTGCGTAAACTCGGGCTGTCTATCGGCTCTAAAGTCTTCGTCTCTAAAGCATTTTACAATTTGATAGTAACGCTCAACACCACCAACCATCAGCAATTCTTTAAGCAGCTGAGGAGATTGTGGCAATGCATAAAAATGACCTGCGCGAACACGTGAAGGAACCAAAAAATCGCGCGCACCTTCTGGAGTTGACTTAAAGAGCGCAGGTGTTTCAACTTCGATAAAATCATGTTCGTGAAACGCCTGACGCAACGCATGGGCAAAGTTGCTACGTAATTTAAGATTGTTGAGCACACGTGGACGACGAATGTCCAAGTAGCGATAGGTAAGACTCATATCCTCAGATAAGTCTATTTTATCTTCGATCTGAAAGGGAGGTGTTTGTGACGTATTAAGAACTTCAATAGTATCAACCAATACCTCTACTTCGCCTGTTGGCATAGAAGTATTTGCTTGACCTTCGGGACGCAGACGAACAGTTCCCGAAACCAAAACAGGCCATTCGGGTCTTATGTCTTGCGCGGTATTAAAAGCAACGCCGTCTTTAAAGTTAGGGTCACATGCAATTTGTGTATAGCCGCTTCGATCTCGAAGATCAATAAAAATTAAGCCGCCAAGATTACGACGATGCCATACCCAACCAGTTAACGTAACCGTGCTGCCAACATCGTGTGCACGAAGTTCACCGCATGTATGCGTATGCATAGAAAACGCCATACCCCACCTCTTTGTACGTTTGTAATCCAAACTGAAAACCCAGTGTTTACATGGCTCAGTGTAGCTGTGACTAAAACGCTTGCAAACATGGTTTTAGTTATGACTCTGAGCTGTATAACTTAAAAAGAATATAACAAAATGTTTGAGTGTACATGCTTATTGCTCATATTCCTTTAATAATCTAAATTATCTAGGCACGCGCCGCGTGGCGATACTCAAGGACTGCAGAACACGCTGCAGTGCCCAAGGGCTCACACGATACGCTGTAGTGCCCAAGGGTTGCACAAGTACACTTGAGCTGTACAATCCACGTAAAAACTTGGGCTGTATATCGCGTATATGCTTTAGCTGCATGTCTTAAAGAAATCTTACAAAAATGTAAGAAAAGAACTCCATAGACAAACAAATGTTTTGGTACAATACTGCTATAAGCAAACCCCTACAAAGGATGAGTCATGTTTAAGAAAAACACCAATACAGTGCCTCCCCTCCCTCAAAATAACCAAGTACCTGTTCAAAATATGTCAACTCTAAAAAAAGACGAAGCAGATGCCAATCAAGCACTTAACGCCATCATGGAGTTGCGCAAGAAAAAGCGCCGTAAAAATAAAATCATCGGTTTGTCTATTCTGGGTATATGTGTTTTGTTCATTATTGCAGGTGTTGTAGGATCATTTCTTTCAAAGTCTCGCAATTCAGCGCAAGACGCACCTCTCGCAACGGTAGAAAAGCACGATTTTACCAGTACCATAAAAACTTCGGGTACGGCAGAGCCTGTTTCTAATACCGTAGTTACTCCAGAGGTCGATGGCATTATTGATGAAGTCCGCGTAAACCAAGGAGCCAACGTAAAAAAAGGTGACGTACTATTTACTATCAAAAACGATACACTTGATAAAGCGGTGCAAACTGCACAAAACCAGCTTAATGTTGCAAAGAAGCAGGTAAAAAGTGCACGAGATGCGTATTCACGAGCTTACGCTAGCTATCGTAAAGCACTCAATGAATACAACAGTGCACCTAGTGCAGAAGTCCAAAAAGCACTTCCAGATCCAGATACCGTTTACGAAAGTGTAGCCTCTGCTCAAAGTGCTATTGATCAGGCAAAATTAGCCGCCGATCAAGCACAGTCAGCCGTTGATGACGCGCGCGAAAAAGCAAACAAACGCACGGTTGTAGCCCCATGCGACGGTAACGTTATCACCATGAACGCAAAACGAGGAGCGGCGGTTGGTTCACTTACTGCAGGTATGGCAGGAAGCATTGGGCAAAACCCCGAAAATGGCATACTCATCCAAATTGCCGATCTTTCAAAGATGCGCGTTCGTCTTAGCGTCAGCGAAATTGATATTTCTGCAATAAAACCTGGACAGCAAGCAAAAGTAACGTTCAGCGCGTTGCCTGGTGTTACCTGTGATGCTGTGGTAGAAAATATAGCAAGTACAGCGGAAAATGCTGCGGTAGCATCAAGTCAAATTGGTGCCACAACCAATACTATGGCAAATTATGCAGTTGATGTTCTTATTGACAAGCCTCATGAATCAATCAAATGCGGTATGACTGCCGACGTAGAAATTGTTACCCAAGAGGTAAAAAACGCTCTTGTAGTACCAACTTCCTGCATCGTTGAAGAAGACGGAACATCGTATGTATATGTTTTAGACGACAATCACGATGGCAATGCAAAGAGTTTTACCAAGCATGCTGTAAACGTAATTGCACGGAGTGGCTCACAAACAGCAATCGAAGGTGTAGCTGAAGGCACAAGCCTCAAACGCAATGCAAGCTCAGACGACTCCTCCTCACAAAATTAGGAAGGATAGGTATGAGTGCTGTTGTGGATATAAAAAATATTCATCGCGTCTATGAATCAAAAGCAGGAAGTGTTCATGCGCTTAAAGGGGTTTCTCTTTGTGTAGAACAAGGTGAATTTCTATGTATTATGGGGCCTTCGGGTTCGGGTAAATCAACGCTTATGAATATTCTTGGCTGTCTTGATACACCTACTCAAGGAAGCTATTTTCTTGAAGGAATAGATATTGCCACACTTTCTGACGACGAACTGGTAACTATTAGAGCAAAGCGCTTGGGTTTTGTTTTTCAGTCATTCAACTTGTTACCACGTGCCACGGTACTTAAAAACGTAACGTTGCCCTTAGTCTATTCAAAATATCCAGCACACTTACGTTTTGAACGAGCGTGCAGGTGCTTAGAATCGGTTGGATTACCTGCAACGTATTACAATCACAAGTCAAATGAGCTATCGGGTGGCCAAATGCAACGTGTTGCAATCGCACGAGCATTGGTAAACAATCCAGCTGTTATTCTTGCCGATGAACCAACGGGCAACCTTGACTCCGCAACAAGTGAAATGGTGCTTAATACGTTCAAACAGCTCAAAAACCAAGGAAAAACAATTATCCTTATTACACACGATCCCGAAGTTGCAACGTGGGCAGATCGTTGTGTTCACATTCGTGACGGACATCTTTTAAGCGATGAAGAAGAAAAACAAGCTGTTTTGAAAAGTACACGCCACGGAAGAGGCCTAACATGAACGTACGTGATTTATGTTTTGAAACCTGGGAAGCGCTCAAAGCTAATAAAGGACGCTCAATTCTTACCATTTTAGGAATTGTAATTGGAATTACCGCAGTTATATCTATGACTTCCCTTATTGGTGGTATTCAAAATGCCTTATCGTCCTCACTTGGACTTGAGCGCAGTAAATTAATCTACGTTACTATGTATCAAGATAAGGATAGCTGGTCAGAAGCCGATATTGCAAAGATTAAAGGCGACATTCCCACATATCGCGATTTTATGGGAGTTGCAATGGCATCTGATACTATTTCTGTGAGCTCAGGTGTCGTCAATGCCCAAGTTACTGGCATTAGTAAAGGATACTTGTCTGCTCAAGGTATTGAGATTATTGCAGGAAGTAGCTTTGCTAATTCACAATATGCGGAAGGCTCAGATGTTATTATGCTTGATAAAACAAGTGTAAAGGAGCTTTTTGAGCTTAACTCCGAAGGCATCATTCACTCAAAAATAAGCGCGTCGGCAACCAAGCAAGAAGTACAGGAAGCAGATAGTAAGCCTAAAGGAAACTCCTCTACCCCTTCGCTTTCGGCACAAGAAGAAAAATCATTGTGTGAACAGGCAATTGGAAAAACAATACGCTTAAAAGGACGTCCCTATACCATTGTTGGAATTGCAGAAAGTGCAAACATGCCATCCCTTGGGTTTGCAGGAAAAACTGTCCAACTCTTTACACCGCTTAAAACGCTTCAGATGCGCATGAGTCACTCGATGTCGTGTACGGAACTTTTAGGTGTTGTTGACGATAAAAATAAAGTTGAAGAAACGGAAAAACGCACCAAGGAATGGATTTCTTCTCGTTTTAACTACAAAAGCGATAAAGATGCACCTAACAAAATTCCTAACTTTGCTGTTCAATCGGTTGAAGGCGCAACAAAAGGGTTTAACAGCTTTATGAGTGGTTTTCAGATGATGGTAGGCTGTATAGCAGGTATATCTTTGCTCGTCGGTGGTATTGGTATTATGAACATGATGCTTACCAATGTGTCAGAGCGTATTCGCGAAATTGGCTTAAGAAAGGCTTTAGGCGCCAAACGCCATGACATCACCAAACAATTCCTCCTTGAATCGGTTTGCCTGTGCGTTACTGGCGGCATTATTGGCATGCTCTTAGGATTTTTATGTGCACAAGGCTTAGCTGTACTGGTTTCGATGTTTATGCAAATGCATGTCAACGCGGCTATTGATGCAAAATCTGTTGCCTTAGCGGTGGGAATTTGTGTATGCATAGGTATTATATTTGGTTTTTATCCTGCAAGACGCGCTGCCATGCTTGATCCTGTGGAATCGCTGCATTATCAATAGGCTATGCGCCTACGGGTGGGACTGATGTGACATAAGTCTCTGGTGAAACCGTTATAGCAATTATCAATGGGTTCCGCGTAAGGCGGATGTGTTGAATAATACCCCATCAAGATATAAAAGATGGACGATTTAAGCATCTTATGTCACATGCATACAGGTAGACGTATACTCTTTACAGCTTAATTTTTGCACATAAGGAGTTTACGTATGCGTTTTGCTTATTCTTGCAATTCATCACTTTCGGACGCGCCTACAATAATGCACACAAACAATTCGCTTCCATCTGATAGCACATGCCATGCACAAGAATCTGCTTTAGATGCAGCACTTCAAAGAGACACTACCACTTGCGATGACGCCCCAATCAATGCTGTTATCTTTGATATGGATGGCACTATTCTAGATACACTTCATGATTTAGCTGCAGCGGTTAATTATGCACTTGTTACCAACGGATGCACGCCGTGCTCAACAAGTCAAGTTCGCGCATATCTAGGCAATGGAGCACGCAACCTCATGAAGCAGTGTGTGGGTGATGGTACCAAGCCCGAGCTTTATACAAAAGCATTTGATACGTTTTGTGCATATTATGCCACACATCATGCAGAAAAAACTTCTCCATATGAAGGGATAATTTCGCTGTTAAGACACTTAAAGCAAGCTCATGTTAAACTTGGCGTGCTTTCTAATAAGCCTGATTGCGATGTGCGTGCGCTGGTAGATACTCATTTTGCTAGCTGCTTTGATGCATACGCAGGAGCTAGTGATGCATACCCGTTAAAACCGGCGGCAGATCATGTGTTTGCAATGATGGCCAAGCTTAATACAACGCCTCAGCGCTGTTTGTATGTAGGTGATTCCGAAGTTGATATACAAACTGCACGCAACGCGCATTGTAGGTGTGCAAGCGTCAGCTGGGGCTTTAGAGATAAAGACGAGCTTATACAACTGGGAGCAAATCCTTTGTGTTCAAGTGTAGAAGAACTTAGGGCATATATATACAAGCACATCTCGACTCAAACGAAATAAATAAATACATCTTATCCTTACGCTTACCACAAGAATATGTTCGCTTGCCTAAATCTCATAGTTTTTTGCTTGTTGCACGATACAATAAAAGTATTAGTAAACCATGAGAAAGGATGCATCATGGGTAAGAAATCTGATGAGGTACTCGACATCAATTATGACCAGCTGGCCGATTATCTGCATACGCACCATTCGGTATATATGAAGGTAGATAACGATGTTTACTATTTGACCGATGCAAATTACGAAGCATGGCGTGCGCAAGATACAAGCCTTAGAAATGCAAAAAATCACTTTGTTGATTGTAGCGAATTGGTTGCAACCGTAGATGAATTTCTTATGCTTGGCTTTATTAATGGAAAGACCATTAAAGATGTCTTTAGCAGCGCAACATTTTATCCTTCTCTTAAAGGTTCTAAAGATAAATAGTGTATGCACTTTTTTGCAGGTTGTAAGAGTAATGCTTTAACATGCAACTTTTGTAATAGAGTAAAAAATAAGTCCACGCTGACTCACTCGATGATATGTACCCCTTTTACTGGACAAAACCAGTGAAAGGGGTTTTGTATGAAATACGATTATGTTTTTAAACTTA